>JACRBZ010000036.1 GCA_016219185.1 Deltaproteobacteria bacterium
AAAAAGGACTGGCAATGGCTGACCATCGTCAAGCCTCCCAAGATTCAGACGATACCGGATATTCTTACCCCTGCCGAAGTGGAGCAACTCATCGGGGCAACACGAAAATTACGCTATCGTGTTTTTTTATTGACCACCTATTCCCTGGGACTTCGCCTTGAAGAGGCTTTGTCTCTTCAGGTCGGAGATATCGATGCAGGGCGTAAAAAGGTTCATATCCGCCGGGGCAAAGGCCACAAAGATCGTATTCTGCCATTACCGGATCTGACCTTGCAAGCTTTGCGTGAACTCTGGAAAAGGCATCGTCATCCCTATTTTATATTCCCCAATGCCAATGGCCATCTTAAAACCATCCAGCGGGCAACAACTCATATGGATAGAGGCGGTGCACAAAAAGCCATGAAAACAGTGGTCGAAGAATGCGGGATTAAAAAAAAGTCCATATACACTCCCTTCGCCACTATGCCGAGGAGTCGCCTTGCAAGAAGTTCAAGCGTCTGAAAATACTATCTGTCTTGAATTTGCCGACCGGCCTCACTCGGCATATTCCGGACGGCATTTCTCGCAAATCGGGAATTTGACAGGGAGACGCAAACTCGCATGTGCTCAGCACCTACAACATTCCAGACCAGTAAGGCTTTTTCCAAGATCCTGCCCAGAGCGCTGTGGCTCTAGATTCATGACTGTCACCCTGGACGGGTCCGCAAAGCCGAAACGGTCCAAAATATGCCGAGTCTTCAGGCGTCAAAACCTTGATGAATCAGTAATCAGTGAATCTACTCGGCATAGTCAGGTACTCGGCATAGTGGCGACTATGCCGAGCTCGGCATAATCGCCACAGCTTTGCCACTCATCTTCTTGAACGAGGTCTGAGCCTTCGTCATATTCAGGCACTGCTCGGTCATTCCAGTCCTGCAACAACCGCACGTTATGCTCACCTGACGGATGTCACGGAAAAAGACAGCCTGACTGCCATTAATGCTCTGATCAACAGCCTTCATGTCGATCTGAAGAAGGTGTGATCATGGCATTGCCACTATTATTCAACAATATTATTCTGCTTTTACAGCCAGGTATAAAAAGCTCGCATTGCCGGGTCATCTCAAGGCGCTTCATGCCATGGCCAGTTGCCGCACAAAGGATTGCGGCGAACTTTATGTGCGTTGTCCCTGTGGTCATGCACAGTGGCGACCTCTGTCCTGCGGGCACCGCAGTTGTCCGCAATGTCAAAACCATGAAGTCAACCAGTGGATTGACCGGCAGCAGGCAAAGCTGTTGCCGGTTCTATATTTTATGGTGACGTTTACACTGCCCTGTGAATTAAGGTCATTGGCCTGGAATCATCAGAAAACCGTGTATTCCATCTTGTTTTCCTGCGCCGCAAGCACACTTAAGGATTTTGGCTTGAATCCGAAAAACCTCGGCGCGGAAATCGGCATGACCATGGTCCTGCATACCAACAGCAGGAAACTGGATTTCCATCCACATATTCACGCCGTGGTTCTCGGCGGAGGTATTGATAAAAAAAGGCGCCAGTGGAAAAAGAAAAAAAGCAAGTATCTGTTCAACCAAAAGGCCATGGCAAAAGTTTTCCGGGCCAGATTCCTGGCGGCTTTGAATGAAGCCAGGCTTCCCATCCCCGGAAACGTTCCAGGTGAATGGGTCGTTGACTGCTCCCATGTCGGAAAAGGGATGAGCGCCCTGAAATACTTATCCCGATATCTGTACCGAGGGGTGATCAGTGAAAAAAATATCATTTCAAATCAGAACGGCCAAATCACCTTTCAATACATTGAAAGCAAAACCGGTAAGACTCGATATCGCACCCTCAAGGGAGAAGATTTTTTGTTTCTCATCCTGCAGCATGTCCTGCCCAGGGGATTTCGCCGGGTCAGGGACTATGGGTTTCTCCATAGCAATGCAAAGAAACTGCTGGCTGTTGTGCAATTGATATTGCGGGTTTTTCTTACAGTTATCAAAGAGCGGCCAAGACCTGTTTTTAAGTGCCCCTGCTGTCAAACCCCGATGACTATTCTTGGTTTTCGTTATCCTGGACTGGAATCAGGGTAACTTACCTTTATGGCAAGGGCTGGCAGTAACTTTCATCAGGAGGTTTAAAACTTTATGTTATAATTCGGCTTGTTAAAAAGCATGTAAAATGCTATGGCATCCCCACGTCCTGAAAAAAGTGCACCTCGATAAAGATTCTCTGTAAACTCCTTTTCAAAAAAGATATTTCCTTATATAAAGTGTCGGGCTTGTCCAACCAAACGGATAAGATTGTGGTTCGCTCCGCTCTCACAATCTATCCTTATTCGTTCGGCTTGCTCTTGAGATTAAATCGGCAATTCTCCTGTGCCTGCTAAGGGTATAGCCCGCTGCATCCGGCCCGGAGACGAGCTTGCCGTCAAAATAGAGTTCATAACCCTTATTAGCGGAGGAAGCTGGCCGATCACGAAGAAGCTCTCCATTATAAACGCAGCGAATGTGAATATGAGGTTTGGTTTGCATATTCCAGTCGCAGTTTTCTTGAGCCTGTTGACGTGTATAACGATCAGCAGGGCCGGGGTCAGGGCCTGATACAAGCCTACCGTCAAAATAGAGTTGATAACCGGCATTGTTATCTGGGGGCGGGAGATGAGACGGAACTATTTCTGGACCACTTCCTGCGGCACGCGCTGCACCAGTATTATCTGTACAAATAGAGAATCCCCTCTCAAATATAACCTTATGAGTCTCACAAGTGACACCGGAAATTAACTGATCAATCTTAAATCTATTTGCAAACGTGCCAGCAGGGACTGTGAAAAACCCGGGCTTCGGTGTGCATTCTGGCGATATTCCCGCGTGGGACCTGACAAGTGGAACGCCCATCTTGAATTCTATCTTTACGACTGCACCAATTCCCCCATACACCCAAAGACCGTATGAGCCTGGAGCCAAATTCCACTTCGGTATAGGCACCACCGGAAATGTAGAAGACGTTCCGTCTCTATCGATCATGTAGCTATGGATCAGCGTTTCCGTAGGTGGACAAGGTGGCCCAGTTACAGTTATAGGAGGAACAATAGGAGGATCACTGGGCACCCCATCAGACACATTAAACCGCAGGCTACGGACTATTTCGAACGCTTCCTCCGCCCATCTTTCCCCTCGGGACTGAGTGCAATAGCCATTTTGATCGTCGATGAGGTCGTTATCGATCAGCACCGAAACCAGTGCCCATAATAAGCCGTCCCGAAGCTCGATGTTATAGTACTCCGTAAACTTGCAAGCCACGGGGGATGCGATGATTCTGACTCTAAACGCGCGGTGACCATTCAGGTTGATTTGGGTTGCTGCCGAAATTTGTCCTATTTGAACCCCATAGAGTGGTGAATCAGGATCATCGATGGGCGGCACAAATTTGAAACTGGCCTTGAACGCCTCGAGGGAATCATGGATCTGTTCCATAGGAGTCTGCCTGACATCTATATGAATGTTGTAGTTGGTCTCGCTGTAGCGTTTGGCAATGTTGAACAACACGGGTTCTGCATGTGACCTTTCTTCCCAGCCTACAGGCAATTGGTTGATAGTAACCCTTTTTATACTGGGTGCTGTTTCTCCCCTTGATAGCGACGTTGCTCCAGCTAGGCCAAAGAGGATCAATGCAAGGAACAGATTAGTTAAGTTAAGTCTGCTGTTACCAAAAGAAACAGGGCTAATCATCATGGTAGTTTCTCCTCCAAGGAAGCACTGAGCAATTGTGTGTTCGTGCGGCAGCACTGCTCCGCTTCGGGGAGCGAACACTGAAAGTGATCGTTTTTGGACCGATGTCTAACGATTAGTATGCGTTCGGTGCCCGCGGATCGTCTCAAGCCCGCTTTTGGCGGGCGGCGGGCGCACCTTGGATTCGTTCCCCAATCGAACCCTCTGGCTTTAAATAGAACTTCTGTATAAGCAATTCGAGTCCACTCTCTGTTTTTAATGGTTGTGTCTTTGATTTTCTCAGGCATTGATGCTTTTGCTTCATCCATAAGGTTCTGCAGAGATGCGTAAGTAGGCTGCCTTATTAGAAAAGCCAAAATAAAAATTCCAAAGAAAAAATACAATAATACTAAATGTGACTTACGAATCATAGAGCCCTCCTTACTTTTATCTAACACCAGCGTAACCAGCGCGCGGCCAAGGGACTTGAGGAAGGCGCCACCACGTGTCCCCGCGCGTCCGGTTGACGCATTCGTTGGGCAGTCCCCTCATCCGCTCTTAGCCTCCAAATTGATAGCATTGCTCTCGACCTCTTGTACGAGTCGCGCCAAGTAGTTGAAGGTCAGCGCATACAGCGGCTTCAGCAGCACATGATCGTTTCGCCCAATACTCCCATGTGCGACTTTGTTGCGCGCAGTCACAATTTCGGCAAAGCTCGCGGTGTCATGTGACAGAATGCCTTTAGCTACCAGCAAGCCAACTTTCTTGGCCATGCCGCTTCCCGGATTTGCATAGCCCAGTCGTCTGATCGTAGCATCCACCAATCGCTCGGTCAGCGGAAACAGCATCCGCAAAGCATCCACATATGCGCCCTTCTGTGCGAACGATGCCGAGCGCCTCACTGATTCCTTATCATCGGATTCCAATAGAGACGCAGAGACGATGTCTGCCTGGGTAGAGGTCTTATCGAATCCCAAAATAGATGTATCCACGTTTTCGACTTCTGATTCGAGCATTACCAGGATGAGATCTTGCAGACGATCCTCAGATTGCAGCACGCTTTCAACCACCTTCTCGCCCAAGGGAGAAAGGGCAACATGGCTGATAGGATGCCCCCGCTCGTCCAAGACGGATTCGCGGTCATCCGATACGAGATCAAACATGCGCAGCGAGTAAGGTATTCCGCGAGACGAGCCGCGTCCGGAACGAAGGTCCTCCAAGATCTGACGGCTAACGAACCTGTACTGATGTCGACGCGAGAGTACGACTTCCGCAGCAAGGATCGTAATGATTGTCTCGAATGACGGAAGCTTCAGAACATAGCGCCCAAGCGCAGTAATATCCCACAGGCGTTCTCGAAGCTTACGGGAGCATAAACAGTGTTCCTCGGCAAAGTCGAGCATAAAGATATCGTCAGGGCGGTACCACGGTGCGAAACACATCGCCACCTCGGCAACAAGGGCGTCGCGTACACTCATTGTCTGACCGTAACGGTCCACACAATCGCCTCCAACATACAAGGCAATTGCGTCTGAAATGAAGTCGTACTGTTGAGAAGAAGGAATCGCGAATTCCTGAAGCTTTGCGACGCAGTAGCGAATGCGGGAGTTAAAAATATTGCGACTCATCAGATCTGCAACGAACATCTGCCGAAAGTCATGGGAGTCTGTGTGCACCGCGTTCTTGGCCCGCTCCTCAATACACTTGTATGCATGGACTCGCGACCTCGCGACAAGATCGTGATCCATCACGACGAAAAGCGACTGATTGCCGCCACCCTCTGAGACCTCACTCAGCGTCTCGTGGAGCTTCTGAACGTATCGAAGTGCTTGCATCCAGTCTTCAACTCCTATTGCTTCCGTTGGAGGCACGAACCATGCGCGCCGCCCAACGTGCTGCTGTGGGGCGCGCGGCTGTTTGCGCGTCCCTACCAGCAGATTGTTATACAGCACCGTATTTTCCTGAGAGAGCTTCTTCCATTCTCTTTGTCGCCTTCCACCCATTCTCGCTTACCATCACGAGACCGCGATAGCCAAGGAGTTGGAGCAGGACGAGGCGCAAGGAGTGCCGCGCATTTCTAAGGAGGTTGAATCGGCTCTCCGCATCCACCGACGGAGCTTCTGGCAACCGACCCGTATGAGCTACACTATCCCGAACGCGCCTCAATAGGGTCAGGTCGACTCCAAGCCTCTGTAGATCGATGTTCCACATTGATGCGAATTCCTCCACTTGCTGCTGGAGGCTGTGCCATTCCAGGGCCGATACAAGCCGACTGCCCCAAAAGCCATCTGGATCACTGGAGGAATGATCTTGCCTCCAATCCCTAAGAAGCCTTTTAATTCGTGACCGAAGGCATAGCAGGTCCGCTGGAAGGGTAGGCTTCTCCACCCAGGCCATGGAGAGGAATTCCCACGCCTGCATGATTGCAAGTAAACGAGTATCCAGGTATGGCCTTTCGGAGAGGTTGATGTATGTTGTAGCCAACCGAATCAATGCCTGTTGTTCGGGCAGTAGGGATTCCATAGAAGGGAGGGCAGTTGAGATGAAGTTGTCAAGCATGTGGGAAGGAATCGCAAGGCCAGGCCCCAACTCGTCACCAGACATGAACCGCCAAGTCTCCAATTCCGAGGAAGGCCAATGTAAAATATGTCGATGACTAGAGACGCCTGTACCCAGGGCTAATGATGTAAGCGTCATGACAGAACTGGCGATGCCAAGATGATCCGCGGGCTTTTTGCCTGAGCAATTGCAATGCAGGGTCAAACCCTCGCAGGGCAGCCTCCACTGCTTGGAAAGAATCTGAGCATGCTTCATTGATGGATCTGCAGAGATAGTAAGCTCCCAGTCCTGGTGCTGCATTGAAATAGACCCCTCGAAGCAGTTGACGAGAGGGAATTCGCTCGTTAGTGGTGGCTCCTCACGTAGCTCACCAAAAGAAATGTCCTCCAAAATAGAGAAGCCAACGTTGTAGGGTGGCTCAGTGGGGCCAGTTTGAAGCAGAGAATCGGATTGAACCGTCCTCCCATCTTCAAGAGTGCCACGAAGCTGCCAGATACCCGCATTGGAGACGAACTGGCTAAATGCCTCAATTTGGTCCCCCATAGTTGCCAGCACTCCCATCCAGTAAGGATTGCGGAGAAGCAGGAATTCCGAGGAGAAGCTGCCCGTAGGCGCTGAGAAAGTCCCACTTCCCTGAAGTTGCTGATACCGTGGTGTTTCCATACTTTATCCGTTTTTGTATAACAAGTAATTCTATAGTTTCTGGATATCTTTTCAGTGTACAATGATTCCGGGATGTATCAGCTATATCGGCTTTTCCATCCCGCCGGAATGCAGTTATTCATTTCATGCTAATTATCCAATATATCATGAAATAATACTTGACAAGACATTTCTGTCAATTAATTTGTTTTTCCGTATATCACGCAATAATATGAAAATAGCAGATTCTGGATATCATTCATGGACAGCATCCCGTTACAGTTGCAGGTTGAATTTGAAGCGTTTTTGAAAAACAGGTCGGTTCCGACCGGCTTGCATCCAATCTAAAAAAATGGCTGCGGTTTTATCTGGATTTTTGCAGGAAATATCGCATTTCAGAAAAAGAATGAAAAATCCTGGGGCATTTTCTGCGGAAATTGTAGGAGAAAAAGCAGACAGAGGTACAGCAGCAGCAAGCTTCTCATCCAATCCTTTTGTGTGGCAATCGATTTTCCCCGCCATGAATCTGACCAAAGTGCCGGAAACACAAGAATGCCGGCGATATCATCTGCACGAGACACGGGTGCCGAAGGCGATCAAGAAAGCCCGCAGCCCGCTTGATTTCTGATAAATGGCAAACAAGGCTTTTTACGAAAAGTACCGCAGCATCCAAGACGTTTTTGAAGGTCCCAGCCGAAACCCCCTAATTCCATTATCCCTGCCGCCCAAGATCATGTAGATGATTCTATTCATGTAGAAATATCTCTACATGAGATAACCTTCCTGGATTGCAATGCTTTTCAGTTTAGCGGGTTTTTATGTATAGAATCATCTACATTTTTTCCAGACGATATTCTGCCCGAGGTTTTCCCAGAAAATTAATATTATCTGTTTATCCGGCTTGTTATAAATATTTATCGGATATTTTGATTTTCTGGAACACGGCTTGCTTTACTAAGGCGCATTCAGCCATTGGGCTCAAGATCAATCCATCATGTTGATGCAAAGCCGGGGGAAAGCATGTTTCGGAAATGGACCGCAATCCTTTTGTTGCTTTGTCAATGACACTTATCAGGAGAAGGCTAAGATGAATGTGAAACAGGTAATGGTTATGGGCTCCGGCCTCATGGGAAGCGGGATTGCCCAGGTGTGCGCCCAGGCCGGGATCGGCGTGATCCTGACCGATGTCGCCGATGAAGCTCTGGACAAGGCCATGAAGAATATCGCCTGGTCCGTTGGAAAATTCGCCGAAAAGGGAAAGATTGCCGAAGACAAGGCCGCCGTTATGAAGCGGATTGTTGCAACCACGGATGTTGCGGCCGGAAAAGACGTGGATCTTGCCATCGAGGCTATTTACGAGAACATGGAACTCAAGCAGGAAATCTTCCGGAAACTGGATGGGATCTGCGATCCCCGGACCCTGATTGCCAGCAACACCTCATCCATCCCCATCACGGAACTGGCTGCCGTCACCCAGAGGCCGGAAAAGGTTCTGGGCATTCATTTCTTCAGTCCGGTCCCGATGATGCAGGCGGTCGAGGTTATTAAGGGCGCATCCACTTCCGATGAAACCGCGCAAATCGGAAGAGACTTTGTCATCAAAATCGGCAAGGAACCGATCATGGTCGATCGGGATATTGCCGGATTCGTCATCAACCGGATCAATTTTCCTTCCACCATCGAGGCTATGAAACTGGTGGAGCAGGGGGTGGCGACCGTCGAGGACATCGACAAGGGGCTTCGCCTGGCTTCGGGAAGAAAAATGGGAATTTTTGAAACCGGAGACATGGTGGGCCTGGATATCACTTACGGGGCCATGATGTCGATTTACAAGGAAACCGGGGACCCCGCATTCTATCCGCCCCTCTTGCTCAGGCGCAAAGTCAAGGCAGGCCATCTGGGCCGAAAAACCGGCAAGGGCTGGTACACGTACAACGAAGACGGGACCCGAAAAGCATAAGGAAAAGTGAAAATGGGACATTTCAAGGTTAACCAGAAGGATATTTACTTCATATTGAAGGAACAGCTCAATTACGGTCATCTCTGTACCCTGGACCGTTACAGGGACCTGAACGAAAAAACCCTGGATCTGATGGTCAGCGAAGCCATCAGCTTTGCCAAGGGGGTTCTGGATCCCCTGAATGAAATCGGGGAAAGCCAGGGCGTGACATTTGACAAGGGCAAGGTTTCCTGCCCGCCGGAGTTCAAAAAAGCATTCAGGCAGTATGGGGCCGACGGCTGGACAGCCGCGGCAAGAGATCCGGAATACGGGGGCCAGGGCTTTCCACACATGATGCGCATCATTATCAACGACATGATGTACGGGGCCTGTCAGTCCTTCAACATGGCTCCGAGTCTGACCCACGGCGCGGCCCATCTGATTGAAAGTTTCGGCACCGAAGACCTTAAAAAACGGTTTGTTCCCGGAATGTTCAGCGGCGAATGGGCCGGCACCATGTGCCTGACCGAATCCAATGCCGGATCCAATCTGGCCGATCTCCAGACAACCGCGTACCGGGAAGGGGATCATTTTAAAATCAAGGGAACGAAAGTCTTCATATCCTGGGGAGATCATGATCTGACGGATAACATCATTCATCTGGTGCTGGCGCGGATTGATGGCGCACCCGATGGCGTCAGGGGGATTTCCCTTTTTGTCGTTCCGAAGATTCGCGTCAATGCGGATGGCTCCCTCGGGGAGTCAAACGATGTGGTCTGCGGATCGATTGAAGAAAAACTCGGTTTGCACGGCTCTCCGACAGCAGTGCTGAATTTCGGCGCTGCCGATGGGTGTATCGGCTACCTCTGCGGCAAGGAGAATAACGGCCTGGCCCACATGTTCCAGATGATGAATGCCGCAAGAATCAATACGGGCGTCAGCGGCATGACTCTTGCCGGCACAGCCTATCGAAACGCCCTGGAATATACCCGGGAGCGCGTTCAAGGAAGGGACATTGCCCGGAGAAAAGAAGGCAACGTTGCCATCATCGATCACCCGGATGTGCGGCGTATGCTGCTGTGGATGAAGGCCATGGTGGATGGCATGCGTTCCATGATCTATGCCGGCGCCTACTGGGCGGAGTTGTCCCTTGAGCTGCCGGACGGAAAGGAAAAGGATCGGTATCAGAATCTGGTGGATTTCACGACTCCCATCATCAAGGCCTACTGCTCGGACATGGGGTTCCGCGTATGCGAAACCGCCGTTCAGTGCCTTGGCGGCTATGGATTCTGCAAGGATTATCCGCTGGAGCAGTACCTGAGGGATGCCAAAATCATGTCGCTTTACGAGGGAACCAACGGGGTCCAGTCCATGGATTTGATGGGACGGAAAATGACGATTCGGGACGGCGCGCCGTTTAATGCGTTCAAAACCGAAATCGATATTTTCTGCGAAAAACACCGGGAGCATCCGGAACTTGGCGACAGGGTCCGGGCACTTGCCGGTGTGGGGAAACAGCTCTGGGAAGCGGCCGGGGAACTGAAGCAGCGGATGACCTCGGATCCGCTTCAGTGGGCCTCCTATACCTATCCGGCCCTGATTGCTTTCGGGGAAGTCGCCATGGCCTGGCGTCTTCTGGATATGGCCATCATCGCCCATCCCGCTTCCAAGAAAAAAGGCAAGGAAAACGATTTTTTCAAGGGAAAGGTGCTTCAAGCCACTTTTTTTGTGGACATGACCCTGCCCCATACCCTGGCCACCATCGAAACCTGCTGCCGCCACGGCAGGGAGATCGTGGAAATTCCGGACAATGCATTTTGAAAGCCGGAAGGTGAAGTTAAAGCCCATGATCTGCGGCTATTTTGCCAACTTTGAAATACAGATAGATCTTCCGGCGATATTGCCGGCAAGGAGGATAGAATATGAACACGAATATTAGTGATGTTGTGGTGGTCGATGCCGTGCGAACGGCTTTCGGGCGCGCCGGTGAAAAAGGTATTTTCTGGAACACGCGGGCCGAGGATCTGTCTGTTGCCGTGCTGAAGGCACTGATGGCAAGAAATCCCCGGGTAAAGCCGGGCGATATCGAAGATGTGATCTGGGGAGCAACGAACCAGATCAAGGAGCAGGGCGGAACCATCGGCAGGATGATCTCGATGCTGGCGGACTGGGGATGGGAAATCCCCGGATGCTCGGTTGACCGCATGTGTGCGGGCGGACTGACCGCCACGGGCTTCGGCGTTTCCTACATCGCAAGCGGCATGGCCGATTGTTTGATCGCTGGCGGGGTCGAGCACATGGGGCATCTGCCCATGGGGTTCATGCGGGACAATCATCCCCGGTTCGAAGAAGTGATGGGAGATGCTTCTGCCTTTAACATGGGACAGACAGCCGAGAACATCCATGACCGGTTCCCCGAGTTTACAAAGGAAATGGCGGATGCGTACGCCGCGGCCTGTCAGAAAAAAGCCCATCAGGCCATTTCATCCGGCAAAATGAAGAATATGATCATCCCCATCGATGTGGAGATGGCGGACGGAACCCGGCTTACGGCGGACAAGGATCAGCATCCGCGGCCGGAAACCACGGTCGAAACCCTCGCAGCGCTGAAAACCCCGTTCCGGGAACAGGGCGGACGGGTATCTGCCGGAAATGCTTCGGGTTTGAACGACGGGGCTGCTGCGGTACTTTTGATGAGTGCATCCAAGGCCAAAACTTTGGGACTTACGCCGAGCATGCGATGGGTGTCCACCGGAATTGCCGGCGTGGATCCGAGAATCATGGGCACGGCCCCGGTTCCGGCCACCCTGAAAGCACTTGCAAAGGCCGGTCTGACCATGAAGGATATCGACATCATCGAGGTCAACGAGGCATTTGCCGTTCAGGCCCTTTATGATCTGGACCGGTTGGGGCTGAAAGCCGATGATCCTCGGGTCAATATCTGGGGCGGAGCCATTGCTTACGGGCATCCGCTGGCGTCATCGGGACCGCGCCTGATTGCCTTCATGGCCGGGCTGTTCAAGGAAAACCCCAAGGCCCGTTATGGTCTAACCACCATGTGCGTGGGTCGGGGCCAGGGATATTCGATGATATGGGAAAACATGAATTGATAGGCATCCGGAGAAAAACTTATGGGAAATCGATTTGAAAAGGAATACAGCGACAGGCTGATCTCGGCGGAACAGGCCGCCGGATTGGTAAAATCCGGAGACAGCATCCATTTCGGCGGCGCCGCAAATGTGGCGACCGTGATTGACAAATACCTGGCCAAAAGAAAAACCGAACTGGAGAACGTTACCATACGTTCCTACATCGATACGGCCAGGTACCAGATCTTCGATGCCGACCCCGAAGGCGATGTGTTTAAATGGCACAGCGGATTTGTTCTGGGGTTTACCCGCGAGCAGTCCAAAAAACGCGGGATTGGCGTCTATATTCCCAGCACCTGGCATAATGTGCCCGCATTTATCCGAAGCAGTCTGAAATTTGATATCTTCTTTCTGGTAACCGCGCCGATGGATTCGGCCGGATATTTCAATTTCGGTCTGACCGTTGGTGAAACCATGGCCATTGCGGATGTGGCGGACAAAATCGTTGTCATTGTCCGGAAGGACATGCCGACGATTTTCGGTGGTCACGAAGAGACCATTCACATCTCGCGGGTGGCCCATGTTGTCGAAGACGAAGAATTTGAAACCTTTTGCCTGCCGATGGCCAAAGCCGCGCCGCAGGATAAAATGATCGCCGAGAACATCCTGGGGGCAAACCTGATCAAAAACGGATCGACGCTGCAGATCGGCATCGGCGGACTTCCCAATTCGGTTCTGGACCTGCTGAAAGACGGCGGATTCAAAAACTGCGGTTTTCACACCGAGATGCTGACTGAAAAGATGCTGGATCTGATCGAGGCAGGAGTTGTCACCAACAGTGAAAAGAAGATGGACAGATTCAAATCCGTCTTCGCCTTTTGTCTGGGAAGCCGGAAATTGTACGATTTTGCAAATCGCAATCCCGCCTTTGCCACGTATCCGGTCAGCTACACCAATAGCCCCCTGGTCATTGCCGGCCAGCCGAACATGTTTTCCCTGAACAGCGCGGCCCAGGTGGACCTGACCGGGCAGATCGCCTCCGAGCAGATCGGCGGCGACAGGCCGGTTCAGATCAGCGGTACCGGCGGACAACTCGACTTTGTCATGGGCACCATGCTGTCTCATGACGGAAACGGGGTCAGCGTGATCGCCCTTTACTCGGAGCACAAGGGAATATCCAAAATTGTTCCCATGCTTCCCAAGGGCGCCAATGTCACGGTTCCCAGGTCCATGGTGGATCATGTGGCAACGGAATGGGGAATTGCCCGCCTGCGGGGCCTGACGATCGGGCAACGGGCCAGGGCATTGATTGCCATCGCCCATCCCAAAAACCGGGAGGCCCTGGAAAAAGAGGCAAAAGACGCCGGACTGCTTCCTTACACACGCGCCACGGACAGCAAGTTGCCCAGAGGGGTAATCGTCCATAAAGAATAGTACATGGCCTCTACAGATTTTTCGGATACCGCAAGGCCAGCCGTTAGCATTGACGAAACGGACATAAATCAGTCAGGAGATGAGTCATAATTCAAACTTATTCCATTCAACATGTAAACGCAGCATTACCAATTCGGAGGGATAAATGACAACCGGAGAAAAGATGGACAAAATGGGGTGGCGGGTGACGATTGCGATTGTCCTTGCCATGATTGTAGACGGACTTGACCTTCAGGTGCTGGCGCTTGCGATGCCAAGCTTCATGAAAGAGTTGAAAATGTCCCCTATCATGACCGGTGCCCTCAGCACCTATACGCTGATCGGGATGGGCTTGGGGGGGATTTTTGCTGGCTGGACGTCGGATCGCGTCGGCCGGGTCCGCGTAACATGGTGGTCCATCCTGTTGTTCTCCATATGCACGGGAGTTATCGGCATGGCCAATCAATATTGGCAGATCGCCGTCATGCGATTCATCTCCGGGCTGGGTCTTGGCGCCGTCTATATGATCGGCAACCTTCTGGTTGCCGAGTATGTCCCGACGCGGATCCGCAATACGGTCCTCAGCATCGTCATGGCGGGCTGGTCCGTGGGTTATGTGATCGCCGCCCTGATTTCGGGATACGTCATGCCCAAATGGGGCTGGCGGCCCATGTTCTTGATCGCGGTTGTCCCCGGGTTCATTTGCCTTTTCCTGATGCGCGGACTGACCGATCCGCCCAGTTGGTTTGCGGCACGCGAGGCGGCCCGCAACAATCCGAAAAAGAAAAATGAGTTTGGAATCATCTGGAAAGATAAAAAGCTCCGGTCGATATTTCTTCTCTGGAGTTTTGCGTCACTTGGCCTGCAATACGGCTACTACGGGGCGAACACCTGGCTTCCGAGCTATCTGGTCAAGGATCTTGGCGTGGATCTGAAAAGCATGGGCTGGTATCTGGCCACAACTTATGCCACGGGGATTTTCTTTAAATCGCTTGTCGGCTGGTTGGGCGATAAATTCGGACGGCGGGTGATGTGGGTTGTTACGGGGATCACGGTTGCCATATATATTCCTTTGGTCATGAATTTTGCCACGAAATCAAACGTTGCCTATCTTCTGCTGGTTTTCGGGGGGCTCTACGGAGCACCTTATGCCATTTTCGCCACCTATCTGAGTGAAAGTTTTCCCACATCGGTTCGTGGTACCGCCATGGCAACTTCCTATAATCTGGGCCGGGTGGGTTCGATTATTTCTCCGGTGCTGATCGGTTGGGCAGCCACCAATTATTCCATTGGCGCCGGTATCGCCACCTGTGGTATAGCTTATCTGATGTGTGCCTTGCTTCCCGGCATTTTCATCCAGGAAAAAATGTATGATCCCAGAGCCGTTGTTGTTGATCCGGTGGCAACGGGTGAAGCATCCTAGTTTTGAATCAGGCCCGTGCAACCGCAAGGCTGCACGGGCAGCCAAAATTTCGATCAAGCTGTAACGTAAAGGAGAATATAATTGCCTTCATACCAGAACATAAAATTCGATTTGAACGGGCATATCGCCATCATCACCATCGATCACCCGCCTGCCAATACCTGGAATCTGGCGACATTGAATGAATTCGAGGATGCAGTCGGTATTGTGGAAAACGACAGCAATGTCCGGGTCCTTATCCTTACCGGCGCTGGCGAGAAGTGCTTTTCAGCCGGTTTTGATGTCAGCGATTCCGCAAATTCGCCCATCATCAGCCCCAAGGCACGCACGCTGTGGCGAAGGATCGATCGCTTCTCCAAACCCGTCATCGCCGCCATCAACGGCCATGCACTCGGCGGCGGGCTGGAACTGGCCATTTCCTGCCACTTCAGGATCATGGCGGATGCGCCCAAGGCCATGATCGGCCTTACGGAACTCAATCTCGGCATTATTCCCGGCTGGGGGGGCTCTCAGCGCCTTTCGCGGATCGTGGGCCGATCCAGGGCACTGGAAATGATCCTGATGAGCAAAAAAGTCTCCGCTACGCAGGCATTTGAGATCGGGCTCGTCAACCAACTCTCCGCACCCGAAGCGCTGATGGACGATGCGCTGGCCTTTGCGGGAGTATTGGCCGCCCGCCCGCCGATCGCCGTGCGCTGCGTTCTGGACGCTATTTCCGCAGGGCTGTACGAAGGACTCGATGCCGGGCTGGATGTGGAAGCCCAAGGCAGCGCAACGGTTCGAAGCAGTGAAGACTGCAAGGAAGGCTTTACCGCCTTTCTGGAAAAACGAAAACCGGTTTTTACCGGCAAATAAACGGAGTTTTCAATGAGCATCTTGTTTGAATCCATGAAAATCGGTGGGCTGCGGCTGCGCAATCGCTTTGTCCGGTCAGCCACCTACGACGGCTGCGCGGATAAGGCTGGCCATGTCACTGAAAAACAGATCCGTCTTTTTGAAGAACTGGCAAGGGGTGGGGTGGGCCTGATCGTGAGCGGCATTGCCAGCGTCCATGCTTCGGGCCGGATTTCCGCCTTTCAGAATATCGTCAGCGATGATTCAGCCATACCCGGACTGAAAAAACTCGTGGATGCGGCCAATTCCCACGGCGCCGGAATCGCCATGCAGCTCTTTCATGGCGGCAGGGAATCGTCCGTGTATCAGAAACATAAAAAATCCGAAGCCATTTCGCCGTCCGTGATTGCAAACGATCCTTATTGTGATCTGGAGCACCGGGCCATGACGGAAGATGAAATCTTCGAAGTCATCCAGGCTTTCGGTGATGCCGCCGTCAGGGCCAGAGCCGCGGGGTTTGACGCCGTTCAGGTCCACGGTGCCCATGCCTATCTGCCCAGTCAGTTTTTATCTCCTTTTACCAACCAGCGCACCGATGCCTGGGGAGGCAGCCCGGAAAAACGGCTGCGTTTTCTTCACGAAATCTACAAGGATATTCGAAAAAAGGTTGGCGATGATTATCCGGTGATGATTAAAATCGGGGTTGCGGACGGATTTGCCGGCGGGCTTGAATTCTCTGAAGGCAAAGCCGCCGCTGTTCGCTGCGCCGAGTGGGGGTTTGATGCCATCGAAATCAGCCAGGGTCTTCGGGGAAAGCGATACAGCCAGACGGAATTCCGAACAAAGATCAAGGGTCCGGATCAGGAAGGGTATTTCAGATCCTGGTGCAGGGAAATCAAGGAAGCGGTCAAGGTTCCCGTGATGATGGTCGGCGGTTTGAGAAGAATCGAGATGATGGAGGAAGTCATCCGGAACCGGGATGCGGATTATATTTCCCTGTGCCGGCCCCTGATCCGGGAGCCGGACATCATCAGCCGGTGGGAAAAAGGGCAGGGCGCTTATCCAACCTGCGTATCCTGCAACCTTTGTTTTGAAGCGCTGCTCAAAGGTAAACCCCTTAACTGTGTTCACCAGTTGTCAGTGAACAAAAAAAAGGATGCGCAGCCTGAGAACTGCCCATGAAATCCCTGCTCCCTTTGTCCGGGTTCAAGGCCGCTGTCTCTATTTTCAACACGTCTTTAAATTGCAGACAGCAAAACCCTGCCACTCGTTCAAGGGGCGCTGCGATGTGAGAATGAAGCCGCTTCTTCCGGCTTCATTGGCACAAGAGATGGAAACTTCGCCGATCAGGGCAAAAACCTCGGGACTCATGAGAAATGTCAAATCGTCCACTTCCTCAACGAGATCCGTAGCGTCGGCCGCATCCGGCCTCAGCCCCAGAGATGCATCGCAACACCCCGTCGAACAGATTTCGATCCGAACAAAAGGTCGGAGCTTTCTCTCGAACAACTCCGACAGGATAGTCTGATAGGCGGGTGGATCCAGTTTCACGATGGACATAATTCATTTCCTCATATTGTGATTCAGGTAAAGAAATACAAGAGAACAGGGAGCAATCCGACCTGATCTCTTGTATTTTTCGATCAGGTGCCTAGTAAACCTGTTTATAGAGATCCAGGATTTCCTGCGGGCTGCCCACCGGACGTGCATTGTAAAGAGAAACAGGGTCTTGCATGGCATGCATGCTGCATGCTTCGAGGCCGTCTTCGGGAACGCCGAGGTCGCGAAGTCTTATGGGATGGCCGACTTCCTTCATGAGAGTTTCGATCTCATCGGCGGCCGCGAGCGCTGCTTTGCGCTTGTCCATATTGAATGTATTGACCCCAAGCTGCAGGGCGATCAAAGCCAGCTTATCCGTGGCATGGTCAACATTGTAGCGCATGACCTTGGGGAGCATGATGCCGCAGGCCACGCCGTGGGGCACGTTGTAGAGCATGCCGACCGTATGGGCCATGGCATGGGCCAGGGCAACGAAGGAAATGGTAAAGGCACATCCCGCCATCGTGGAGGCCGCCGCCAGATTCAAGCGTGCAACTTCGTTTTTACCGTCCTTGACGGCGATGGGGAGGTTTTCCTTGATCAACCGGATGGCGTGTAAGGCATGGCCGTCGGAAATGGGATTCGTCGTAATGGTGGTCAGCGCTTCGACGGCGTGGGTCATTGCGTCCATGGCCGTGCCGGCCGTCAATCCCGGAGGCAGCGTCATGGTCATCCGCGGATCGAGGATGGCGACATTCGGCGCGAGACGGGGTTCGATGATATAGGACTTGCGTCCGGCAACCTTGTTTTTGATTACCGCTGCCCACGTCACTTCACTGCCCGTTCCCGAGGTCGTCGGGATGACGATATGGGGCGTCGGGGGTTCGGTCAGTCTTCCCCAGGAGATATTATCATTGCAGCACCCCCCGTTCTTCAGGGTCGTACAGACCGCTTTGGCCGTATCGATAACGCTTCCGCCGCCGCAGCTCACGATTAAGTCAACTTTCAATCGGCGGGCCATATCCGTGGCGGCATCCACTGTTTCCAGATCCGTATCCTGGGGAATGTTATCGAAAACGCCGACGCAAAAGTCCGACAGGCAATCCTGGGCCAGTTTGGCAAGCCCTGCCTGAACCACGCCGGCATCCGTCATCAGAAGCACCCGCGTGCCGCCCAGGTCAACGACTTCCTTGGCCACGGATGCCAGGGAACCGTGTCCGGCGTTGATTTTTGTGGGCAAATTGATGATATACTTCGAAAGTGACTTGTTGTCCGACATGGTGGCGGTCATGGTGTAATTCGAACTGGCGTCGGCAAAGCTGGCGACATGGATCCGCTTGGTCTGGGTATATTCTCCCAACCCGATATGGCTCAGTTCACGTCCGACACCGGATTGCTTGTAACCGCCGAAGGGACAGAACGAGCCGAAGTAATGGTAGTTGTTGATCCACATGGTTCCGGTGCGGACATTCCGTGCGATCTTTTCCGCCCGGGCTGTGTTGCTGGAAAAGACACCGCCGCCCAACCCGTAGATAGAATCATTGGCGATGGCCACGGCTTCTTCGTCACTGTCAAACGGCATAATGGCAACGACCGGGCCGAAGATCTCTTCCCGGGCAATGCGCATATTGTTTTTCACGCCCGCAAATACGGTGGGCGCATAATAGCAGCCGCCCTCGATCCCCTCGACTTCTACGCGTTTGCCGCCGGTGATGAGCTCGGCGCCTTCTTTCTTGCCGATCTGGACATACCCGTCAACCGCGGCCACTTGCTCGTGGCTGACAAGAGGTCCCATGTGCGTGGTCGGCAGAAGCTGATAGCCGATGCGGATAGCCTCGGCCCGTTTTTTAAACTTTTCGATGAATTCATTGTAGATCTTCCTTTGAACCAGGATGCGGGTACCCGATTCACAGACCTGACCCGCATGGAAGTACGTGCCGAAAGAAGAGCCGGCTATCGCATGTTCCATGTCGGCGTCATCCAGGATGATATTGGCCGATTTGCCGCCCAGTTCCAGGGTAACCTTCTTGACCGTTCCGGAGGCCAGTTTCATGATTTCCCGGCCGACTTCGGTGCTTCCGGTAAAGGAGATCTTGTCAACTTCCGGGTGCGTGCAGAGAACCTTTCCCAGCGCTCCGCCCGGTCCGGGAACCACATTGATGACGCCCGCGGGGATGCCGACGATCTTTGAGCATTCCGCAATGATGAGTGCCGTCAGCGGCGTTACGGATGCCGGCTTGATGACGACGGAGTTACCCATAATGAGGGCCTGGCCGATCTTCCAGAAGGCCATGACCATGGGGAAATTCCAGGGGATAATGCCGACGCAGACGCCGATGGGTTCACGGCGAATATAGTCCCGGCCATAATCAAAGGGGTTGCCCTGGGCTTTTATCTCTTCTTCCCAGGGAAATTTGAAGGAAGCATAGTTGGCGAGATCTTTAAACATGTTGGCGCCAAAGCCAAGAGGGGTCACTTTGGAAAAATTGATGGTCTGGCCGGCATCCATGGATTCGGTAACAGCCAGACGCAAGGTCTGCGTATTGATCTGATCAGCAAAATCATACATTTTTTGCGCTCGGGCGGCCGGTGTCAAACGGCTCCACACCCCGCTGTCAAAAGAGCGGCGCGCAGCCATGATGGCCGCTTCCGCATCGGCCTCGCCGGCCTGAGCCACCGTGGCGATCTGCTGATCATTTCCCGGGTCATAGGTTGCGAAAATTTTTCCATCCTTTGCATCGACAAATTCACCATCGATATACAACTTGTAATGATCCATGCCATCCCCTCCTGATTTATGTCATAATTATTACCGCGGGCAACGGCGCCCGCGGACAGTTGCGTTCCATCCCATTCCACGATGAAACACTATCGGAGAGCCATGAGCAATAATTGAACCACATGTGCGGTCAGTGAGATATTTTGGGGTAAGATGCCGGATATACTTGAAGAAAAATCTACCGGGGGGAACGGGGAAGACGAAGCCGCATCAGAAAAGTGCCATTAATGGCCCAATGTATTATTGCTGCTCCCAACACGTTGATATAATTTACTTAAAAAAGTGCCACAAATGGCATTAATCCTGTCATGAAAGCCCATACTTTTTTAATTTTCTGAAAAAAGTCCTTCTGGACATGCCCAGGCACGATGCTGTTTTTTCCCTGTGCCACTGGTTTTCCCGGAGCGTTGCTTCGATGAGGTTTTTTTCATAAAGATCGATGGCGGTTCTGTGATGATCGTTTGTTTGGCTGCCGGCGGCCGCAAAATGCTTGTCCGGTGAGATTTCCAGGTTGAAGGTGTTCAGCGTGAAATACCGGTGCAGGACATTTTGCAACTCGCGGATGTTTCCGGGCCAGTCATAGCGCATGATGTCTTCCCAGATCCTGCCGGTCAGCGGGGGAATTTTTGTGTGCGCGCCGAATTCATTCGTGAAATGTTCGACCAGCAGGGGGATGTCCTCTTTTCTGTCCCGCAAGGGCGGGATGTGAATGGGGATAATATGAATTCTGTAAAAAAAGTCTTCTCTCATCTGGCTTTGCTTGACCTGCGCCAGAAGATCCCTGTTGGTGGCGGCGATGAAACGGGCATTTGATTGGCGAACCTCGTTTCCGCCGACGGGAATGTAGCCGTGGCCTTCGAGAACGCGCAGCAGTTTGACCTGCAGGGTCAGGCTCAGCTCCCCCAGCTCGTCCAGAAAGAGGGTTCCCTTGTCCGCCAGGTCAAGGTATCCTTGCTTATCCCGGTTTGCGCCCGTGAAGGCGCCTTTTTTATAACCGAAAAATTCGCTTTCCATCAGGTTTTCGGGAATGGCGCCGCAGTTGACGGGAATGAAGGCATTGTCCTTACGATCCGTCATCTCATGGATCGCCCTGGCCACAAGTTCCTTGCCCGTCCCCGATTCCCCGTAAATGATGACGCTGGCACATCCGGCGGCAGCCTTCAGAATGAACTCGTATATCTCCTTCATGGCCGCGCTTTTGCCGATGATGTTTCCGAAGCGGTACTGATCCTTGATGCTGGAGCGCAGGCGAAGATTTTCTTTCCGCAGGTTTTCTTCGCTTTCCCGCAATGCCTCCGTTGCTCTCTTACTGTCGGTGATATCCGCGAAAAGGCCTTCGATGCTGCTTGGCTTGCCCTCCTGATCGATAACCAGCCGGGCATGGAGCGATGCCCAGAGGGTGCTTCCGTCTTTGCGGTAGAACTGCACCTCGAAACCCGAGATGAATTTTTTCTCCGATATCATGTCCAAAAGCTGCTTTCTGGCCGCTTCGGATACATAGAGATGTTTGCCGATGTCGATCACATGAGACATCAGGTCTTCCGATGAATCGTATCCCAGCATTTTTGCCATGGCCGGATTGGCGCTGATGAACTGTCCCCCGAGGGTGGTCTGATAAATGCCTTCGACCGCATTTTCAAAGATGCTGCGATATTTTTCCTCGGCTTTCTTCAACCGTTCGTAAAGCCGGGCGTTATCGATGGATACGGCCATCTGGGATGTGAGCATCTCGATCATCTCCCGCCGGCCGGCGGAAAAAACGCCGGCAATGAGCCTGCTTTCCAGATAGAGAATGCTCACGAGCCTCGTTTTATGAATGATGGGGCCGCACAGGAGGGACCGCGATCCGTGATTCAGGATATACGGATCATTTGTGAAAAGCCCTTCCCGCGTGGCATCGTGCATGACGATCCAGTCGCCCGTTCTCGCGACATAATGGACAATGGCGGGGGAGACATCCCGCGCCGCTTCGATGGGAAGGGACGGAAGGATTCTGACTTCATCCGTTTCCGCTTCACACTGGGCCGCAATCGACAGGTCTCCATCCGTGCACAAAATGAGGGAACCCCTTTCAGCCCCTGTATTCTCGACGACAAAACGCATCAAGGCGCTAAGCAGTTTCTCCAGCTCGATCTGGCCGGATATGGCCTGGGACGCCTTCATGACGGTGGCTAAATCCAGTCCAGGTGAGAACGCGTCCGAATGCGCCGTCGCCTGCTGTCCTTTAGCCGTTGTTTCCATCCCCTGCTTTGCCAAAAGCTCCGGGTGGTTTTCCTCCATTTGCGAGGCCTTGGCATAGCATTCCCATTGCATATAACAGGCGTAAGCCCTCCGGATGAAGGGCTCGGCAAAGGCGGGCATGTTTCGTTCGCGCCAGTATCCGGCGGCAAGCTCGTTGGCCAGGGCTTCGTCATTGATGAACCCGTGGGCCCGGGAGGATTCGATGGCACGGTGGTAATGTTCGATTGCCCCATGATCGTCCCCCATGACCGAGGAGCGTTCGGCCTCGATGAGATGAAATTTTTGTCGATAATTGGCAGGGCCGTGTTCCGCCCATTTCTTCATTTTTCTTTGAGCGTCCGCTACTTTCTTGAGAATCTGCCTGCGCTCTTTTGGCGCTGCATTCCGGTAACGAGCCAGACGGGCCAGGGTACCGTAGAAGACGGTGAGCGGCACCGCCAGCGGTCCTCCGTATTCGTAGACCGTTTCTCTTTGAGCCAGATCGGCATAGTGAATCGCTTCCTGATAATGGCCGAAGAGATAATGGAGGAGCAATTTGCAGAAATACAGGTAGAAAATGCCAAGCCGGTTGCTGCTTTGCATATAAAGCCGGAGCAGGGTTTCATCGCCGTCTGGAAAACGGCAGGGGTCGGGGGACCTGCCCAGCAGGTTCCGGACGGTTTGATGAAAGGTGCCGTGAAAACGAAGCGATGTCTCCTGGTTGAGTTTTTTTATGGCATGATGGTAGCCGTCCATTTCTCTTTCGACGGCTTCCAGCGATCCGCCCGACAGAAAGGCATGTTTGCAGTAACAATAGATGTTGTAAGATGCAAATTCAAAGTCCCCGACTTCCAGGGCGCTCTGATAACCCCTGATGGCAAGATTCAGGGTATCGCCAAGGGGCAGTTTCCAGTGATTGATATAACCGCTTACACAGTGCAGGGCCTGTCCCTTGTGCTCCCTGTTGTGCGGGTTTTCCGCCAGCGCCAGAGCGACGACGCCAAATCTGTAACCCGACTCCGTGTCCTCGCCCAACCTGCAGAGGAGGACGCTGAAGGCTGCATAAAGGAATGCGGATCCGGGCGCATTGCCGTGGCGGATCGAAGCATTGACCTGTTTACACAGAAGATGAGAGAACAGGTCGGGGGCACCGATATAGATGAGGCTGATCATGGTTACCAGAATGTCCATGGTGGCAAGCTGCAACGGGTCGGTCATTACCGGAAGAGCGATGAATGCTTCGATCTCCTTTACCGCCAGATTGTCCATGGTATCCTTTAAAACGCGTTTGCTTTCGGTGATATTGACGCGTTCGGGCATGTCCACACCGAGCTGGTTAAGAATTTCCCTTGCCGTTACGAGGGCTTCTCTCAGCCGATCCCGGGCCATTAAGCCCTTGATACGGCTTTTGTAGGCCCCGACCGCATCAAGGGGGGTGTGGACGAATTTTATCGCCGTTGAGAAGACGGCAGCCATTTCATCCAGGCAGCCGCACAGACGCAAAGTTTCGAGACATTCCAGGTGCAGGTTGAGCGAAAGCTCGTAACATGACATGAAACTGTCCGCAGGCAGCAGGGCGATGCCCGTTCTGATATAGTTCAGAGCGGGTTCGAACGCGACGGATGATTTGGCCTTTCTCCCGGCCATGAGGTTCAGTCTTGCAAGATTTAATCTTTCCTCCGATGAGACGATGCGTTCGGCCCCGAAATTCAGGTGCGTCAGGATGTCGAAAACATCTTCGCTCTTTTTTTCAGGGTCAAAATTCTCCAGGAACGCCTGCCCGATCCGAATGTGAAGGGATTTCCTCTTCGCCGGGGGAATGAGCGTGTAAGCAGCCTGTTGCACACGGTCGTGCTGAAACCGATAAACCTCTGCTTCCTGGGGATCTTCCGCATTTATTTCCCTTACCCGAATGCTCCTGATCGGAATGAGCAAATCCATCTGCACGGCAGGGGCCAAATCACGGCGGATGGCAGGGGCGGCAAATCCCGTGATCAGACAGAGCATTTTCATATCAAAGCGGCTTCCGATACAGGCGGCCATCTGCAGTATAAACCGGGTAGCGGCGGACATGTGGTGAAAACGGTGTACCAGAAGATCGATGACATTGTCCGTGATGGCCAGGGCCTTGATTTTTGTGATATCCCATTTCCAGGATTTGGCGGCGGTGTCAAACGTCAGTTGTTTTTCCTGATGCAGCGTTGTGAGAAAGTGAGAGATGAAAAACGGATTCCCCCCTGTCTTGAATGTAATCAGTTCGGCCAGATCTTTGATCTCTTCCCGATTCTTATGAAGCGTGTCGGCGATCATGTCCGCGACAGACTCGAAGGACAGGGGCGGCACATCGATATACCGAATCAGTCCGCCTTTTTTTACAACGGCATTCAGGGTGATCATGAGAGGATGCGTTTCGGCGACTTCGTTTTTTCTGTATGCCCCGATTAAAAGGAGATGATGAAGCTCGCCCATGCTCATGATCAATTCGATCAATTTAAGGGTGGCCTTGTCTACCCACTGAAGATCATCCAGGAGGATAACTACGGGGTGCTCCTGCCTGCAGAAAACGCGCATGAACTCAAGGAATATCAGGTTGAAGCGGTTTTGGGACTCGTCCGCGCCGAGTTCCATGAGGGGAGGTTGAGGGCCTGTCACCAGTTCCAGATCCGGAATGACCTCGATAATGACCCGCAAGTTGGCTCCCAGCACGGACAGGAGCCCATTCCATTGCTTCAGTCTTGTTTCGCTCTCGCTCAGAATCTGATCGATGAGGTCCTGAAATGCCTGGACGAGACCGCTGTAAGGAATGTCATGGTGTAATTGGTCGAATTTCCCGCGAATGTAATATCCCGTTCTGGCGATAAGGGGTCTGTGTATCTCCTGCACCAGGGATGTCTTGCCGATTCCCGAATATCCCGCCACCATGATCATGCGTGCGGCACCGTCGCCCAGGCTTTCGAAGCATCTCAGGAGCGAATCTTTCTCCTGTTCTCGTCCATAAAGCTTCTGAGGGATATTGAGTCGGTCCGAGACGTCCTTCATTGCCGGCGGGAAGTAGGCGATCTCTCCTTTGGCTTCAAGCTGCCGGAGGCATTCGTCCAGGTCGGCCTTCAGTCCCCAGGCGCTTTGGTAACGTTCTTCCGGGGACTTGGCAAGGAGTTTCATGACGATCGCCGAGACAATTTTCGGAATGAGAATGTTGATCTCGTGGGGCGGGGTGGGTTGACGGGCGAGATGGCTGTAAACGATTTCAAGATTGTCGCTTCCGGTGAAGGGAAGTGTTCCCGTCAGCACCTCGTAGAGCGTTACGCCAAGGGAATAGAAGTCGGTCCGGAAATCGACGGACCGGCTCAGGCGCCCCGTTTGTTCGGGCGACATATAATGGATCGTTCCCCCCGGGATGGCCGGCTGGGGGTTTTTATAAGAATAGTTTGCATCAAAGGATGCATTGCCGAAATCAGTAAGCCAAACGCTTCCCGAGTCGGGATCATAGAAGATGGATTCCGGCTTGATGTCCTTATGAATCAGATGTTGTCCATGCAGGCCGCCCAGAATTTCGGCAAGCTTTCCAGAAACCATCAGCGCGTCGCCTATATCGATGCCTTTTGAACGGATCAATTCGGCGAGGCATAAACCCGGGAATGCTTCCAGAATCAGGGCAAGACCATCCCGGTATCTTTCGATGCCGCAGGATTTGGGAACACCCTCAATGTTGAGATGCGAGAGAATATCATGCTCATGGGTGAGCTGTATGAGCTCTTTTTCGCCGGCAAAGGGCAGCAGCGGTATCTTAATGACGACGGGCTTTCCGTCCCGCTTTCTTTCTCCCGCATAATAGGCATTTTTTGTGCCGCGGTAGGTCGTCTTCCTGATTCCGTAGCCAGATAAAAAAATCATCACATCACCTTCGGCCTCATCCCTCGTTACTGCGGCGTACGCGAAAGAATGCTGCAGTCCATCAGTGTTTTAGCGGTTCTACCAGAGAGGTTTTCGCTTATGCGGAAAGGCGTTGGTTCCTTAGTTGGCTTTGTCTTCGAATATGTGAATCACCACATTTTCCCCATGCCGGGCAGGAAGGGTCGAAACGCGAAGATCGATACGCCGAACGTTGTCGGCCTTTTTTGCTTTTATTGCAAAGCTGCCGGCCTGTGGCAGGCTGCATTCGGCAGTATCCATATTGCAGAGAGTCTTGATTCTGGCAATAATCTGTTGTCTCTTTGCGTTGATCAGTTCTTTGTCTTGACCGATATCGAGAATCTGAAACATACCGTCAATCCGATAACGGACGGCCATGTCTTTTTCCGTGGACTCGAATTGAATATCGCTGGCCCCCTTGGAAATTCCCAGAAAAAGCAGTTTTTTTACCAGATTGTCGACATTGGCGCTGGTGACATTGCCGAACATATTTGATCTGGAAGTATCCTGGGATGAGTCTTCGGAGTTTTTTAAAAAAAGCGCCGCATTTGTAGCCGCTACCGAACTTTCGATATCGAAAAGCGCTTTGATTGCGGCAGCGATATCACTTTCCTTGGCAATGACAGGGATGATCCGGCGCTGAATGTATTTTTCAACCTGCCTTAATTCATTCCGCGGTAGCGGAAACGCCATGGCAACCTCGATGCTTCGTCCATTCAAGGCAATGGGGACGATTTTGTGCCTTTGAGCATAGCTTAAGTTAAAAATCCGCGCCAGCTCCGGGTCAAGGTTAATCTGTGCAATATCCATATACGGAAGATCATAATGACTGGCAATGGTCCGTGCCAGATGCTCCTCATGAAGAACGCCCATCTGGCAAAGAATCTGTCCCAAAGGCACTTCCGGAGTCGACAGTTGTTTCACGATGGCATCCTGAATTTGTCCGGCGGTGACGAGTTTGTTTTTGAGCAGCAATTTTCCAAGTCTGACTTCGGGCATGGAGGTTCCTTCATCCTGGAGTTGATGATCCGATATCGGCGACAATTTTTCGATACTTAATAAAGTAAAGTATCTAGTTTGTTGTATTTATAACTGTTTTGTGGCCAATACTAAAATTTTGAAAATTTCAGTAACACCTGTCCATAATTGTGTCAAGAACAGTTTCTCTCCATCCGGCCGCATTTGCCCTGTTTGCCGTTTTTCTCCCTCTTGACAATTTTATACGGACCATGCAATTTAATGAACTCGTAAAACTCAAAATCAGCAAACAAAGTAGTTTATGCTCACCCAAAACGGAGTCTTGAAAAGCGCGTCGGCTTTTTTTCGCAATCTGCCCATCAACGTCAAATTGATGGTGGGTTATTCCTCTATTTTTATCATCACCGGTTTGTTCGCCAGCCTGGTCCTTTATTTTTCGGTGCGCGACACCATTGAAACCAACATCGAAAGCGAGCTGAAAAACACAACGGTATCCATCCTGAACATGGTCCATGCCGCAGCCCAAAACGCGATTCGGAATTATATGCGGGCCGTGGCGGAAACCAATCTCATTTTGCTTCAGGATCTGTATGAAAAACAGCAGCGCGGCGTTCTTTCCGAAGAGCAGGCCCGCGCCAATGCCAAACAGATGATGGCCGGTCAGAAAATCGGTAAAAGCGGATATTTATACTGTGCCAACAGTCAGGGAGTCGCTGTCGTGCATCCCAATCCGGGAGTGGCCGGCAGAAGTTTTTTGGACCGGGATTTCATCAAGGAACAGATCCGGCGAAGAGAAGGGTACCTGGAATACGACTGGAAGAATCCGGGTGAAACGGAAGAGCATCCCAAGGCACTGTACATGGTCTATTTTGCGCCCTGGGACTGGATCATCTCGGTCTCCGTGTATCGGGATGAGTTTAAGGACCTGGTCAATGTGTCGGATTTCCGGCAGAACATTCTGTCCCTGAAGTTCCGTCAGAACGGCTATTCCTTTGTGCTGGACGGCAGTGGAAATGTGATCATTCATCCCAAGCTGAAATCCGGCCAACCCGACGGTTATGATGACGAGGACACCAAAATCATTCGGGATATCGTCCGGAAGAAAAGCGGCAAACTCACCTATGCATGGAAAAACCCCGATGAAAAACAGCGCCGGGAGAAACTGGTCATCTTTAACCATATCCCGGAGTTTGACTGGTTTGTGGCATCCTCCTGCTATCTGGAGGAAGTCTACGCGCCTCTGAGCAGCTTGAGAAACATCGTATTTGTCACCATTGCGGGCACGTTGCTCCTGGCCTTTCCCATCACACTGCTGATCAGTGCCTCCATCACCCGCCCCTTGCGAACCCTCATGGACCGTTTCAGCGCCGGCGCGGCCGGGGATATGACCGTGCGCATGGACATGAATACCCGCGACGAAATCGGACATCTGGCCGGGTATTTCAATGAATTCATGGATAAACTGGCGCTTTCCCAAAGTCTGGAGCAGGAGATCCTGGATATCAGCCAAAGGGAACAGCAAAAAATCGGCCGGGACCTTCACGACGATCTAGGCCCCCATCTCATGGGAGTGGATGTTTTAACCTGCGTTCTTGAAAAAAAACTGCGCTCAAAACACGCCGCGGAAACCTCGGATGCCGCTAAAATCCGGGAACTGGTGGGCGATGCCATCCATAAATTGCGCAGATTGGCCAGAGGGCTCTGTCCCATGGATCTGGGCGATCAGGGGCTGGATGCCTCCCTGGGAGAGCTGGCCGGATATATCGAGGATGTTTTTGGAATTTCCTGCCGGTTGCAGTGTGATGATCCCGTGAGATTATCCGACCAGACCGTGGCCACGCATATCCATTATATTGCGCATGAAGCCTTGCACAATGCCGTAAAACATGCCGGAGCCAAAAACATCCGGATTTTCCTGTTTTTCCGGGATTCAAATATGATTCTAAAAATCGAAGATGACGGCTGCGGCCTGCCCGCATCCGTCCGAAACGACGGCATGGGCCTTCGGATCATGAAATACCGGGCCCATCGCATAAATGCCGTGTTGTCCATAAATGGCAGGCCGGGCCGCGGCACGGTGGTAACGCTTGAAATTGCCGGCCTTCAATCGCAGCGGGGATGACCATGGTCAAAAATGAAAAAAGCAAAATCCTGATTGTGGAAGATCATCCCATATTCAGCATGGGACTTCGGGAACTGATCAACCAGGAGGATGACCTGACGGTCTGCGGGCAGGCCGAAAGCGTGCAGGAAGCCAGAAAAATTCTCATGAGCCTGAATCCGGATCTGGTCATTGTGGATTTATCCCTTAAAGACAGCAGCGGCTTTGATCTGATCCAGGACATCGGCTCCCGGAGCGGCGGCAGGATACCCGTGCTGGTGCTGTCCATGCATGATGAATCCCTGCACGCCCAGCGGTGCCTGAAAGCCGGCGCCAGGGGTTACATCATGAAACAGGAAGCGTCGGTATCGGTTGTCAAGGCGATCCGCAGGATACTCAAAGGTTATCTATATGTCAGTGAAAAAGTATCCAGCCGGCTCCTGGAGACCGTGGTCAAGCACCCCGATGCCATGCACGAATCTCCCCTGAATCATCTCACAAACCGGGAACTGGAAATATTTCAGATGATCGGCCGGGGACTTTATCCCGGTGAAATCGCCGACCGGTTGCACCTCAGCACCAAAACCGTGGGAACATACCGCGAACGCATCAAGGCCAAGCTCGGTTTTTCTCACGGCATGGATCTGGTGCGTTATGCCGTCATCTGGGTGGAGCAGGGCATCATCCCTTCAAAAAAAATATGAATTGAGTAACGCGCTTTCTTGCGTAGGTAAAAAACCTACATCCGATATCGTCTTTTCCTTACTCCCCTTTCATCAATCCGCCGATTAAAAATCCGCAGTTTCTTCTGTATATTATTTATAGAAATAATCAGATCATTGCCAAGAAACCATCAAAACCGACAGGGAAGGAAGGTAGATCATGCTGCAGGGAACCCGGATCATCGAACGTGCGGACAATGCTTATCCATATCCGCTTTTAATCAAAAGGCTTCTGGACATGCCGTCCGTACGTGCTCTCAATCAGGAGATTATTTACCGAAACACCCGAAGATTCACTTACGCCCAGTTTTTGGGCCGCGCCAGGCAGCTTGCTTCCGGCTTAAGCCGCATGGGTGTTCGGCCCGGAGACACCGTGGCATTCATGGACTGGGACTCCTACCGGTATCTGGAGGCATATTTTGCGGTTCCCGGTATCGGGGCCGTGCTCCACACCGTCAATGTGCGCCTGTCCCCGGACCAGATCCGGTTTACAATGAATCATGCCGAGGATACGGTGGTTTTCGTGCATCAGGATTTTATTCCCATCGTCGAGGCCATTCGGGAGAAAGTGCCGTCTGTTAAAAAATGGATACTCATTAAAGAACCCGGAGAACCTGAAACTGCCCATACCATGCGTTTTGATGCCGAGTATGAGGAAGTGCTGGCCCTGGGGAACACGGATTTCGAGTTTCCGGACATGGACGAAAACAGCCAGGCCACCATGTCCTACACCACCGGAACCACGGGAGACCCCAAAGGCGTATATTTCAGCCACCGCCAGCTCGTGCTGCACACACTGTCCGTGGGGATGGCCCTTGGCAATATCGATCCGGTGGGAAAGTTCAAGGCCGGCGATGTTTACATGCCCATGACACCCATGTTTCATGTGCATGCCTGGGGATTGCCTTACATCGCCACCCTGATGGGGGTCAAGCAGGTGTATCCCGGCCGTTACGAACCCGCCATGCTCCTCAAGCTGAGGCAAGAGCACAAGGTGACCTTCAGCCACTGCGTGCCAACGATTCTTCAAATGCTGTTAAGCGCTCCCGAGGCCAAAACCACGGATCTGTCCGGCTGGAAAATGGTCATCGGCGGAGCCGCCTTTACCACCGGCCTTTGCAAGCAGGCCATGGATCTTGGCATGGATGTCTTCACGGGTTACGGTATGAGCGAAACCTGCCCGATTCTGACCATATCCATTCTGAAACCGGAAATGCTGGAACTGGAAGAATCCGAGCAAGTGGATATCCGCATCAAGACCGGGATTGCCGTGCCCCTGGTCGAGCTGAAGATCATGGACACCGAATTAAATCCGATTCCGATGGATAACGTCACTTCAGGCGAGATCTGCGTCCGTTCCCCTTGGTGCACGCAAGGGTATTTCAAGGGGGCGCAACAGGGAAAGGCGCTGTGGCAGGGCGGATACCTGCATACCGGAGATGTGGCAGTCAGGGATGCCAATGGCTATGTGCGCATCACCGATCGGCTGAAAGACGTTATCAAGACCGGCGGCGAGTGGATCAGCTCCCTTGAGATCGAGAATCTGATCAGCCAGCACCCGGCTGTCCGCGAAGCTGCCGTGGTCGGTGTGCCGGATGCGAAATGGGGCGAGCGGCCCCTGGCCATGGTGGTTGTTGCCGGTGAAAGCCGCATCGGATCGGATGACATCAAAACCTTTCTAATGAAATTTGTCGAAGACGGGGTCATTGAAAAATGGGCACTTCCGGAGCGCATCCTGATCACGGAAACCATTCCCAAGACCAGCGTCGGCAAAATCGATAAAAAAGTGATTCGCGTGAATGTGCAGAGCAACGGATAATCACCCGGCCGGGGATTGCCGGCCTGCAGTCTTTCGGCCAAAGGGAATCCCCAGCTTTCGCATCCGTTTACGAAGCGTGGACGGATGCAAGTTCAAATGTCTGGCAGCCCCTTTTTCCCCTTCCACGCGGCCCTTGCACATGTCCAGGATCCGGCGGATGTGATGGCTCGTCATCGCGTTCAGATCCAGGTTTTCCGGAACCGGCGCCGATAAGGGAAACGCCGGGTTTCCGGGGAGTTTGTCGGTTTTGGGCGCGATATCGTCAAAGATCAGCGGCTCTCCCCGGCTGAGAATCAGGGCCCGTTCCACCGCGTTTTCCAGCTCGCGGACATTGCCCGGCCAGTGGTATGCCGTCAGGCGCTCCAGGGCGCCGAATGCCAGCTCCGGGGCCGGGCTTCGCTTCATTTCCCGGGCTTTTTTCTGGATGAAGTGCTGAACCAGGGCCGGCAGATCCATCATCCGGCTGCGAAGGGGAGGGATGAATATCGGGAAAACCCGAAGGCGGAAATAGAGATCTTCCCGAAAAGCGCCGGTATTCAGCATGGTCTCCAGATTCCGGTGGGTGGCGGCAATGATGCGGATATCCACGGCAATGGGGCCGGAGCCGCCGACACGCTCGATCTCTTTTTCCTGGAGCACGCGAAGCAGCCGGACCTGGGCGTCCAGGGACAGTTCCCCGATTTCATCCAGAAACAAGGTGCCGGTGTGGGCCCGTTCGATCCTTCCTCTTTTCTGGGAAAGGGCTCCGGTAAAGGCGCCTTTTTCGTGTCCGAACAGTTCGCTGTCCATCAGGGTGGGCGGAATGGCGCCGCAATTGACTTTGATAAACGGGGCCTGTCTGCGAAACGATGTTTTGTGAATGGCATTGGCGATGACTTCCTTGCCGGACCCGGTTTCGCCCAGCAGCAGCACCGGGCTGTCGAGCGGCGCCACCTGCCGGACCAGATCCATGACGGGTTTCAGCCCGGAATCCGCGCCGATAACGTCTTCGCCGACCATCCGCCGCAGTTCATCCTGTAAATACCGGTTGTCGTCCGCCAGAAGGTCCCTCAGCTTTTGCAGTTCCCGGTACCGCAGGCTGTTGGTCAGGGCCATGGCAAAAGGTTCATTGATGATGCCGATGAGCTTTAAATGCGCTTCCGTGAAAGGAATGCGGCCGTTTCCGAAAATGGCCAGAACCCCCAGAAGCTTTCTTTCCAGAACCAGGTCGGAAACCACGGCAGGAAGATCCAAAGCATTGAATTTTTCAGCCACTGGGCTGCACACCGGATCATCACCGAGTCTGGGGATGATCCGGACCCGGATCAGCCCCTGTTTTTCAATGTTCCTTCGCGTCTCATCCGAGAGCTGGGATTTCAGGGACATGGCCCGGAACCCTTCGAAAGTGGCATTGGCCACGGTCTCCACAACGCCCACATCGCGATGATAAATGTGAAGGCTCATTTGGCCGGCGGGCAGAAAATCCCGGATGTAGAGCAGGCATTGCCACAGGGCTTTTTCTATTTCCAGGCTCCCGCAGATCCGGAGCGTGACCTGCCGGAAAAAATCCTTTTCATCGATGTTCATGGTTTCCCCGGTTGTGTGATGGCATTTACGACAGTTATTTTTGAAGCGATGTTCAGTCTTAAAAATCATTACCATGGAACAGTTATAAGGCAAAACCGGCAAATAGTACAGATATAACTGTACCTGGGGATCGATATTTCCTGGTAATATCTTATCTGTTTGAATTACCATATAAAATTGAATTGGCACGACTTGTGCTGGTAAATACGACGCCGTCCGGCGGCCTCATCCTGAAAGAAGCCGCCGGATTGAACCTTGCCCCTTATAATTCTCCTTTGTTAAAGGGAGAAATTGTGTTATAACTAGCAGTTATATGACTGAAATTATGTTTGAGGCCGAAAAAATCTGAAAATAAATTAAGGAGACACGATTATGGCACAGGTGATCACGGACAAAAGAGATGTGGAGTTTGTCCTTCACGAACAGCTCGAAATTGAAAAACTGGCAAAACACGAACGCTTTGCCGAGTTTACTAAAAAAACAGTGGACCTGATCCTTTCCGAAGCGCGCAATCTGGCTGTCAAAGAAATGCTGCCCGTCCTGAAAATCGCCGATGAGGAAGGCTGTAAATTTGAAAACGGCGCGGTCAAGGCTCCGGAACCTTTTCACAGAATCTATGAGCTTTTCAAGGAAGGTGAATGGATCGCCTTGACCGATGATCCCGAACTGGGCGGGCAGGGCATGCCGGCGGCCCTTGCCCAGGCGGTGAAGAATTATTTTTACGGGGCCAATTTTCCGTTTACCCTGACCATTCTGCTGTCTCACGGGGCCGGCAAACTGGTGGAAAGATTCGGCACGGAAAAACAGAAAAACCTGTTTCTGAAAAAAATGTACAACGGCGAATGGTCGGGAACCATGCTCCTGACCGAACCCCAGGCCGGCTCGGATGTGGGCGCTTTGACGACAACCGCCGTGAAAAACGCGGACGGCACGTATTCCCTTAGCGGAAACAAGATATTCATCTCCAGCGGAGAGCATGACCTGGTGGAAAACATCATCCATCCGGTCCTGGCCCGGATTGAGGGCGCGCCGGCCGGAACCTCGGGCATATCCTTGTTTCTGGCCCCGAAATATTGGGTCAACGACGACGGCAGCCTCGGAGAATTCAACGACGTCGTCTGCACCGGCATTGAAGAAAAAATGGGCATCCACGGAAGCCCCACCTGCTCCCTGACCCTGGGCGGGAAGGGTCAGTGCCGGGGAACCCTGCTGGGTGAAGAAAACAAGGGCATGCGGGCCATGTTCGTCATGATGAACGAAGCCCGTCTGGATGTGGGGATGCAGGCCCTGGGATGCGCATCCGCATCCCTCCAGAATGCGCTGAACTACGCCAGGGAACGGGTCCAGGGCAGGCATCTTACGGCCGGCGGAAAGGACGCTCCCCCGGTTCCCATCATTCAACACCCGGATGTGCGCCGGATGCTGCTGAGCATGAAAGCCTATGTGGAAGGAAGCCGGAGCATCATCTATTTCATCGGCTTTTGCGAGGATATGATCCATGTCAGCAAGGATGCGGCGGAAAAAGCCAAATATCAGGGACTCATCGATCTCTTGATTCCCATTGCCAAGGGCTATGTCTCGGACAGGGCCTTTGAAGTATGCAGCCAGGGAGTTCAGATTTTCGGCGGATACGGCTATACCAAGGAATATCCCCAGGAACAGCTTCTGCGGGATTGCAAGATCACCCATATCTACGAAGGCACAAACGGCATTCAGGCCATGGACCTGTTGGGAAGAAAACTGGGGCTCAACAAGGGGCAGCCTTTCAAGGATCTGCTGGTGGAAATCCGGAAAACCATTGAAGCCGCCAAAAATCTGAGCGGCCTTGAAGATCTGGCCGAAAAGGCGGAGGCGATTTCGGTGGAACTGGAAAAGGCCGCCGGCTTCATCGGCAGGATGGCCGCGTCCGACAAAACCACGACCGCTTTCTCCCATGCCTATTCTTTCATGGATGTCACGGGCGATACGGTTACGGCATGGATGCTGCTCTGGCGGGCGGTTGTGGCCGCCAAAAAACTGCAGGCAGGCGCCAAGGGCAAGGATGTGGTATTTTACGAAGGACAGATCGCAACCGCGCGGTTCTTTATCAATACGGTTCTGCCGGTGACCTTCGGAAAAATTAATGTGATCTTCACCCTGGACAGCACGGCTGCGGAACTTTCCGAAGATGCCTTCGGGGGCAAATAAACATCTTCCCCCCTTTGTAGAAGGACACAACTAAATACCTTCCCCCTTTTTGGAAAAGGTCACAGCCAGACACCTTCCCCCTTTGGAAAAGGGGGATCGAGGGGGATTTTTCGCTGGATCGTCGCTTGAAATCCCCCCTGGCCCCCCTTTTTCAAAGGGGGGAATAAAGCAGTCATTTTGAAATTAAAATTTTGAATTATTTTTTGAAATTCGTAATTCGTATTTTGAATTTTGCCCGAACGGCCTTTTCCGTTCAGGCACCCTATAAGGAGAAGGACGTATGAAAGACGTAGTCATTGTTTCCGCCTGCCGCACCGCCATCGGCGCATTCGGCGCCAGCTTAAAGGACTTGAACGGCGCAACCCTTGCCAGTATCACCATGAAGGAAGCCGTCAGACGGGCCAATATCGATCCGGTCCTGATCGATGATGTGCGTTACGGGTGCTGCCTGGAACATCACGATACCCTGAACACGACACGCGTGGCAGCTCTCATGGCCGGCATTCCGGAAACCGTGACCGCCGCCACCATCAACCGGGTCTGCATTTCCGGCATGGAAGCCGTGGTTTCGGGCATGGCCATGATCCAGGCAGGCATGGCCGACATCATCCTTGCGGGCGGCGTGGAACACATGTCCGGGGTTCCCTACACGGTCCCCGGAGCCCGGTGGGGATGCCGGCTTCAGGATCAGCAGTTTGTCGATGCCATGATTCACGCCCTGCATTGCGGCTCCATGATCATGCCCCTGGATGCCACGGCCCCTCTGAATCTGGAAGAGGCGCCCGCAAAATTTTTTGCCGGAAAACCCTATATCATGGGCCACACCGCCGAGTTCGTGGCCCATCTTCACAACATCAGCCGCGAGGAAATGGATGAAGTGGCCTTAAGAAGCCACAACAACGCCGAGCGGGCAACGCTCGACGGTTCTTTTAAAGAGGAAATCGTTCCGGTTGAAGTTCCCCAGCGGAAAAAAACGCCGATCATTTTCGACAAGGACGAGCACTTCCGGCCAGGCATGACCATGGAACAACTGCAGAAACTGCCTCCGGGATTCATTCCCAAAACCGGCAAGGTCACGGCCGGCAATTCCAGCGGCCTGAATGACGGATCTGCCGGCATGATCATCATGTCCGCGGAAAAAGCAAAAGAGCTGGGTCTTACCCCCATCGCCCGCATCAAGGCCACCTCAAGGGGCGGCTGCCATCCGGCGATCATGGGCCTGTCTCCGGTTCCGGCCATTAAAAACCTGCTTGAAAAAAACAAGCTTAGCCTTGCGGATTTCGAGCTGATCGAAGTCAACGAGGCTTTTGCGGCCCAGTACATCGGCTGCGAAAGAGAGCTTGGCTTAAACCGCGAGATCACCAACGTCAACGGTTCCGGCATCGGCCTTGGCCATCCGGTGGGCGCAACCGGCGCCAGAATCATTGTCACCTTGATTCATGCCATGAAAAAACGCGGCAACACGCTTGGCCTTGCCACCCTCTGCGGCGGCGGCGGCGTGTCCATGGCCTGCGCCATCGAAATGCTGTAACAGCATCATCAGGTCATTGTCTCAGCCCAAAGTTCCACTCCCCCCTTTGGCAAAGGGGGGCAGGGGGGGATTTCACGCACCAATTGCCCCTCTTGAAGCCATCGCATCCTCTTACTCGTGTAATTCAAATCAACCATGGGTTGCCGGTAACGGCAACCTCAACCGCATCGGGAGGCAACCATGTCCGACTGGAAGAACGCCCCTTTGACCGGGGAAGAATCGGCCCGTTACAACGTCGTCAACAAGGACACCATCGAGTTTTTAAAGAACCGCTACAACAAGGTCAATCGATGGGTCATCGCGGACATGATCCGCAGAAGCCGGTATCACTATCCGGACAAAAAAGCCTTGATTTTCGGGGACAAGAGCCTGACCTACACCGAGCTCGAAGACCGGTCCAACCAAGTGGCCAACGCCCTTATCGGGCTCGGGGTGCAAAAATACGACCGGGTGGCGATCCTGGCCCACAACACGATCCATCACGTGCTCACCTGGCTGGGATGCTGCAAGGCCGGGGCCGTGTATCTGGCCATCAATTACCTGTTGCGCGGAAAAGACATCACCTATTGCATCAACCATTCCGAAAGCACGGTGTTTATCGTGGAAGATGCGCTCTACGATCTGGTCAAGGATGTCCTGGATGACATGCCGACCGTGAAAACCCTGATCTGGTCCACCCAGGGCGCGGGAAAACCGCTTGTCAGCGATCGGTTCAAGGATTTTGACGCCTGGTACCAGTCCGCACCCGCAACCGAGCCGGACACGGTTTTAAATATCGACGACCCCTGCCAGATGACCTATACCAGCGGCACCGAGTCCCTCCCCAAGGGCGTCATCATCAACAACCAGGCCCTGATGTCCGAGTACATGGGCGCCATCATCGACGGCGGGTACGAATCGGATGATATCAGCGTGAATGCCCTTCCCATTTTTCACTGCGCCCAGCGGGACGTGTTTTTAAATCCCATGTTCTGGGTCGGCGCCACCAACATCCTGGTGACGCCGGAAATCGATAAAATCCTTAAAACTATCGCGGACTATAAGGCAACCGTATTTTTCGCGCCGCCCACGGTCTGGATCGGCCTGATGCGCCATCCCGATTTCGACAAATACGATTTGTCCAGTTTAAAAAAATGCTATTACGGGGCATCCATCATGCCCGTGGAAGTCCTGAAGGAAATCATGAAGCGCCTGCCCGGAAGCAAGGTCTACAATTATTACGGGCAGACCGAGCTGGCCCCGTATCACACGATTTTAAAAGCCAAGGACGCCATGACCAAACTGGGTTCCGCCGGCATGGCGGGGCTCAACATGGAAACCCGCCTGGAAGATGACGAAAACCTTGCGATCACAGGTATCGGCGTTCCCGGAGAAATCTGCGGCAGAGGCCCCCATGCCATGATGATGTACTTCAAGGAGCCCCAGAAAACCGAGGAAGCCATGAAGGGCGGATGGTTTCATTCAGGCGATATCGGCATTCTGGATGCGGACCGATATATCTCGGTTGTGGACCGCAAAAAAGACATGATCAAAACCGGCGGGGAAAACGTCTCCACCCGCGAGGTCGAGGAAGTGATCTACCAGGACAGCCGCATCGAGGAAGTGGCGGTCGTCGGCATCAACCACCCCTCATGGGTGGAAGCGGTCACGGCCTTTGTCGTTATCCGGCGCGGTGAAAAGGTAACGGAGCAGGAAATCATCGACCGCTGCAAAAAAGAGCTGGCGCCGTTTAAGGTGCCCAAGAAAATCGTGCTGATGGATGCGCTTCCCAAAACTCCCACCGGAAAAATCCTGAAACGGGACATGCGCGCTTCCAACAAGGATCTCTTTACCCAGAACAAATAACCATAAAAACCCCCTTTCACCTTCCCTCTTCCCCCTTTTCTAAAGGGGGACCGAGGGGGATTTCAAACAATCATCCGACAGCACAAGTCCTTGTTTACTGACAATCAATCCAAAAGGAGAACCCCATGCACGTACCCATGACACCCGGTCGAATCCTGAAAAGAGCGGTCAAACTGTATCCTGATAAAGTGGCGGTAGTGGACGGCGATGTCCGCTGGACTTACAAGGACGTTGAAAAACGCGTCTATCAGGTATTTCATGCGGAACAGGGAATGGGCATTTCCAGGGGCGGACGGGTGGCCATGCTGGATTTTAACTCCTACCGGTATCTTGAGGTTTATTTCGGCATGGCCCTGACCGGCGATGTGCTGCTTCCCCTGAACATCCGCCTTTCCGCTGCCGAATACACCTATATTTTAAACAACGCCGAAGCCGAAGCCATCATTTTTCACGCCGATTTCAAACCCATGATCACCAAAATCCGGCCCGAGCTTAAAACCGTGAAGCAGTTTTACATTGCCGAAGGCCCCGCCGATGAACCCTGGATCACCGGAACCTATGAAGATGCTATCAATAAAGCGGCTTCCGATCCCGTGGAATCGGCCCTGGAAGATGAAAACGCGGTGCTGAACCTTTATTACACGAGCGGCACCACCGGAAATCCCAAAGGCGTCATGCTGACCCACCGGAATATCTATGCCAACGCGCTGACCACCATCATTTCCTTCAAGCTGGAAGACGCCACGGTCTGGCACCACATCGCCCCGCTCTTTCATCTTGCCGATGCGTTCTTTATCTGGTCCGTCACCTATCAGGGCGGAAAACACGTCATGCAGCGCCAGTTTGTTCCCAAGGCCGTTCTGGAAACCATGCAGAATGAAAAAGTCACCGCCGCCATGATGGTGCCGACCATGATCAATTTTCTGCTGAACGTTCCTGAAATGGAAAAGTTTGATCTGTCATCTCTTCAATGGGTCATGGTGGGCGGCGCGCCCATGTCTCCGGCCAATGCCAAGCGTATGACAAAACAACTGGGATGCCGGTACATCTCCGGCTACGGCCTCACCGAAACCTGTCCGCTACTGACCGTCGGAAATCTCAAGGACACGTTAAAAGATCTATCCGAAGATGAACAAATGGCCTATATCACCCGCACCGGCCTGGAAGTAACGGGTGTGGATTTAAAAGCCGTGGATTCGGAAGGCAAGGAAGTTCCGAAAGACGGTAAAACCGTCGGTGAGATCATCGCACGCGGCGATAATGTCATGAAAGGGTATTGGAAACTGCCGGAAGAAACCGAAAAAGCCATCGTCGCAGGATATTTCCGCACCGGCGATCTGGCAACCGTCGATGCCGAAAATTACATCCTGATCGTGGACCGCGCCAAGGACATCATCATCAGCGGCGGTGAAAACATATCATCGGTTGAAGTCGAAAACGTCCTTTACATGCACCCGGCCGTTCTGGAATGCGCGGTGATTGCCGTGCCGGATGAAAAATGGGGCGAAATCCCCAAAGCCATCGTGGCCCTGAAACCCAATGCCCAGACAACCGAAAAAGAGCTGGTAGATTTCTGCCGCGAGCGCATGGCCGCCTTCAAGTCTCCCAAATCCATTGCCTTCGTACCCGAACTTCCCAAAACCGGCTCCGGCAAAATCCTTAAGACAGAGCTGCGAAAGCGGATTCAACCGAAAGAATAGGGCAGACCGTTGCCATGCGGTTAATCGCGTCCCTGTCCCAATTGTGATAATTCATTACGGATTGTCAGTTCCTGCTGTTTCTATCCTATTAATAATATTTGACAAGTGATTCTGAAGTATCATACACAATCACTTGTCAATTAAATTCAGAAATTGATGCTGCGATGCTTATCTTTCCATTGAGCCTCATTCTCGGTTATAATTTAATGAAATTGGTTAATTTTCATCATTCGTTGTGTCCGTTCCGGGCATGGCTGTTAGACGGAAGGAGGAACACTTAATGGACTCTCAATATACTGCAATAGTAAAACAGCAAGGAGATTGGTGGATAGGATGGATAGAGGAGGTTCCCGGTGTAAACTGCCAGGAACACAGCCGCGATGAGCTTGTCGAGACACTTCGTGTGACCCTCCAGGAAGCCATCGAATTTAACCGGCAAGACGCCATCGCTTCAGCAGGAAGCGGTTATGAAGAAGAAAGAATTGCTGTCTCTGCATGAAAAGAATCGAATTGTTGAAATACTTGCGAAAACATGGATGTGAAATCATCAGAGAAGGGCATCGGCATTCTTGGTGGGGCAATGCCAGCCTGAATAAGCGATCATCCGTACCAAGGCACACCGAAATCGATGACGGTCTTGGTCTTGTAAGAAAAATATGTAAAGACCTTGGAATAGAACCAATAAAATGAACCATATTACCGGATTACGCCACATCCGATTCCTGGGAACGCACGAAGAATACAACAAAATCAACGCGCTGGATGTGTGATGAAATCTAAACTGACCAGGAACGAAGCGGACTATAAAGCCGCGCTTGCCCACATTGAGGATATCTTCCATGCAGCGACAGTTTGTGCCAAAGGCCGTTCTGGAAACCATGCAGAACGAAAAAATCACCGCCGCCATGATGGTGCCGACCATGATCAATTTCCTGCTGAACGTTCCGGAAATGGAAAAGTTTGACCTGTCATCCCTTCAGTGGGTCATGGTGGGCGGTGCGCCCATGTCTCCGGCCAATGCCAAACGCATGACAAAACAACTGGGTTGCCCAATATGTCTCCGGTTATGGCCTCACCGAAACCTGCCCGCTTTTGACTGTCGGCAATCTCAAAGACACGTTAAAAGATCTTTCCGAAGATGAACAAATGGCCTATATCACCCGCACTGGCCTGGAAGTTACGGGTGTGGATTTAAAAGTCGTGGATTCGGAAGGAAAGGAAGTCCCGAAGGATGGTAAAACCGTGGGCGAGATCATTGCCCGGGGCGATAACGTAATGAAAGGCTACTGGAACCTGCCGGAAGAAACCGAAAAAGCCATCGTCGCAGGTTATTTCCGCACCGGCGATCTGGCAACCGTCGATGCCGAAAATTATATCCTGATCGTGGACCGCGCCAAGGACATCATCATCAGCGGCGGCGAAAACATCTCATCGGTTGAAGTCGAAAACGTCCTTTACATGCACCCGGCCGTTCTGGAATGCGCGGTTATCGCCGTGCCGGGTGAAAAATGGGGCGAAATCCCCAAAGTCATCGTCGCCCTGAAACCGAACACCCAGGCAACCGAAAAAGAACTGGTCGATTTCTGCCGCGAACGCATGGCCGCCTTTAAATCCCCCAAATCCATTACCTTTGTATCCGAGTTACCAAAAACTGGTTCCGGCAAAATCCTCAAGACTGAGCTGCGTAAGCAGATTTAGTCGAAATAACTACGGCAGATCGCTGGCATGTGGCAAATAAATGACCCACCTCAGTTACAGCATTTCATTCCGTATTATCAATCCATGCCTTTTAATTCCATTAAAAATATTTGACAAATGATCTTAAAGTATCATACAGGATTATTTGTCAAATAAATCGAATTCAGCAATTGATGATATCTATAAGTTGATAGGCTGAACGCAACAAACTATATTTTTATCAACCACGTAGTGTCCAGAACAATGTTTATCTCTGAATATAATGCAAGACAAGATGATATACAGAATAGGAATATTACTTGTTATTGTGTCAACTGGATAGCTATCAAATGAGAAATAACCATGCTCAACATATACTTTTTGTTGAAAATAATAACTTGCGATACTCACAACCATTTTTTTGGTTTCTATCATATCCAAACATCATACTCAAAATCCTCAAAACCATTCTTTGTATGGGGCATCTAAATGATTATAAAAGGCATACCGGATCAATGGAATTTAAGTAAGAATAAGAATCTGAGTGTATTAAGTAATAATTGGTTAAATTCTGTCGCATCAGATTTAAAAAATTGCCTATCAACAAAGGATAAAAGAATAACCGTTGATTTGAGTAATATTAACTTTATTTCAGCCTTTAATTGGGTAATTTTTACTGTAATTATTAATCGAATACTTGATTCTACCGAAGTTGATTGTGTTGATATTGATTTGGTTGGTGGGAGCAAGTTTGAAGTGATGGAACCAAAAGAATATTTGAGATATCTTTATAATCAGAATAACTATTCAACAACCTATCCATCTGACTTTAACTTTAGCCATAGGGTTTATCAAATTGCAGGATTCTTGGAGGCATTTGGAACAAGAATTGCGTTATTGACAAGAGGAAGGAATGTTTCAATATCTTATCCATGGCTGAATATTCAAGATGCTCAATTTCAAGACTTTTATAGTCATAAGGACACAAGGCCGACTGTATTTTTGGGCTTAACAAAGATAGAAACAGAAGATAATTGCAAATTATTTTTAGAAGATGACATGGTTCAAAATTGGCGAAATTCTATGAGAGAAAGGTTTAAGGATTCGCCTATTTTGGAAACAGAAGAAATATGGCGGTCAATATGCCATGAGTTGTCAACAAATATGTGGGAGCATTCGAATTCATCTGGGTTCATTTTTTATAGAGTTGTAACTCCATTAGATAAAAACAATAAAGTGAGATGGTGGTGTAGAAAAGAATATGAAGAATCATTAGGAACTGTTTGGGAACACTTCACAGAAGGTTTTCTTGAAATATGCGCAATAGATTCTGGTGATGGATTTGTAAAAAGTTTGGGCCAAGCATATTTAAACCAAAGTGGTATTTCTGTCCTAACTGACGTAAATATATCGGAAATTCTCTCATTCGCATTCGATGAATTTGGAACCCGAAAAACGGAAGATGAAAGTTGGGTTCTTACTAGACATGCTCTTGGCAGAATATTACTAATAGTATCGAAATATGGAGGAGTATTGACTTTACGATCTGATGGGGTGCAACTCAGATATATTTCATCAGAAAAAAGATTTAAAAGAAAATCGAATGGTATGGGATACAAACCTTCATCAATTAGTGAGGTAGATAAAAACATAATTGGATCTCATATACAAATCATCCTCCCATTATACCCTCAAGTTACTCCTGAAGATTTTGTTAAACGTGACTCTGTTTTTGATTATCTTCCTAATACTTACACGATTGATCCGGAACATGTAAGAGGGCATCTCATTCCTGTGCTTGAGTCTATAGGTATAGGATTTAAAGATATTGTTAGTACTTCAGACGACATTAAAATTTTTAGAAATGCCTGTATTCGGTTAAATAATACCTTGCGGAATCAACATCCTGCAAGTGAACCTCTTGTTTTTGATTTTAGTGGTATAAATTGGGGGCCAGCTCAATTTGAGACTTTTTTATATTTATTGCAGAATATAATACAAAAAAGACTTGTACTATTAGTTGAAATTGATCCTCGACTTGCACAGGAAGTCAAAAGAATAGAGGGTCAATTAGCAGATACATATATTGACAAAGAGGCATTAGGTGCGACGTCGGAGAAAAAATTTTTTGAAACTTACACAGGTATTAACCACATTGTCTTGGGAGTTGACAAAAACGGAATAGTATACCTCTTTGGGTTATCGGATCTTAAATATGAAAGAGCTATATTAAGCTTAATTGAGGTGCCAGATACTATAGAAGGTATGTGTAACTATATTGATAGCAGCAAGGCTAATGAAAGTTATTGTAGAACTATATTGACCAAAGAAAACCCATTATTTTATTTAGATGAGAATAACAGATGGAATTGTTCATGGGAGACTATAGAAATTAGCCAACAAGCAAACAGGATTATATCAGAGCATTTTGATCAGATAGCGAAAAATACTGAATCATGGCACGGCCAGCTAATCGATTACAATGGGCAGCTTGGAGAATTTGATCAAGATAATTTGCATGAAGCCGAATTGTTAAAAACGCAAAAATTTAATCTTCCTTGGCAGGAGGAGTGGCGAGAAACTTTTCTTGAATCGTCAAATTTCTTGTCCAGAGAGCGCTATTGTGATGAAGCTGCTCAGAGACTAATCTACAGACTAATTTGTGGCCTTAGTTTATTAAACAGGTCACTTAACGATGTTAAATTGTTTGTTTGTGTTACTGCTCCAGCATTGATGCTTGCATCATCAATGCATCGATGGTGGCCGAATATATGCAAACCAATTGTAGTTGATTTAAGTTATAATGTACTTTTAGAATCTTCTTCTAGTTTGCCATCGATTGTTAATGTAGGTGGCATTGTCATAGTTCAGGATATTTTTGAGCTAGGTAAAGTTTCAGGCGAATTATTGAGAAGACTAAAAAAGCAATCTAAAGATATTATTTGCGCTATAAGCCTATTAAAATTTAATAGGAATATTTCTAAAACAAGAATAGTCCCAGTTGAGCAAGGCTGGGATTTAAAAGATCATGACATACTTGGTGTACTGCCAAATCACTCTTTACTTGAAATACCATCTCCTAAGAAATGTCCTCCCCCTAATGAAACAGATGATGATTCTAATCTCTTTTGGATTGAGCCACGATCACTTCACCCTACAAGTTATAAGCACTTAAGACGAGATTTTGGAGAAGGAAGAGATCCATATTTAAAACGTCGAGATGAAATTTTACCTGAATTTGACAGCATTAATAATGGATGTCTTTTTGCTGCTGGACACTACGTATATGGACATCGTCACTACCAAGTCGCCATCGATGTTAAAAAGCTTTTAAATGGAAAAATTGGCACAATGATAGCTCATTGGATTGCTGACGTTTGTGTAGGGAACCCAATACGTAAAAAAGCCGAATGGGAAAGAAGCCGAGGTTTTGATTTCAAAGGTGATGTAACGTTTGTATTAATGCCTTTGCATAGCCAAATTCATTATTTGTGGCCTGAAATAAGAAACATATTAGCTCAAAGAGGGCGTCGACAAATAATGTCCTTGTTAGATGCAACCCTATTCACAGGAAGACGTCCAACATATAGGATTTCCAATCAGCTAGAACAACAAATCAGAAGAGCTTCATTGGACGCAATTGAAGCGTGGCATCTACAAAAGGGAAGCCATCCATCGCCGCTACGCATTTTGATACTTGACGATGCGATTGCATCAGCAAGAAGTGCTGAGACTATTCTGCTTAGCATTAACAATAGGTTAAATAAGATATTTAGAAAAGCACAGAACAATATTGATGAATTGCCGAGTGAATACCATCCTATCCAATGGATTCGGTATTTTGCAATATTAAATCAAATGGGACATGCAAATTACACTTTATGGCATAACATGAAACATATAGGGACTCCACCAATTAATTTCATTTTAGAAGAGTATGCACCCTTTATGGGAGTACCATTATTCGAAGAAAAGGATTGTCCATATTGTATTGATAGAACTAGACTTAAGCAACTCATAACTAATTGCTCTCAGTTTGGAGCGAATATGACAGCAGAATGGGCAAAAGATATTTATAGCGAATTAAAACCAGTCGCAATTGACGGGCCTACATTTAGAAAAAAAGAGCCTTTCTCGATATTATCTGGAATAGATATCTTAGGATTGAAATCAAAAAAGATGGAAACCCACCCCATAAAGTATATTTCTAAGTATGCAGATACTGCTATTTGGCGATTTCATAAGCTTATGCACTTATCTTATCCAATAGACGATATCCTCAATAATATCAATAAATGGTGGGAGTATAAAATTGCAGAAAAAGAAAAATATGATGACAATCAAAAAGTTGAATACCAACGATACAGGTGGGCAGTCATTGATTGGTGCATTAAGAATTGGAGTAGAGTAAAAGCAAGCACAGCGAGAAATACTTATGTTAAGCTAATTAAACATGAGCTTTCAAATAATACGGAACTCGTGGAAAAATTCTTAAATGCTTGCTCACTAATTTATGAAGATATTTATATTTCAGAACTTATAAAAGGTATTATACATGAATTCGAACTCTTGGAATTGCAAAGAAAAGATGAAGACAAGGTAATAGATAAAGAAAGAATTTCCAAAATAAATAGGTTTGAGACCGGTCTCACAACATTTTTTTTAAATATACCTGAAATAATAGAAGATAGCATATATGTATCACCCACAGATAATGATGAATCTATAGCTAAAGAACTTTTAAAAGAATTAGAGAACTCGACAAAAAGACTTAACAAAACTGGAACTCGATGTTCAAGTTTTTTATTCCAGAAAAAGCAAGGGGTGGTAGCTGTGTCTGGCAATTTACTCAGGATTCCGCCATGCAGAAACCTTCACAGTGTCATTGTTCGGCCAGCTACCACCATACCCCATTTACCTTTTAAAACAGGTGATTTCAAGATAATTTGTAACATACTGAAATAAAACTAGATTTTTGTCTAGACATAGTGTATGCATTTGGTTCCAAACACTTTATCAACTGTTGGGGGCCATATGCTACTCGGAGAACCGCTGCCTTTCATCAAAAATTATATCGAAAAATTAAACGGGGCTATCAAAGCCCATTGCCCTGAAAAAGAGCTTTCCCGGATTCAACGATATTGGCTGTCATTTTGTGTCACCGCTATTATCGTGACCAACTCGGTTTGTTGGTCTCGGTTTCAAAAGGCCGGCATTGGCCGATATGGGATCGGCGCCCTGTCATGGATGTTTCGCAAATCGAGCATTCCATGGGAGATGCTATTGCAGATGAGTGTGGCAGCAATTCTTCGGCAATATGGCATCACAAAAGGCTGTATTGGAATAGATGATACCGATAAAAAACGCTCCAAATCGACCCGAAAGATTTCTTATGTTCATAAAATCAAACACAAACCCAGTGGCGGATATGTCATGGGTCAGAGCATCGTGTTTTTGGTCCTGATCACACCGAAGATAACGATTCCTGTCGGGTTTGCTTTTCATATGCCGGATCCTGGATTGAAGGCTTGGAGTAAAAACAACAAGAAGCTAAAGGAAAAAGGTGTTCCCAAAAAAGAGCGCCCGGCCAAACCCGATAGAGACAAGAACTATCCAACCATGCCACAGATCGCTGTCTCACTACTTGAGAAATTTAGAAAGGCCCATCCGCAAATTCACATCCAATGCGTTTTTGCAGATGCGTTATATGGCACCAAAGATTTTGTTGATCAGACTTCAGCGCTTTTTAAAGGTGCTCAGGTAATCAGTCAGATTCGTGCAAACCAACTCGTACGGTTCAGAAATAGAAATCGTACGGTAAAGGATTATTTTGAAGCATTTCCCGGAACAGAACAAACCATGCAGGTTCGAGGCGGCGAACAGATCAAGGTGACAGTCGGAAGCGCTCGTTTACATGTTCACGCTCATCGTAAAAAAAGGTTTGTCATTGCGCTCAAATATGAAGGCGAGGACGAATATCGGTACATCATCGCATCTGATTTAAGCTGGCGAACAATAGATATCATGGAGGCCTATATACCTTAAGATGGTTGGTCGAGGTTTTCTTTCAGGACTGGAAGGCCAATGAAGGATGGGGCAAATTGACCAAGCAGCCAGGCGAAGAAGGATCAAGCCGAAGCCTGATTCTGAGCCTGCTGGTAGATCACAGTCTCTTTTTTCACCCCGCCCAAACAGCCCGGTTGGAAAACAAGCTTCCCGCATATACTGTGGGCAGCCTGACTGAAAAAATTAAGGTGGAAGCCATAATGAATCTGTTTGAGCAAATCATTTTCTCAGATGCTCCGGTTGAACGGTTCAAGGAGTTTGCACGGGCGGTGGAAAATAATGTGGTGAAATTGTATCCATCAACAAAACACATGATAAGCCGCGACTATGGAAAGTTCGAAGCTTCACCCTCGTTGAAGCACCGGTGCGTGGCATGACTCGAAACCCATGTCACAAAAAACTTGAACATCGAGT
>JACRBZ010000035.1 GCA_016219185.1 Deltaproteobacteria bacterium
AAATTCTGGTGCCTTCACATGTTGGAAAGATATCCAGAAACTATAGATCTACTTGTTGTGTCGATATAAAAAAACTTACGAAAAATAAAAAGGCGTACAAACTTGCATATATCCTCTTTGTCTATTCGAAATTTCAGAAATTTTAAGAGTGCAAAACTGAGGTTCAAAAAAGGTATTAATACCGTCATCGGGGAAAATGGCTCTGGAAAGACAAACCTATTTTTCGCGTTGAGAATACTAATCGACGATGCCCTACCACGCTACTTCAAGTTTTATCAGACCGATTTCAATAGGACGTTGGAGAGTTGGGCAGGCCACTGGATAATTATTTCAATCGCGTTTAGCGGATTAGATGCGAGCGAAGAAGCTCAAACATTAGCTATCCAGTCCATCGGACACATGGAAACAGCTAAACATGGCAGCTATTCAGTATATTTCAGGCCCAAGTACCAATTCAGAAAAGAGCTGAACGACTATTCCAAAGTAGCAGGGAAAAATGCGGCTGGTCTTAAACTTCTGCTGGATAAGCTGGCAATTGAAGATTATGAAACCGTCTACCTATGCAGAGGTACGGCGGACTTTAGTAAAAATGATATTTATAAACAATATGTTGGCGACTTTGACAAAATAGAGTTTCCAGACCCCGATGATAAACAAGAATTGTTATTCGGAACGTGGCTGCCCAAGGAAATAAACATTCATAACGAGCTTTCTTGCACATTTATTAAGGCATTGAGAGATGTTGACAGCGATTTGCGTTCATATTCAAACAACCCTTTAATAAGCCTTCTCAGAGGGAAAGAGAAATCAGTTGAAGTTGCCAAACAACACGAAATTATTGAAAGTATTGATAGTCTAAATGAACAGATTAGCACACTTGACGAAGTAATGGACGTTAAGAATGGAATTGATAAAAGTATTAAGGATACCGTTGGGACAACCTACGCACCAAATATAGACATTAAATCAGAGCTGCCAAATGAAATGGAAAAGCTATTCCAATCCTTGAAATTATGGATTGGCGATCCAGACGAGGATGGTCATAGAGGTAGAATATCAGAATTAAGTCTAGGAGGTGCAAACCTCATATATCTGTCGTTAAAGTTGCTAGAGTATGAAAAAGTAAAAACCGATAAAGTTGCAAATTTTCTTCTGGTTGAAGAACCGGAGGCACATGTACACACTCATATTCAGAAAACGCTTTTTAACAGCCTGCAAGAAAACAAAACCCAAGTCATTATATCCACCCATTCCACTCATATCTCGTCAGTTAGCAACATAAGCCGGGTAAATATTCTGAGTCGAGGAGACAAAGAGGCACATATATTTCACCCTTCAAAAGGACTGGAACAAAACGAGGTCGTCAGGATAGAGAGATACCTGGACGCAGTCAGAAGCAACCTCCTTTTTGCCAAGGGGGTCGTATTAGTTGAAGGCGATGCTGAACAAATATTGATACCTGAAATGTTCAAAAAGGTTTTTGGCCTAACGTTGGATGAAATAGGCGTTAGTCTGATTAATATTGGCAGCACCGGTTTTGAAAATGTTGCCAGGATCTTTCACCCTGACAGAGTAAGGAAAAATTGTTCAATCCTTACAGACGGAGATGCTTCCATCGTTATGCTCCCAGGCGACCCTGAGCATGACAACGAATATCAGGCCCATTGTAGAGCTTCAGAAGAAAAAGGAAGGGAAAGGAAACTCCGACTTACAGATTTTTGCAAAGGCAACAAGTATATAAAACCTATTTATTCAAAGCATACATTCGAAGTTGATTTCCTGATGAATTACAACAGCCATGAGTTTGTTCATTGCCTTAACAAGATTTACAAAAATGAAGCTACAATCAATAAATCCAAAGAGAAACTCGAAAACGTTTCAGTTGAAGTTGCAGGAGTCGAAGTTTTAAGACTTGCGGATAAAATTGGTAAAGGCTGGTTAGCGTTGTTGGTAGCTGAACAACTGGTCTATAATACTTACATTCCAAACTATATTCTTGAGGCCATAGCATTTGCTGCAGCACATATAAATCTACCTTCCAAAGCAAAGGCAGCACTTCATCGTCTGAAACAAATTAAGGAGCACGACGGCAATTCATTACAGGATCAGGCCAAGAAATTTGCAATTAAAGACAAAACACATGAAGAGCTTGTGACCAGCTTCATTGATAACTTTGAAGAAGACCAATTAACAGTGTTTTTAGCACTCATATGATATTTGCTAAATTAAATGATGAACAGAAACTGGCTGTTAAGCAAGATGGCCATGTATTATTGACGGCTTGCCCCGGTAGTGGGAAAACGCGAGTTCTTATCCATAAGCTTGCTTACAAGCTTAGGCAGCTTCCAGACAACACAAAGAGAAGAATTGCCGCTGTTACGTTCACGGTTAGAGCGTCAGAAGAGATATTTAGGCGTTTAAACGGAATAGGAATAAACAGCAATAAAATCTGGTCCGGCACCCTGCATTCATTTTGTTTTGAATGGATAATCAAGCCTTATTCATGTTACCTGCCTGAGTTGACAAATGGTTTTGCCATAGCCGACGAAACCTTTACTTCAGATTTGATAAGCAGCTTAAAAGCTAAGTACGGCTTGAAAGAAATTGACCCAGTTAATTTGAGAATAAATAGGGAAGGAAGTTATGTTGAACAAAAGAGCATCCAGAAAAAGCTGCTCGCAGAATACCACAGCATCTTAACAAGTAAGAAACTCATAGATTTTGAATTAATTCTTTATTATTCTTACAAATTACTAAAAACCTACCCCAGCATACAACTTACACTATCCAATATTTTTGGGTTGATATGTGTTGACGAATATCAGGATACTCAGGATTTACTTTACGCAATTATCTCCGAGATTATCAAGGCAGGAAATGGCAAGACATCTCTGTTTCTTGTTGGAGATATAGACCAAGCAATCTATGCCTCATTGGGAGGAGTTGCAAAAAGTATCGATGATATAAAATCAGAAATCAACAATATGCCAATAACCCATTTAACCCTCACTGGAAACTACAGGTCAAATCAGAGAATCATAGATTTCTATTCAAATTTCCAAACACAGAAGATTCAAATTCATGCAATTGGAGATAATGCCAATGAAGAAGGTACGATTACTTTCAACTCAGATGTTCACCACTCTAACATCGTCGATGAAATAGCAAGATTAATTCAATTAAGCCTGGACAGTGGCATTCAAGAAAATGAAATATGTGTCCTTGTTCCTCAGTGGTGGCTAATCACTGCAGTTTCAAAAAAACTACGTGCAGCACTCCCAGATGTTCATTTTGACGCTTCTGGGTTAGCCCCAATGTCAAAGAACAGGGAAAATATTTGGTATAAACTTTCACGGCTTTTTCTAACGGAACCAAACCCTAAAATCTATTCTTCCCGGTATAGATGGGCAACGGATTTAATTGACAGTTTTAGAGTCGAAACTAACACCGAGTTCAATGAACGTTATAGAAAAGAACGTGACATGTTGAAGCTTATCAATTCCATTAAGTCTACAGAAACCGAAGGCATTGATTATTTGAATGATTGTTTCGACCAATTCCTGGAAGCTGTAGCTATTGATTATCTCAAGTATCCTCAACTGATCGAAAACAGGAAAATATTCTTTGACAGCATTGAGAAGCGATTAAAGGACGATACATTTAAAGTCCCAAGTGATATTCAGTCGTTCAAGAGCTTTTATCGTGAGATGACGGGCGTAATTATCAACACTTGTGTCGGAGTGAAGGGCGAAGAATTCGATACCGTCATAGCCTACGGGCTTCTAAACGGATACATTCCCCATTGGAATGATATCTTTGCAGGTAACGCATCAGACGCAGCAAGAAAATTAATGTATGTCATTTGCTCACGAGCCAAGACTAATTTGCACCTCATAAGCGAAACAGGCAGAACAACGAAAAAGGGAGATGATTTGGAAATCACTCCCGAATTAGCAAAGTTAACTTTTGAATATGATGATATTTAAACCATAGCACAGCCCAACAAGGAGGCGGCACACAGACGCTGATGCGCCCCCGCGCCGTTATTATAGCGTATCAACATTGTGGATTGCACCCGAAGAGCTTGAGGGAATCCCTGTTGATAAGTCACGTATTGGGATAAACGATGCTCTGGTCTGAGCTTAGGCACATTGCACGGGCGAACCCACGGCCAAGCGGTCAATACGGTAACGCTGATTCCACATATGCTGGAGGTGTTCATGTTGAGGGGCCAGGGATTCAAGAAGGCGCGAATATAGGCAAAAGTAACAAAATATCAAAGAAAGTTATAAAGTGGTCGTTGTCGTCCAAAAGGCGATGTTAGTCAGCACGCTTGCAGTGCCGTTCGAACGACACCAAAGAAAGGGTAAAGACTTTATCAGTCACGTAGAGGTAAACGCTATGGGAAGCACAGGTTCAGGTCATTTTTCAGACTATCCTGGTACGAAGGCCAAGAAGGACGCTGGAGACGGAACAGGTACGGCAGGCGGCGCGAGCGGCGTTGACAAATGTAAACAGGCATTTCACGTATTGCTCGATGATGTTGGAAACAGCGACTTCTATTCGAAGTTCAATAATGTCCCGGCTGTTGGCGACCAATTGGGAATCCTCTTCGACAAGAAGCGTGTCTTCGCAGTCGATGTGAATGGTGTTAAGGTTGGAGCGCTCCCCACATCATTCAATTATCTAGTAGCGTGTCTGGAAGACGACGTAACTTATGTCGGATTGGTGAGCTCCTCCGCAGTCTTGCCCGTCCCTACCGTAGCTGCTGACTTCGTGCCTCAATAATTATGGCCCGCATAGATGCTGTCCTAGTTGTTGGGGAGCTTGTTGTGGACTATACGCTCGCCCAGCATGGTGCGATGTGCAAGCTTCGTTTAGGTGGAGTCGGTCACGCCGCGAGGGGTTTATGGGCCGCAGAGCTCGAATACTCAGTTGCAGCTTTCTGCCCACAATACCTCGTTGACGAAGCAAAGGGCTACCTTGCCGAGTTCGGGTGCAAAGAGTTCATCTGGCTTGGTGACGTAGTCGGCGCACCAAACGTTATTCTTATTGGTGACGTGACGGAGGTTTCACACCAAGGTTACGAAGAGTTGATGCGTGATACCAAGGTCGTGAAATTTCATGACCCGCTACCGCGACTCGACGCTTACCAGAAGGTCGTTGTCTTTCCCGGTAGGTTCGATATCAACACTCTCGCCAGCGCGTTCGCTGAGGATGCACGGTTCTCGTTCGACATCGCGTACGACCTTGAGGACCTTTCATCGATCGAGGCGTTCAAAGGTCGCGTGGAGGCTGTCATTATCTCGACGTCGTCCTCGCTGTTCAAACGGCTTGGCAAGATCGATATCGACACACTGATAGATTCAATAAAGACGCTTTCGTCGGACGTGTTCCTACTCAAAGAGAATCGTGGTGGTAGCCGACTCTTTGACATGCGGAATGGCTGCGTCGAAGAGATACCAGCAACGTTGGGCCGCACCGTCAATTCAGTAGGCGTTGGGGATGTCTATACCGGCGTTATGGCAGGCCTTTCTCACAAAGGATGGAGCGAAGCGGCGTGGCGCGGATGCCAGGCCGCCACGGCGTACTCCCAGTCGACATTTCCCGACGACATCAAGCGCGATGTGCAGCGCGGGTTCCGGCTCTCGCTGGAGGTGCTGCAAGCGCTCGGTGGAACGGTGCTCCCATGGCACCACCGCCAAAACTATTCAATCTACCTTGCCGGTCCGGACTTCTCGTACGTTGAAAAGCAGGAGCTTGATTGTGCTGCGGATAGTCTCACGTATCACAACTTCAAGGTGCGACGTCCCATCCTGAAGAATGGGGAGTTAAAGCGACCCGCGAGCGAGAGCGACCTGCGCCGCACGTATCAGATGGACTGTCATCTGCTAAAAGAATGCGATGTGGTCTTCGCGGTTCCTCTCGACCGTGATCCTGGCACGCTCGTTGAGCTCGGAATGGCAATTGAGATGGGCAAGCCGGTCATCACCTACGACCCTCGGTGTGAAAATGAGAATACGATGGTGGTCGCCGGAAGTTCGATATACTCTGCGGACCTAGATACTTGCCTCAACGGTACTTTCAACGTTATTGCTAAATTGAGGGCTGAATCGCAATGAAAAAAGTGCTACTTCTGGCTTCTGGCGGCCTGGACTCAACAACTGTTGGATACCAGCTCGCGGCAGCAGGTGTGGATGTCGTACCAATCTTTTTTGACTACGGGCAGCATTGCGTAGACATTGAGTGGAGTCGTGTAAATGAAGTTCTACCTTCCGATATGCAGCGGCCTGAACGTTTAAATATATCGGACATCTTCCGAGGTTCGCATTCGCGGTTGATTCGTGAAGCTGATCTCTGGACTGAAGAGATTAAGGATGACGATTTGTACATCCCATACAGAACAATGCTATTCTTCGCCGCTACGGCGGCGCGTGCACAGACTGTTGGTATCCTGGATGCATATACTGGCTTCATCAACAGCAATCACGCCAAAGAAATTGACTGTACTACCGAGTATATGGATAACCTTGACGGACTCACATCGAGTATTGGTTCCGTTCGCTTTCACTCGCCATTCCGCCATTCGTCCAAGGCCGATGTAGCCAGGGCAGCTGCTGAGCTTGGTGTGCCTATCGGACGAACCTACTCGTGCCAAGTGTCCGCACAGTTTCCGTGCGGCGCGTGTCCAAATTGCGTCGAGCGCTTGAATGCATTGAAAGAGGCTAAGTTGGTATGACTAGTTCCGCAATAGAGGTGTTGCTCGTAGCGCGTCGCATCGCTAATCAAGCGAAGGATGAAGGTGTGCTCTTTGAGGAGAAATATCAGCGTGTTACTTGCGAGCACCTGGGAGCCGTTCTCGCGGATTCTGTGCTCCAGGCCGGGCTCAATTACACGACGGTTGTGCGTCCACGGGTGCTATCCATTCTGCAAGCGCATCCGAGTCGCCATTCGATTTCCTTATTGGTCTCGCTGATTAAGGACGGGGGGACAGGTGCATTCTTGAATTGGCGTCATCACGAGAAGGTGAGCCGTTTCGAGGCACTGGTAGTTTTCTTGCAGAGGTGGGGAGTAGAGGATGTACAGGATTTGCGTGCAGGTCTATCATCTGACGAATTCTGCTATGCAATTCAAAGTGTTAGAGGTATCGGTCCGAAGACCGTCGATTATATGGCGTGCCTCGTCGGCATCGAGTCCATCGCAGTTGACCGCCACGTTCGCACGTTCGCAAAAGCGGTTGGTGTCGAGAATGACGACTATCACTTTCTGCGCGCGTCATTTTGCTGCGCTGCTGACCTTCTCTCACTTTCACGCCGAGAGTTTGACGCCTGGCTCTGGCGTCGAGCCGCAGCGCCGGCTCAGGTGCAGTTGGCTCTTACAGTATAGACACACTTTATTCTCTCGAACCAACAGATAGAATTCTGGGGACACAATACTTAATTCCAGCAAAAACATGCTGCGGACAAGCCGCAGATGTTTGCGTTATGCTTGCGTAACGAGACGAACTACGAAAAAGGGCAGGGCTACAGATGAACAAGCAAACCTTCGCCACTAAGGTCAGAATGCTCTACGAAAAGGCCCGCATGCCGCTGGCTTACATGCTTGTAATAGCGGCAGTTGGACTGCGTTTCATACCTGGTAAGGAATATGCCTTTGGGGCGCTGATTGCCCTTTGTCTCGTGATGCTGTCGATCCTCTTTGAAATCCACAAGTCTGTCACCTCAAAGGAATCGCCCCGATGCTTTACATCGTTTACTACGGCTACGATCAGCATTCAACAGGCTCTGGACTCCTATATTCAAAACACTCGCAATCCATCAATCCGGGTTTTGGGCATTGTGCTTTACCACCAATGGCAGATGCTGGACACTTATCTTTCACACACCTTATTGAGCCCAAATCCACCGCAGTTGAATCTTCAAATTGCTTTACTATATCCAGATTGGAGTGAATCGGCTCAGTTAAACAAAGTATTCCCTGTATATGCCAACTCCAACATCGCTTCAATTGAAGGCTTTATTAACCAGCATAAAGAAAGAGTAGTGAAGCAAGGTTGGAATATCGAGGTCTGGACGTACCGTTACACTCCGCATTGGTTCGGTATACTCGCTGGCGAAAACCTCTTGTTCCTTGGCAGATCGTTTTGGGATAATGGAGTTCTCCGAGGTGGTTCAAATGGAATGGAAATGCTTGTCACCGGCGACGATTTCCTCGGATCACAGAAGATTGAGGAGTTTCAGGGATGGTTCCAGCAATGCCAGCAGCAGAAAGTGGAGATCGGTATGAACAAATGAATGTGCTCGGCATTGAAAACGTGTTTCATTGTAAGCGGAGGGCATAACCCATAAGGTTTGATATGATCTGGCGACGTGAATAGAGTGCAAAAAGCTGGTCTTTCTCTCCCGGTCAGAATCAATCCCTTGTTCAAGAAGCCCGGTTAAAGAGACACCATTTATAAGGGGATTGCTCCGAAAGAGGATGCGGGTATAGCGGTATAATTGGAGAGTGACCATCACGGCTTTAAGCCCAAAACAGACTGGCAAACAGTGATGATAGTAGTTGAATTCGCTGTATCAAATTGATTTGCATCCTTAGATGGTATGGTCAGGTATTCTATAGCGCAGAAATAATGCACTTGCACGTATAAACTGCCGCGGATCGGCTTACTTGAACGAGTGCGTGAACCGGACGCGCGGGGACAAGTGGTGCTGTTTTCTTCAAGCTCCTTGGCCGCGCACCGGTTACGCTGGTGTTGGGCGGATCACCTGGAATCACTATGAATAATGGAGGAAAGGCATAATGGAAAAGGCAGTATGGATGAGCTTCGACCTTGGAGTCAGGGGCGATTATGAAGGCTTGTACGCATGGCTTGACTCAAAAAGAGCCATTGAATGTGGAGATAGCTTTGCATTTTTTAAATATGATGTTTCGAAGGATATTGTTGAAAGCCTTAAGAAGGAAATCAAAGAAAATGTGGAAGTAAACAAGAAGACACGTATTTATGTAATTTTCCGTGATGCTATAACAAAGAAAATGAAAGGAAAATTTATTTTTGGCAGTAGAAAGGCTGCTCCTTGGGCCGGATATTCAGGTAGTCAAGATCAGACGGAAGAAGAGGAGCTATAGCTGATGGAATATGCTCTTGCTGACACGGGTGTGTGGTACGGGATATTTGATAGCCGAGATTCGAGGTATAATGAGGCACAGTCAAAGGTTGAATTCTTTGACCTTTTCACGATAGTGATTCCATGGCCTACGGTTTATGAAACACTCCGGACTCGTTTTGTGAGAAACAGAACTGGACTTCAGCTATTTGAGATATTTTTGAAGACCCATCATATTGTGTATATTGACGATGATATCTACAAAAACGAGGCTCTTGACCTATCCATAGAATCCTCATTGCGAAAACGCAGACCACTCAGCATGGTAGATTGTTTACTTAGGCTGATTATTGATGATCCGAATGTAAAAATAGATTACCTGTTAACCTTTAACCAGCCTGATTTCATCGATGCATGTAGAAAGAATCGTGTGGAAATTCTGTAAGCAGGCCTCTTGTTTCAGTTGTACAGTTTGGGAGCTGTCATGGTTGAATTGTCTCAACAGTCGCAAATGGAGTCCCCGCTCTCCGTAAGGGTGGAGTACACACCGTTCATAAACTTCGCGACGCAGCAGAACGCAGTCCCACTGCTTCGGGCGCTCGCTGTGACGAATTTCTCCGACAAGCAGGCCACTCACCTGGTTGTCCGCGTGTGGAGCGACCCGCCGGTCGTCGCGGAGAAGACGTTGAGGGTGGACGCAATAGCCCCGGGTGCGAACTACGCATTTTCGGACTTTGCCCTCACGCTCTTACGCGACCCCCTCCGGAAACAGTCCGAGTGCGAGGAGGGTCACCTGTGGATTGAAGTCGCCGCCGACGGGGTTATGCCTGCACGGAAGACGTTTCCCTTAAGCGTACTTGCCTACAACGAGTGGTACGGCGTTTCCTCGCTGCCGGAGATCATCGCCGCCCACGTGCTTCCTAACGACCCCGCCGTGGAGCGCATCCTGGCCGATGCATCGAAGCTGCTGCTGGAGAAGACGAAGGACGGCTCACTATCCGGATACCAAAGCGGCGATCCTCGCCGCGCTTACATCCAGGCCGCAGGGATATACTTCGCGTCGGCCCGCCAGAAAATCAGCTATATTAACCCTGGAGAGAGGGACCCGAAGACGCGCACGGCAGAAGAAATCTGCCCGGAGGAGATCGCCAATGCGGCGGCCCAAGTCCTCACCCTACACATCAGCATGGGCCATGATGACCTTGCACGAGAGGCCGCCAACGTGTTCGGCATCACGCGGCTCGGTAACAAGGTGCGGTCGTCCTTCGTGGAGGGCATAGAACTCATGAAGAAGAACGGCGGGTGTCGAGTCGAGGAGGAAAACCTCGTCGCACCGTGAGGAGGGGAGTATTCGATGCACTTTCTCTGGCCGAAGAAAGGCTTATATCAACGGCCTCAACACGGACTTATTACAGCACTGCCGCACTGTAATAAGCCGGTAAGGCCTGCCGTTATGGCAAGGACGATGAAAATGAAAACCACGGTAATCGTAGCGGTCATACTTCTCATTGCGGGGAGTGCCATCGCGTCGCGGGAAGGCGTATTGCCATTCTCTGAATTCAAAATCCAGTCAGAGGGCATCGGTGAGTCCGGCGCCGTTACCGTCGAAGGAAAGAAGGATTCCGCTGGAAACTACCAAATGATATTGGTAAAGGCTTTCGGCAAGACGATCGAAATCTCTGAAGAACTTCTCGGAAAAATCCCATCGAAATACCAGAACGGCATCCAGCTTTCCTATGAACGGGGATATGAGGTGCTGGGCGGCAGAACCATTTACATCATGTTCTTGTCAGGATTTACTTCCGGAAATAGGGAGAGCTTCGTAATAGAGGTAACAGAGAAAGGGCAACAGAGTATTTTAAAGACGCCATAACAGATTAATGGAGCCGACTCCCTACAGTCGTGGCTCATCATCATGTTGGGTGCGATATTAATCAGAAGTAGAGGAAAACAAAGAATGAAAATTAAACAATTGGATATCGAGGGATTCCGTTCTCTCCGAAAGGTAAACTGGTCTCCTGGTGACCTCAATGTGATTATTGGTCCCAATGGGACTGGCAAATCAAATTTGCTACGTTTTTTAGAATTAATTTCCATATCAGCACAAGGTAAATTAGGTAAATATATTCAATCGTTAGGCGGAATGGACCCAATCGTTTGGGATGGATCCGCCACTTCCATAAAGTTTGTTCTTGAATCAACGCCTGAAGGCGGGGAGTTAGGCCCTGAACATTATGAGCTTGAACTTGCTCGGCTAGGGCCAGGGAGTTCTTATAAGGTCGAAAAAGAACTTTTGATAAATTCTCATAAATTAAAGAAACGTATTGAAAGAAAACCGTTTAAATTTTTAGAACGTTATTCAAAAACTGCCGTTATTTTTGATGAAAAAGAACGTACCTTTACCACCCCTGAAGAGTTTATCTCAGACGAAGAGAGCCTCCTTTCAATAACGTCTGGACCATTTATTAATAATCACTTCATCCCGCCATATCAAAGGGCACTGGCTTCAATAGCAGTTTATCATGATCTGCATACCAATAAGAATGCTTCCGTTCGTCAACCAGCTATTTCTCGCATGGAAAAGCGAGTTGACCCTGATGGACAAAATCTTATATCTGTGATGCACACACTTTACACAGGAGACCGTGATTTCAAAAAAGACATTAATTCTGCAATGCAAGCTGCATTTGGCGATGATTTTGAAGAGTTAGTTTTCCCACCCGCTTCTGATCAGAGAATTCAAATGCGGATTCGTTGGAAATCACTGAGACGAGAACAATCGGCTGCTGAACTTTCAGATGGAACACTCCGCTTCTTGTTTTTGTTAACGGTTTTGGCAAGCCCGACACCAGCTCCAATCATTGCAATTGATGAGCCTGAAACAGGTCTCCATCCATCAATGCTTCCGCTGGTTGCGGAATATGCGGCTGACGCGGCCAACAGATCTCAAGTCATACTCACAACGCATTCTCCACAATTTCTGGATGCTTTCGTTGGGGTTCGACCCACGACAACTGTTGCAAAATGGGAAAATGGTGAAACCATATTGCAAACACTGAAAGAGAAAGAACTTGACTACTGGCTGAAGGAATACTCGCTTGGGTCTCTTTTTAAATCCGGGGAATTGGAGCAAATGGGATGAAATTTATTCTTTTTGTTGAAGGATATACAGAAGACAAGGCGTTGCCAAAATTTTTTAGAAAATGGCTTGATCCAAAATTAAACAATCCTATCGGAATCAAAACCGTTCGCTTTGAAGGCTGGCCTGAACTCGTGAAAGATGCTCCGCTGAAAGCAAAAATGCATTTGAGCGGTCCATATAAAGACGATATTGTTGCTGTAATATCATTATTGGACCTTTACGGTCCGACCTTTTATCCCAATAATCTAAAAGGCTGCGATGAACGATACAAATGGGCCAAGCTGGATATCGAAAAAAAGGTAAATCATCCAAAATTTTTTCAATTTTTTGCGGTTCATGAAGTTGAGGCTTGGCTTCTTAGTCAGCCAGAACTCTTCCCTTTGGAAGTCAAAAATGCATTCCCAAAAAAAATCCAAAAACCAGAAACGGTAAACTTCAATGAGCCGCCGGCAAAATTACTGGAACGTCTTTATCCTATGCATATGAAGCGGTCATATAAAAAGGTAGTGAATGGCAAAGAGCTTTTCGGCAGACTCGATCCGAACATCGCATATCAAAAATGTCCAAAACTTAAAGAACTCATAGACAAAATGCTGGAGTTGGCCCAACCGCATTAAGGCCGACGCCATAAACCTGGCCGGGCGCTACGCGGCAAGGTGGTGTTGGGTGGCGCGGCTTATGCGGAACGTTGAACACTGTATGAAACTTGAGATAAGCGGCCTGAGGCAGTTCGAGATCTTTTTTTTAACCTCGGATCGTTGCTCATCCTAACCATTTCTATAGGAGAGGCAACTTATGAAAGCGATAAGACTTAAAGGATCCGGTGGGCTCGATCGCCTGACGGTGGTCGAGATGAACGAGCCGGGTGCGCCGTGGGAGGGCGAAATCCTGGTGCGGCTGCACGCCAGCTCGCTGAACTATCATGATTATCTGGTCGCGCTTGGGACGATTCCCACCGGCGGATCGGGGTCGGGCCATGATAACACATTAACATAGCTGGTCATTAACCGATAATGGATGTGGTTTTTGGCGCAATAACAAATATTGTCGAAGGACAAACAGAAGAAACTTTCGTTAATAAGATACTCGGGCCGCATTTGAGCACTTTCAATGTCTTCGTCAGTGCACGATGTTTAGAAACTGGGAGAAAACGTGGCAGAATATTCAGGGGTGGGATGATTTCATATCTTAAGGCCCCAAAAGATATTAAATTAGTAGGGAGGGAATTAAGTTGGTTAAAAAATCTGGATGGCCCGTTAATGGGACGGCTTCAGAAGCCTATGAACGATATATTGTTCCCGCATGGATGGGGGAATGGGCGCAACTGCTTGTAGATAGTGCTCGAATTGATATTGGCAATAAAGTGCTTGATGTAGCTTGTGGTACTGGAGTCGTTGCCAGAAAGGCTGCTCGTCTAATTGGAGCAGACGGGAAGGTTGCAGGGCTTGACGCTGATAAAGCCATGCTTATCGCGGCAAAACAGTTCGCTGAGAAGGAGGATATATATCCGATAGAATGGTATCATAGCGACGCTATATCCATGCCATTTGGAAAAAATGAATATGATGTTGTTTTATGCCAACAGGGCCTTCAGTTTTTTCCTGATAGACTGGCAGCCTTGCAGGAAATGTTTAGGGTAATGGTCCCAAATGGACGGATTGCGATTAGTATTTGGAGGTCACTTGATCGTTGCCCATTTTTAGCTGTTCTGGCAGATGTAATTGGGACGTATCTCGGTGCCCATTTAACAACCGGCTTCCATGCATCATGCTCGCTATTCGACCGTGAGGAAATTCGAGATATGCTAAGTAGTACAGGATTCCATGACAATTATATCCGTCTTGAATCACGAGTTGCCCGGTATCCATCATTGGAAGAATTTCTCTCAGGGTATCTTTCGGTATTTCCATTTATTGTTGCTAAAATCGTTGAAATGGCAGATGAGGAACGTGTGAAAATGTTCAGCGAGATTAATAGATCGTTGCAGGTTTATGTTGACGATTACGGTTTAGCAGCACCTATGGAAAGCCATATTATAATAGCAAATAAGTAGAGAAAAAATGAAATTTTGAAGCAAAATTATTTTAACCTTTCTCTGCGGCCGATCGCATAAAGACAGCGTCGGCTGACTTCTGCATTCCGGAGGAGAGCGAAGTGACAGAGTCCTATAACGTAGTACTGATTGTGGCGGCATGTCTCAGTGCAGTAGCCGCGATATTACACATTGTCATCATGGTTGGTGGGCCGGCTTGGTATCGTTTCTTTGGTGCAGGCGAGCGTTTGGCTACTGCAGCCGAATCTGGGAGTTGGTATCCAGCGGTGGTCACTGTAGCCATTGCGTTGGTTTTGGGTGCATGGGCGGTCTATGCATTGTCGGGGGCTGGTGTTGTTCGGCCTTTGCCCTTTCTCAAGATAGCCTTGGTGCTCATCACTGCTGTCTATGTTCTGCGCGGGATCGCCGTCTTGCCATTACTGGTGTTCGCAAGAGCAAAGGCTACAGCGTTCTTGCTATGGAGTTCACTCATATGTTTGGGCTTCGGCGCCACTCATTTGCTCGGGCTTATTCAGGTATGGCCATATCTCGGATGGTAATAAAACTGAAGGATATATAAGCGCCCATTGAAAAGATTAAGTAAAAGCAGTTTCCCAACTCGACAGTTCAGCAGATACGGAACTACGCAGAGAGAATGCTCTGGTGGGCTACGGTGTTGTCCGATGCGCCCTTGGCGGCAACAGACCGACCAATCAGGGATCGGAGGGATCGGGGTCGGGCCATGATAACGCATTAACATAGCTGGTCATTAACCGATAATGGATGTGGTTTTTTGCGCAATAATAGCTTTTGGGATGGCAAAAAGAGGAGTTTTATTGTGTATATTTAAGATGATACCTACAAAAACGAGGCTCTTGACCTATCCATAGAATCCTCATTGCGAAAACGCAGACCACTCAGCATGGTAGATTGTTTACTTAGGCTGATTATTGATGATCCGAATGTAAAAATAGATTACCTATTAACCTTTAACCAGCCTGATTTCATCGATGCATGTAGAAAGAATCGTGTGGAAATTCTGTAAGACTGCCCAACCCAAACCTTAAACCGGACGCAAAAAGACGCGCCGGTTAAGGTTGCGTTGAACAATGAATGAAACCTGAGATAAGCGGCCTGAGACAGTTCGACATCTTTTTTTTAACCTCAGACCGCTCTGCTCATCCTAACCCTTTCAACATAGGAGAGGCAACTTATGAAAGCGATGAGACTTAAAGGATCCGGTGGACTCGAGCGCCTGACGGTGGTCGAGATGGACGAGCCGGGTGCGCCGCGGGAGGGCGAAATCCTGGTGCGGCTGCACGCCAGCTCGCTGAACTATCATGATTATCTGGTCGCGCTTGGGACGATTCCCACTGCGGACGGACTCATCCCGTTGTCCGATGGAGCGGGAATCGTCGAAAGGATCGGGGAAGGCGTCAGCGAGTTTGCCGTGGGCGATCACGTCGTCTCCTGTTTTTTCCCCGAGTGGCAAAACGGCGAAGCCGTATCATCCGGGTTCGCCAAGACGCCTGGCGATGGCTTGGATGGTTATGCGCGGGAGAGGGTGGTGCGGCCGGCGAATTGGTTTACTCGCGCGCCCAAGAATTACAGCCATACGGAAGCGGCGACTTTGACCACCGCCGGTCTTACGGCGTGGCGCGCACTTGTCAGTGATGGTCCATTGAAGGCCGGCGAGACGGTATTGGCTTTGGGTACGGGCGGCGTGTCGATGTTCGCCCTGCAGTTCGCAAAAATGATGGGCGCATTGACGATCGTCACTTCGTCATCGGATGAAAAACTGGCACGCACACGCGCTCTGGGCGCCGACAATACGATCAACTACAAGCAGTATCCAAACTGGGCGGATCAGGTTTTAGACCGGACAGGCGGACGCGGCGTTGATCATGTCATCGAAGTGGGCGGTCCGGACACGCTGCCGCAGTCGATCAGCGCGTGCCGCGTCGGCGGGCATATCGCGCTGATCGGCGTCCTGACGGGTTTCTCCGGTCCGATTCCGACCGTGGCGCTGTTGACGCGACAAGTGAGGCTTCAGGGGCTGACAGTCGGAAACCGCCGGCAGCAGATCGAGATGATCCGCGCTCTGGATGCCAATGGCATGAAGCCGGTCATCGATAAGACCTTTCCTCTACAAGACCTGATCGAGGCATTTCGTTACGAGGCGAGCGGAGCGCATTTCGGCAAAATCTGCATCGAAGTGTGAATCGGTACGAACGCTTGAGAACCGAACCAGGCCGGACCAAGCGGCTTTTGCATTCGGTATTCCATTGAGACGAACCTTATAAACAGTTGAAAAAGGAGGGTTGATATGAAAACCATCTTGCGAATGAGGGTATTGTTTTCCATGTTATTTATGATGGTTGGTTGTTCCGGTATCCGTTTGCCCGGCGAACCACATCTGCGGGTTGCCAATCGCTCGGTAGACATTACGGAGGGGACGATCCAGAACACGGTTCGGAAAATCCGCGTTTATGCACTCATGTCCGAACTGGCCTATCGGAAATATGACAAAGGGGACCGGCCGCCACAAAATAGTACCGATGAAGCACCGCAAAAAACAGATGAAAAATCTGAAAAAGAATCCAGGGCGGATAAGGAACGTGCTCAAGGCTGGCTGGTTTTGGATAATTGGCTGAAGGAACGCAAATGGGAATTCCAAAAGCATTTTAAACTTCCTTGCGGAAATAACTCCGAAAATCTTGAATTTGATATCTGGATCAATAAGTCCAGCCAGCCCCCTGAAGTGGTTGTCGCTTTCCGTGGGACGGACGATTTTTCGGATTGGCCGTCGAACCTTAGAGGGCTTTTGCTGTATCATAGGGGTCATGACCAGTATGCCCGGCTTCAAAATACCGGCGATGTCATGAAAGCGGTGGCGGATGCCTGCCTAAAGGCCGGTCCTGCAGCCGAAGTGACCTCTACCGGCCATTCCCTGGGGGGCGGTCTTGCGCAGAATCTTTTTTATACCAGCCAACTATGGCCATCCAACCGAATAACCCGTATTACGGTTTTTAACTCGTCTCCTATGACAGGTTGGTATCAGTTCGGAGACAAGGAACGCAGAAAACAAGCAATGACAAATTTCGATAAAACCATGGAAGAGATGACAAAGGGTTGGCAATATCCCGAAATCATGTCACAGAAATATGGTTTTGGCACCATGAGAGTGAATGAACGTGGAGAAATCCTTGCTTATTTCCGTTATATATTTCGGGTCTTCTGTCCTGAAGATCCTTTTATTTCGGTGCTCAACTTTAATTTCACCCAGGGAGAGACCGTCAAACAGCACAGTATGGCAAATTTTGCCTTCCACTTGCTGCGTTATCCTGATGACGCCTCGCAGCTTTAAGGAACGCAACATCGGCTCGGACCACGGGAAGTGCACCGAAAAAATGCTAAACAGGAAGCAGGGCAAACCAATTCGCCAAAGCTGCGGGCGAGTCGCAGGGGACCGTTTCTAACCGCCGGTCCGCCGGATTATGGCCGGGCCGCTCAGCGGGTAGAAGATTGAAAGGGTATGGCAATCCAGGCTGAATAACTATTTATAAGGAGGATTCCCATGGTGATTGACGACATAACACGTGAAGCATTGGACAGCGGCCGCAATCAGGCGACGAGAGTTTTGGAACTTCGGGCCGTTTCGCTCAAGAAGCGGGAGAAGGCGTTGAAGACTTACGCCAGAAAGGTTGGCAAAAAAGAACTTAAAGCAGGAGCTGCTGAAGGTGCGGCAGCGCGGGGCTTTGCCTTGCCGTCAATTTCCGGCAAACCGGAAACGGCGGGAATTCTGGTTGCGGAAGGTGACTCATGGTTTGATTATCCCATGCACGACATACTCAAACTGCTGGAGGATAATCACGGTTATGATGTGGAGTCGATGGCGCACAAGGGGGATCCCATTGAAGTGATGGCCTATGGGGAGCATCAACTAAGCGACTGTACATGGCTATGACTACCCGGTGCCTGATGGGCGCGGCTTCATGGGGGGATGGGGGCCGCTTCCGGGACCATGGCTGGAGCCCGGTTTCCGGGAAAAAGGTTTTGAGGATTTGGAACAGCGCGTAGCCTTGACCCAGGTGCTGATCGATCGGTTCAACGCCATGCTGGATGGGGTGGTGAGCCTTCCGGACTTTGCGCATGTGAAGTACATCGACCTGCGGAATACCCTGTCCTCTGGCGCGGGATACAAGAAGTACTGGGCGAATGAGTTGCACCCGAACGGGGACGGGTTCGCCAGGGTAACGGAAAAGTTTGCGAAGGTGCTTGGGGAGGTGTAGGGAAATCCACGCAAACACCATTGACCCTACGATCCGTATATGGGAAGATATTCTGCTGTTCATCCGTCCCCGCCGGTTCGGTAAAAGCCTGCTGCTGGCCATGCTGGAGAATTATTACGATGTGGGCATGGCCGATCAATTCGATGCTCTTCGGGAATTTGAAGATCGGGCAGCAACCCACACCGCTTCATAACCGGTTTTTTATCCTGAAATGGGATTTTTCCAGTGTGGATCAGACGCGTAGTGTCAACGATATCCGGAAATCGAGCAATCTATGGGGAAGTAGGGGACTGAGAATTAAGGCACGTCATGGGAATATAGAGTAGATAAAGGTTTTAAGCTTTTTGAATGAAGAAACCAATAAACCAATAGACGTCCCTCTAACCTGAGTATATTTATGCCGAAAACATTAAAGCAATTCTCGCCTCGGGCCATTCTGACAGGGACATTCATCATATTTTTCTTGCCATTTCTGATGGTGGAATTGCTCCCATCCCAACTTGACAAGGTAATGGAGAAAAGTTCCTACCTGGTTTTCCACAACATTGCCGAGTTCTTCAGCATCATGGTTTCCCTGTGCGTGTTCAGCGTAGGGTGGTACACCTACGACCAGTCAAAGGACAGGCGCGCACTTTTCCTGGGCACTGTTTTTCTTGCCGTCGGACTCCTTGATTTCATGCATACATTGAGCAATGCGGCCATGCCCGCCTTTGTAACGCAGAACACCACCAACAAATCGACTCAATTCTGGATTGTTGCACGGCTGCTCGACGCTTCAGCATTCCTGGCCAGCGCATTCGTGAATCCGGTCAAGCAATACCGATGGATTACGAAGACGAATATGATGGCGGGAGCGGTCGTTTTGACGGGACTGGCCTTCTCGGCGATAACGTTCTTTCCCGCGTACCTGCCTGCCACCGCCGTTCAGGGGATCGGACTCACCCCGTTGAAAAGATGCCTGGAATATGTGGTCATCATTCTCTTGGCTTGTTCATGGGTGGTGTATTGGAAACGGATGACCAAGACCGGAGACAGGCACCTCATCTATTTTCTTGCCGCCTTCATCATCTGCATTTTCAGCGAGGCGGCCTTTGCTTCCTACAAGACCGGATTCGACACGTACAACATACTGGGACACGTCTATAAGGTGGTGGCGTTCTACCTGATCTACGAAGGGATATTTGCATCAGCGGTCCGCAAGCCTTACCTGCAACTGTCCGAGGCGAATGCGCAGCTCCTTCATCTGAACGAAACCGAAAGGGCATTGAAGGAGGAAACCCTGGAGCGTCTGCGCGTCATGGAGTCTCTGCATGAGAAAGAAAATATGCTCATCCGTCAGAGCCGTCAGGCGGCCATGGGGGAGATGATCGGCAATATCGCCCACCAGTGGCGTCAGCCTTTAAACACGCTTGGGCTATCGATCCAGCAAATTTCGCTGTTTTATGATCTCGGAGAACTCAACAAGGAATATTTGGACCACAGTGTCGACACTTCGATGGAACTCATCAAACACATGTCCAAAACCATTGACGATTTCAGAAACTACTTCAGACCGGATAAGGAAAAGGCCGAGTTCAAAGTGAACGAGGCAATCACCAATACATTGTCACTTATTGAAGATAGTTTTAATAATCAGCATATCGTTTTCGAAGTCGTGGCAAGGGATGATCCTTCCATTTTTGGATATCGGAATGAATTCGCGCAGGCGCTCCTGAATATCCTGAACAACGCCAGGGACGCATTGGTGGAAAGGAAAACAGGCAATCCCCGGGTGACGATAACCATATGCAGCGAAGACGACAGGGCAGTCATAACCATTTCCGACAACGCCGGCGGCATACCCGATAAGATCATGGGCAAGATCTTCGATCCCTACTTTACCACAAAGGGGTTTCAGGCCGGAACGGGGGTCGGCCTGTTCATGTCTAAGGCGATCATAGAAAAAAACATGGGCGGCAGGCTTGCCGCACGCAACGCCAATGAAGGCGCCGAATTCAGGATAGAGGTGTGAAATGGGATCCGTTATCAATCAGGGATTGACGATTTCGATACTGGTTGTTGAAGATGAAGCTATTGCCTTGTTATATCTCGTCACCACGCTCGCCAAGAAATATCCGAATGTCATGATCCATAAAGCCGCAAACGGCAGGGCGGGTTTGGAACTCTTCAAAACACACATGCCCGAAATCGTCATCACCGACATTAATATGCCGGAAATGGGGGGAGCGCAGATGGCCGAAAAAATCCGCGAGATCAAACCGGACACAAAATTCATCGTCCTTACAGGTTTTTCGGGAAAACCCGGTGAGGAAAATTCTATCGGAAACGGGTTTGAAAACGATCATTGCATCGTTAAACCGATCATTTTCAAAGAGTTGTTCGACGCGATCGAGCAGTGCGTTGGCTGTATTCATCAGTGAGAAAACGCACAGTTGTCGCCCTTGCAAATCCCATCAACTTGAGCGATGGCGGCAGTCGATATCCTGGATACGATCGATCTCCGGCAGCCGGTGAGGCTCCTTTTGGTGCTTGCTGTTTCGGTATCATTTCCCTGCCCGTCAATATTCATCTCTAAATCAGTACGGCGTGAGTTATTCAATAGGATTGAACAGTAAAAGAATGGAGAAGACAAATGAAACGCCAAGAAATAAAAAGCATTGGCTATTTGACAGCAGTAATGGTTTTTGGACTGATTTTGATTGCGGGCTGCGCCACTATGCAAACATGGCCGGATGATCAAAGAACTGCAGAGAATAAGATGGATGCAATCCGGGAGAAAATTGAGGACGGGCTGAAAACCGGTACGCTGACCCCCGATCAGTCCCAGAGTTTTCTGAAGAAACTGAAATTTCTTCAAACCGACTATTCTGCGCTGCAAGGTAAAAGCGTCTACCGGGATGACTGGGACAGTCTTATAAGAAGACTTGATGCACTCGATGCAGAGATCAACTCCCGCAGGCTCGATTTATTGGAATCGGATATAAATCGAACCAAAAGAATCGAAGAATCAAGGAACGCGGACGGGATAATTTATCATGGAAGTGCCAACGCTCAGGAATACGCCCCGACCCCAGTGGATTATTCTCTGTATGGCAGACCGCCGATTCCGGTGAATATTCTGCTGCTGATTCCAGCCGAGTTTGAGAGCTTCGATCATGTCGGCAACTATGAGAGGGGCAGCATCCGTTATCACCTCGGCCGGGAAGCGGAACTGGAATTGAGAAAAGCCTTTGGGATCGAATTTGCCAAAGTTGATGTATGGCCGGTGCGAAGCGAAGCCAGGGCAAGAGAGATGCTTTTGACAAATGATCCGGATCATGACCGGGTGCGGACTTACGATTATGTGTCGATTCCTAAATTCCTGCGCACCGATTCCCTGGAACGCAAAGGGAAGTATGAATTTGAAATCGATCTTCAGGTGGAGTTTGACGCCAATAATGGCTCAAACATCACTTTCAAAGGCCATGGATCGTTCATAACCGGAAAATACGCACAATCGACGCCGGAAAAAGGCGCAAGCCTGGCACTGCAGTATGCGGTTTCCGCCCTTCTGGATGGCATTGAAAAAAGTCGAAATCTTTTTGTGCACTGAAGCGCTCGTTCCGTAATTGGTTGCCACTATGAAAAGTATCTCGTTCTTTCTTATGATGGTCATTCGGGTGGCGAAAAGAGGCTGCCAAGATATGAAAATACTCTCACATGGCAAATTTATGATGTAAATACGATATGATAGCCTGGTTCGATCCTGTCCTCTTGTCATACTGCTTGACAAGCACCATTTGTATCAATATAGTCCGTGATATATATCAAAAGGAGGTTTATCATGCAAACCGCCAAATTATTTGTAAACGGACGAAGTCAGGCAGTCAGGTTGCCCAAGGACTTCCGACTGCCCGGCAGCGATGTTTTTATTAAAAAAATCGGAAATATCGTTATCCTGATTCCCAAGGATGATCCCTGGTCATCCCTGCTGAACAGTCTTGATCAGTTTACCGATGACTTTATGGAAGACAGAAATCAGCCGAATCAAGATAGCCGGGAAGCCCTCGATGATTTACATGCTTGATACCAATACCTGTATTTATATCATTAAGCGCAAACCACCTGATGTCATCAAGCGGTTTCTTCAAGTACAGATTTCTCAGGTTGGCATCTCTTCCATAACCTTGAGTGAACTTTCATACGGTGTTGCGAAAAGCTCAAAACCCGTCCAAAACCAGTTTGCCTTGGCGCAATTCGCAGCGCCTCTGGAGATATTTCCTTACGGCGATGAAGCGGCGCATCATTATGGGATACTGCGGTCTTACCTTAAAAAAAACGGCACGCCGATCGGCTCCCTTGATATGCTGATTGCTGCTCATGCCCTGTCCATTGGCTGCATTTTGGTCACCAATAATGAAAAGGAATTCATTCGAATTCCAAATCTTAAAATCGAGAATTGGATTAAGTGATTTTTGCGGGTCGGTGGTCCGACCCCGAACCGGCAACGTGAACTCCGCGTTATGGAGGTACGATGGCATTTCACATTGAAACTCCCCTTGTTGAATCTCGCAAATGCTAAACAGGAAGCAGGGTAAACCACATTCGCCAAAGCTGCGGGCGAGTCGCAGGGGACCGTTTCTAACCTCCGATCCGCCGGATTATGGCCGGGCCGCTCAGCGGGTAGAAGACTGAAAGGGTATGGCAATCCAGGCTGAATAACTATTTATAAGGAGGATTCCATGGCGATTGACGACATAACACGTGAAGCGTTGGACAGCGGCCGCAATCAGGCGACGAGAGTTTTGGGACTGCGGGCCGTTTCGCTCAAGAAGCGGGAGAAGGCGTTGAAGACTTACGCCAGAAAATATACTACAAACGGCCCTGAGTGAAACCCTTATGTGGATGCTGAATTTTATAATATTTTGATTGTTGGGAGAGATGAGAAATGGCTGAATATGGTGAATGGAACCGCAAGGGCTCAACGCTGAGTGATACGAGTGCTCAAAAAGAATATGGCGTGGACCGGAGTTTTATTGTGAAAGGCATCAAAGCGGAAAAGCTGGAATATCGGGAAGGGTCCCTATATGGCAATCCCTGGCTGAGAATTTTAAGAAGCCAGCTTGAGCAGTACATCGCGGAGGAACTGGGAGCCGCTTACCTGTCCGACATGAAAAACCGGACCGAATTACGCAAAATCAAAAAAGAAGTGACCGATCTGAAAAAGCGGCTGGATGTGCTTCAGGCACGAAAAACGGAAATCGAGCAATCCATGGGGAAGTAGGAGACTGAGAATTCGGGTGTGTCCATTGGAATATTGAGTAGATAAAGGTTTTAAGCTTTTTGAATAAAGAAACCAATAAACCAATGGACATCCCTCAAGGCCTTGTTTGAGTAATCTCGGATGTTGTTGCCGGAGCCTGTCATACGGTCGAAATTGGACCGCAGTGACGAGGGAAAAATTTCAGAACGCCTGCTTATACAAGGCTGCGACTTCACCCGGATCACTAACCGGCCGGGCGTTAAACAGGCAGGCCGTATCGCAGATGGCGTGGAACGCGGCCATATCCAGAGCGTCCGCTTCGATGCCGACGTCTCGCAGCTTCAGCGGATGCCCCACTTTTTTCATTAAGGCCTCTATCGCGTCTGCTGCGGCCAGTGCCGCATCATGTTCTTTCATGCCCTTCGTATCGACTTGCAGCGCCTGTGCCACCTGCGCGAGCGCTGATGTCGCGTAATCAACGTTATATCGCATGACGCCTGGCAGCATCAGGCCGCATGCCTCACCATGGGGCAGATGAAAGAGAGTGCCCAGCGTATGCGCCATGGCGTGACCCAGACCAACCTGAGATACGTTAAATGCCCAGCCGGCAAGCGTTGCCGCAATCTGCAAATTGAGCCTGGCCCGCTCATTTTGGCCGTCGGCCGCAGCCAGCGGCAGGTTTTCATTGATCAAACGTATTGCCTGCAGTGCATTGCCGTCGGATATTCTGTTGGACAGGGAACCCATCATCGCTTCAACGGCATGTGTCATTGCATCCATAGCCGATCCAACGGTCATGCGTTTGGGTAATGACATCGTAAAGCGGGGATCCAGGATAGCCGCATTCGGCGTGATGAATTTATCCGCGATGAAAAGCTTGCGTCCCGCACCATGGCTCGTCAGGACCGAAATATTGGTAACTTCGGAACCGGTGCCCGCCGTGGTGGGGATGACGATATGCGGCGTCTGGGGTTCGGTCAGTATCAGCAGATTCAGATGGTCATTGGCCTTGCCGCCGTTCTTTAAAGTGACGCAAACGCCTTTGCCCGTATCGATGACGCTTCCCCCGCCGACACTGACGATGCAATCGGCCTTGACTTCGCGGGCATGTGCGGTTGCCGCGTCGACTGTTTCCAGATCAGGATCGGAAGGGATCCTGTCATATATCCTGACGCAAAAATCACCCAGAGCGTTTTTCGCCAGTTCAGCAAGGCCTGCCTGATTGACGCCGGAATCAGTAAGGATCAAAGCCCGGCGGCAATTGAAATCCGTTACGACTTTCATGATGGAAGCCAGTGATCCATGGCCGGCAATGACTGCTGTCGGATTGTAATAGGTAAAACCGTCCACCTTTTTGTAGTCGGAAAGCATCTGCCAGGTCATATTGGATTTGGCATCGGCCATGCCACTGATATGAACACGTTTGACTTGCGAATAGTCGTGGAGGCATTCCATGCCGAAATCGCGGCCCACACCGGATTGCTTGTACCCGCCGAAAGGGCAGAAATCAGCAAACATGTGATAATTGTTGATCCACATGGTACCGGTGCGTACGCCTCGGGCAATCCGTTCGGCCCGTGCCGTATTGCTGGAAAAGACGCCGCCGGCCAAGCCATAGATGGAATCATTGGCAATGGCGATGGCTTCCTCGTCGCTGTCGTATCGGATCACGGAGACAACCGGTCCGAAGATTTCTTCCTGCGCTATGCGCATGCTGTTTTTGACATTGGTGAAAATGGTGGGTTTATAATAGTATCCGCCTTCCAGTCCCGGTACTTCGGCACGCGCGCCGCCGGTAATCAATTCCGCGCCTTCTTCCTTACCGATTTTTACATAGCTGTCGACTCTTGCAAACTGCTCACGACTCACCAGAGGCCCCAAATGTGAATTGGGATCAAGCTGGTAACCGATGCGGTAAGCCTCGGCTCTTTTTTTCATCTTGCTGACAAATTCATCATAAATTTTGGCGTGAACGAACACACGCGTGCCGGATGAACAAACCTGTCCCTGATGGAAGAAGGTGCCGAAACACGCACCTTCCACGGCCAGATCCATATCCGCATCGTCTAGAATGATATTGGCTGATTTGCCACCTAGTTCCAACGTGACTTTTTTCACCGTGTCGGCAGCTAATTTCATGATTTCGCGGCCGACTTCCGTGGAGCCGGTAAGCGATATCTTGTCCACATCTTTATGCGTGCACAGAACCTTGCCCAGTTCGCCGCCCGGGCCGGGAATGATATTGAGAACACCGTCGGGGATGCCCGCCGCCTTGGCGGCTTCGGCGATAATGAGGGCCGAAAGCGGTGTCAGCGATGCGGGTTTCAACACCATGGTATTGCCCATAATCAAGGCGGGAGCGATTTTCCACATGGCAATATACATGGGGAAGTTCCAGGGAACAATACCCACGCATACACCGATAGGTTCCCGCCGGATATAGTCCCGTCCCGAGTAGAGGATATTGCCGGAAGCGGGAATTTCTTCTTCCCAGGGAAACTTTCTGGTTGCCGCCAAGCTTAAATTGCGCATAAACGTAACCATTGCAAGCGGCCATAATTTGCACAGGTTGACAATCTGGCCGGAATCCATACTCTCCGTTGCCGCCAATCGCAGTCCCTGTTGGGCAACCTGGTCCGCGAAATCCTGCATTTTGGCCATGCGCGCAGCAGGATTCAATCCGCTCCAGACACCGCTGTCGAAAGCCCGGCGTGCCGCGGCAATTGCCGCCTCGGCATCGGCCACTCCCGCTCTGGCCACCGATGCGATGGGCGTGCCACTGCCCGGATCGATGGTTTCAAACGTTTTTTTGCTTGCCGCATCCACAAATTTGCCGTCAATAAATAATTTATAGCTATCCATATCACCCTCCCTCAAATTGAATTTTGTTCTTGACTATCGGAGCCACTTCTGCCTGTATATGTTGCTGTAAAATGACTGTCAATAATTAGGAGTGTTTTATTGAAAATATCATTTTACTGTAAAACATATTCGCGTTTCCGTTGTTTTCAAACAAGGCGTCATAAAACAGAAAAATATGTATTTGGAAATTAAATCTTATAATTGCGGGATGAATTCATAATGAATGCAAAAGATAACGCATTATCCGCATTGCTTTCGTCTTTCCCGACGCAGGAAGCCTGGATGGCGTTTTCCCAAAACAAGGACAACATCTTGATTCGGGATTCGTTTGTAAATTTTGCCGTTCGCTTCGGCCTGATCAAGACTCGGGATACCCCATCCCTGGAAGCATTCATTCTTAAGCATACCGTCCATCGAACGGCCTTCAAACCTCCCGGGCATCTTGATTTTGAAGAACTGCTCGATAAAAGAAAAGATTACCTGCGGATCAATTTGTCGCTTCGGGCTTTGACCGAACGCATCAACGCGCTTCTGACCGAAAAACAAATCGCGCTGCCAAAAGTGACGAATTCCATGCTCACCCGGTTAAAAAATGAGCCCGTCAATACCGCTTACAAACAGAATGTGTTAAGAAGCCTGGCCTTCTGGCTGGCCTACGAGCGGTCGGATATCGCCAGCGACTGGCATTACGGTACATTGCTTTCAATTTGCAGGGAAGGAAAACAGACGGAAAGTTATAAGGAAGGGGCGCGAATCGGCTTTGCCCTCTATAGCCGCGGGGATGTCATCGATCATGAAATCCTCGGCTGGTTGCGTAAAACACTCAAGAATTATATCGATGAGTCCATCAGCCATTTTTCATACGGGCGCTGGGGCAAGGTGAAGGCGCATGATATTACGACCCTTTATGTGGATTTTCCCAAGGAAAAAGAGGCGGGCGATCTGGTCTCTTACCAGCACTGCCTGCGCAGTGCGGCTGACCTTGCCCATCAGATTACCATCCGCTGGGCATTGTCCCGCTACTGCACTAAGAACCGTTTCTTATCCATTGCCATTGCCGCCGGAGAATACTCTGGTCTTGATAATTACCTGCTTCCCATGCTTAATGCCAAACTGTCCGATGATCCCGTCATTCGGGTGTCGGACTATGCCCGTCAATGTCTGCTGATTAACGATATTCGTGTCGTTCTTTGCCAGAATCCAAAAGAAACGGCGCTGTTCAACGGAGAAGCCTTAACCATATGGTGGGTCACAGCGCTCTGGAGTTCACTTTATTTTGATTTTGTCAGTGATCTGCTGACGGATAAAATATTACAGAACAATCCGGCTGCCATTGAAAAACTCAACCGTCTTTTGTTGTTTCCTGAAGAGCTGGATAAAAACACCGGTAAAGCAGAGGAACCCAATGCGGTTTCCTCGTTTTTCAAGTTTCCGCACAATTCTCTTCTGGGAGTGGAAATTGCCAAGACGCTCTATTATAGACAACGATTTGAGGAAGCTTTGGAAATCCTGCGGATTGTTCTGTCAATTAATCCTACCGATTTGATAGCGCGGACGCTACGCATGGTACTTTTCCGGAATATGGCTGTTGAAGCGGAAACTTACCCGATTGCCCAGGGTCTTTTCAAAAAAGCCGAACAGGAAGCCATATTTATCCAGAATAACTGTTCCCACCAGTTTGAAGATTTTTACTGTGAATACGGTGTTGTTTTCATTGCGCAGGCAATGCTCACATTGCGCCATTCTCGTAGCAATAAGGAAATCGCCTCGGACCGGAAAACAATCCGTCAGTTAAAACAGAGGGTTTTTAAGGCGCTGGATCGTGCGGATGATCTTTTTGATAAAGGGATGACCGTTTCACCATCGGGCATTCGCTCATCCTATCTGCTGACCAGTGCAAGGCTGCTGACGGCGATTCTGCAAAATGATGAAGATATCTTTGTCAATCCAAATAAACCTGTTGATGCTGATTTCAAGACGGTGCGTAACCCGTCATGGGAACTCCATAATCAGATCGGAATTGTCCGTCGTGATCTGCCGGAAAAGCTCAATAATGAATTTACGGAAAAAAGCATGATGAAAAAAATCCAGATTCATGATGATGCCATATCGCTGCAAAGTTACCGGACGACAACCTATTTTTGTAACGCGGTGGCGCTCTGGGATTATTTATCCGTGCGTACGGTAGGAACAACGAAATTTGTATTGAATACATTGCGAAAATCCATCGAGATTGCCCGAACAATTGAAAAAGACGATGTTTGCATATATTCTTACACCCGAACTTATGGCGAGATGATACCCGTGGCTGAATTCATCGGTCATCTGGAAAAATGCATCGCCATGATTGAAGCGGTAGCCGGAAAAGATGTATATGACCGGGAAGATGCAGAAATCATTTCCCGGAAAGGCCCACTGTCATCCCTGCTGATGACGGTGAATTTTTCGTAAATTGAAGTCTACAGTTTCGCAGGCGATAAACGTGTCTGCGGTTTCAGTGGAGGGTAAAAATGGAAAAGATGAAATATTTCATTATGTGCGGCATTCTTACTTTTTTAATAAACGGTATCTGTTTTGCGGACGAAACTAAATTGAATGTCGGAGTCTTGAAATTAACCAGTTCGGCTCCGGTATTTATCGGAATTGAAAAAGGTTTTTTTAAGGATGAGGGATTGAATATCGAACTTCAATGGTTTGAAGCTGCTCAGCCGATTGCCGTTGCAACGGCATCCAACAAAGTTGAAGTCGGTGCCACCGGCATTACGGCAGGTCTTTTTAATATGGTGGCCGGAGGGCAGAAACTTTTAATTGTCGCGGATAAAGGCCGTGAGTCTAAAGGCTATTCTTCATCGGCGGTTCTTGTGAATACCGAACAATGGAATAAGGGCGTAAAAAAGATTAAGGATTTAAAAGGAAAGAAGATTGGGATAACGCAAATCGGTTCTACTTTTCATTACATGATCGGTAGACTTCTTGAAGCAGATGGTTTAACCTTGAAAGATGTGGAACTGGTGCCTCTTTCAAAAATCAGTGCCTTGATGGCCAGTTTGCAGAGTCAACAGGTGGATGCGGTTATTTTGAATGAACCCAATATCACAAAGGTATTAAAAGACGGTTACGGCAAGCTCATCATTCAGGTCGGTGATGTCATGGATTATCAGACTTCGGGAATTTTCTTTTCTCCCGATTTTGCAAAAAACAGTCGCGCTAATGCCGTCAAGTTTTTAAAAGGATATATCAAAGCGACACGTTATTATTACGATGCTGTTTTAACGAAAAAAGGCGAAAAGGCCGTTCCCGGAAAAAATTATGATGAAGTCATCGGAATAATTTCAAAATATACCGGAACGCCTGTCGAGGATGTTAAAAACGGTCTTCCCAATATGGACCGCGACGGCAAACTTCTGGAAGAAGATATTCAAACCCAGATCGATTGGTACGTGGCCAATCAAATGATCGAAAAGACAATCTCCTCAAAAGAAGTGACCGATGCAACGCTCTGGGAAGCTGCTTTGCAACAGTTAAAGTAATGCTCCGACATGTGTGGGCAGGTTTGTTAAAAATGGCTGTCTGAAGAATTCATCGCGGAAGTGGTTTTCGATTGTCCCGCGGCGATGCCGATTTTTCCGTTACAGCCGTTTTTTTGGAGAAGTTTTTGATGAAAGTTGTTATTGAAAATGTTTCGAAAAAATATAGCGACAGGCATGGAAAAGAATTGCTCGCGCTTTCCGATATATCGCTGACTTTACATGAAGAGGAATTCGTTGTTCTCCTGGGTCCGAGCGGTTGCGGCAAATCGACGCTGTTAAACATGGTCGCCGGCATATTAAGTTCAAGTTCCGGCCGGATTTACTTCGATGAATTGACCGAAGACAAAGACCCCAGGGTTGCGATGGTTTTCCAGGATGCCGGTCTTTTTCCGTGGCGCTCGGTTTATAAAAATATCGCCTTTGGTCTTGAAGAGATGAAACTGGATAAGAACGAAGTCCATCAACGGGTTTGTGAATATACAAAAATGGTGGGTCTGGCGGGTTTTGAAAAATGTTACCCGCATCAGCTTTCCGGCGGAATGCGTCAGCGTGTCGGAATTGCGCGCGCTCTTTCCATTAAGCCCGATTTGCTGATGATGGATGAGCCTTTTTCCGCTTTGGATGCGCAAACCAGAACCTTGATGCAGGAAGAATTGTTGAAAATCTGGACCCAGACCCGTTTAACGACGCTTTATGTAACGCATAATATTCAGGAAGCGGTTTATCTGGCGGACAGGATCGTCGTGTTATCACGCCGTCCTGGAAAAATAACCAGTGAAATTAAAGTCGAAATTTCTAAATTCGAAAGAGATAACGATAAGCATCTGGAATCCTTTAACGGATATGTTGATAAAATATGGCATCTTATCCGTAAAGACGCTGAAGATGCCTTGCTTGAGGTTTAAATGGCTACAACTTTTCGCAGGGAAATAAAAAATAAGTTCGCGTTTATGGAAAAAGAAATCCCCGCATGGGTCAGTGTTTCAGGAATGATCGTACTTGTCGTTTCATGGGAGATGATTTGCCGTCTGGGTGTGGTTTCGGAATTGTATCTTCCTTCACCGGCTTCGATTTTGAAAGCTTCCTGGATGATGCTTGCAAACGGTGAACTTGTCGGCAGTGCAAAAGCAAGTTTGTATAGAATCGGCATGGGATTTTCCATCGGAAGCAGCGCCGGTATTTTAATCGGGCTTATTCTTGGTTTTTCAAAAATTGCGGAAGCGCTGGGAAATCCTCTGATTTATTCGATTTATCCCATTCCCAAAATCGCGCTGCTGCCTTTAATCATTTTATGGTTGGGAATAGGGGAAATTTCAAAAGTTACGATAATTAGCCTGGGCGTTTTTTTTCCTGTCGTCATCAACACGTATTCCGGTGTAAAGCATGTCGATAAATCATTGATCAAGGTTGCGATCAGTTTCGGGTCCACGCGGTTTAGTTTGATTCGAAAAGTAATTTTGCCAGGAGCCCTGCCCATGATTTTTACAGGATTGAAACTGGCTGCTGGAACTTCGCTTCTCTTACTCGTTGCCGCCGAGATGATTGCCGCAAAAGAAGGAATCGGATCCATTATTTTGCATTACGGCGATCTGATGCTGACAACAAAACTGATGGTAGGCGTTCTTGCTTTATCGGTACTCGGGGTTTTGTTTACGAATTTAATCGGATGGATTGAAAAACTGGTTATCCGATGGAAAAAATAGCGGGTTTCTTTTGAGGTAACCTTTCTTCCATGGATCATAGCACTTGCTCATAGTCCCATGACGTGATACCTTCGCGATTTTTTCACTACCGGGCGATAAGCGATGATTCATCTAACCAATATCTGTAAACAACACGGCGCGCAGATCCTTTTTCAGGACGCCAGCCTCCAGATTCTTCCCAATACCCGCACCGGTCTCGTCGGTCCGAACGGAGCGGGCAAAACCACGATCTTTCGCCTCGTCACCGGCGAGGAGGAGGCTGATCGCGGAGAGATAACCTGCGCCAAAAAGACAGTCATCGGCTATTTTTCCCAGGATGTCGGTGAGATGGCCGGAAGATCCGTGCTTGCCGAAGTCATGTCGGCGGCTGGCGAAATCGTCGAGATGGGGTGCCGAATGCGGGAGATGGAGGCGCGGATGAGCGAACCGATGCCCGACGAGGAAATGGTTGCCCTCCTCGAGCGCTACGGTGACATCGTCGAAATCTTCGAACATCGCGGCGGCTACGAACTCGACGCAAGGGCCAGGGCCGTGCTCACCGGTCTCGGCGTTTCTCCGGACGAGTTTGATCTACCGGTCGAATCCTTCAGCGGCGGCTGGAAGATGCGCGTGGCCCTGGCAAAAATCCTGACCATCAATCCCGATGTCCTGCTTCTTGACGAGCCGACCAACCATCTCGATGTGGAATCCATCGTCTGGCTTGAAGAATGGCTGGCGAACGACTACAAAGGTGCCCTGCTCATGACCTGCCACGACCGGGAGTTCATGAACCGCGTCGTCAGTCGCATCATCGAGGTGGCCAACCGCACGATCACCACCTACAGCGGCAACTACGACTTCTATCTACAGGAAAGGGAAATCCGCCGTGAACAACTGCTGGCAAGTTTTCGTCGGCAGCAGGAGATGCTGGCCAAGGAAGAGGAGTTTATTGCCCGTTTCGCGGCCCGGGCCTCCCATGCGGCCCAGGTCCAGTCCCGGGTGAAGAAGCTGGAGAAGATCGAGCGTATCGAACTGCCGCCCGAACAGCGGACCATCCACTTCAATTTCCCCGTCCCGCCCAGGAGCGGCGACGACGTCCTGCACCTGTTGGATCTCGGCAAGGTCTGGCAGATCCCGGAAGGCAAGGAGAAAAAAGTCTTCAGCGGCCTCACCGGCACAGTCAGACGACAGGAGAAGATCGCCGTGGTCGGAATCAACGGCGCCGGCAAGTCAACGCTCCTGAAGATCATCAGCGGCAGGACCGAGCCCAGCATGGGCCGGATCAGCCTCGGCGCCAGCCTGAATGCCGGCTATTTCAGCCAGCATGCCATGGACATCCTGAACCCGGACCATACGGTTTTCGAGGCTGTCCAGGAGGCCATGCCGCTTGAGAACATCGGCGTCATCCGCAACCTCTGCGCCGCCTTCCTCTTCCAGGGCGACGATATCCACAAACGAATCGCAAATCTGTCCGGGGGCGAAAAGAGCCGGGTCGTCCTGGCCAAACTGCTGGCCCAGCCCCTCAATCTACTGATACTCGACGAGCCGACCAACCACCTGGACATCCAGTCCCGCGAGGTCTTGCTTGCGGCACTGCAAAAGTTCGACGGCACGGTCATCCTGGTCAGCCATGACCGGCACTTTCTCCGCAGCCTTGTCAACCGGGTCTTTGAGATCGATCACGGCCAGATGCGGATCTACGATGGCAATTATGACGACTACCTGTGCCGGACCCGCACCTGCCCGTCGTCATTGCGTTGAATTTTTGTAGTCCTTCGAATTTTTGATCCGATGGCTATTCCCAAAAGAAGACAACCCAAACCAACTGCGGCGGATATTTCCATCCACAGACTACGAGAGCTTTCAGCTTTTGCTATATTTTGTTGTGCCAGTTCTTTATCTTTTTGTGCGTTCCCCTTCATCAGCGTCTCAACTTGGAGTTGATTTTCAAGATCACTTATTTTTGACTGTAAGGACTCCTTCATCTGCCGCTCATATTGGAGTTGAGCTTCAAGGTCATTAACTTTCGTTTCTGCGTCCTCCTTCATTTGCCTCTCAGCCTGGAGTTGCTTATCAAGATTATTTATTTTTGTTTGTGCATTGTTTTTCCAGGGATGAAGAGGGAAGGGCCAGATAGCCCAACTATACGAAGCCAGGAAAATCGAGCAAATAGAAATTACCATCGCAATAATAAATATTTTTTTCATTACTTCCGCCGTTTCATAACTGATGAATTTATTCCAGTTCGCATTCAAGCTGATACCTTTGTCAGCTTCACTGCGCTGCGATTCGACGTACTAAATGTACAGTCTCATCGCTGCTCGTTCGCTTTCGCGGTCTCAGCCTGAATGCTTGCTGGAATATCATTTTGAATGCAAAATGGAATTAACACAATTGACATGTAATCCGATCCGTCTATTTGTATGCATCTCTGAGAATCGCCGAGGCGTTATTACCTAATTTGGCAAGTGTTCTGGCTTTGTCAACCGACAGACCCTGACCATGCCCCTTGCCGATGCCTTGAAATATCCAGGTGCCGGTTGCGGCATCGCATTGAATGGACTCCGGGCAGGACGGCAATTTCAATTTGCCGCGAAAGACTTCACAAGGGATACTCTCCTCTGTTTCCGGATACATCAGGTGGATCACGATTTCTCCGCTTCTTGTCCTTTCCCGCCGAAGCTCAAGGACCGCGGATTCGTTCACGAGCGCATTCAGGTCCCGGAAGGGAATTTGCTTTTCCCATCCCTGGACTCCGCCTTCGGAAAAAGCAAGCCAGTCGAGCTTTTTTTGCGCCGCCACTTCGTCCAGAAGCTTGAGAAGGGAAAGGTCGGTCTTGGCTGGCGGCTTTCCGGATCCGTCCGAAGCCCGTCCCTGAAAGACCATGCAGTGGGTCGAGTCGCAAAGGGATTGGGTGTCCGGATGGCGATGGCCGCCATGAACCCCGTTCCAGACAATGGCGGCACGAAGTGCCTTTTTGGCCTCGCCCTGCAGATCCTGGGCTTCCGAGGACAGCACCGCATCCGCATAGGTCTCGGGGTCGGTTTGAAGGACGACCGCATTGCCGTCCGATGCGCTCTGGAGAAGTCCCGAAACCCACCTTTCCGAGCGGCTTCCGCGGGCAGATGAGACGATTTTAAACCTTCCGCAGGTACTGAAACGAACGCTTCGGCCACCGGGCTCCTGCCTTTCCAGACTCGGGCATGCGTCCTGGATCTCCCATGAAGTGCGGGGCGTGAGCGTCAGAAGCCGGACCCGCACCCGGCCGTATGCGGGTGCGTAGCGGGAAGACCAGGCATGCAGGACATCCGAAGCCAGGCGGATATTTGAAGCGCCGTTGCCGCCGTTACCGCGGAATATTGCCAGGAACACGGGGTCTTCCTGTGGCCAGGCCACCATGAGATGCCCCACCAGTGGATTTCCCCGCTCATCGGAGACCGTTCCGGTTTTGCACATGGCATGAAGGCGCTTAAGGATTGCTTTTTGTTGTTCAGGCTCATGATACAGCGTCGAGCCGGGGATGAAGCCGTTTTTGGAGAGCCCGCGAAAGCGCTCCGGTTTCAGCAGAAGAGATGCGCGCAGCACCAGGGAAAGCTCTTTCAGGTTCGCTTCAAATGGAAAACCGCCTTCCTGGCTTCGTTCCCCGATAAACTGGTGCCAGAAGTGATCGTCCTTGCCCGAAACCTCTTGAGTCCCAAGGCTATCGACAAGCGGAGCATCCTTGACAATGGCGGTAAGGAAACGGAACTGCTCGGGAGAAAAGGAGCGCTTCCGGTTCAAAAGCTTGATCGTATCGCTTGCGCAAAGCTCTTCGCCGACTGCCGCGTCTCCGGCATCTAACAGCGAGGCGGCATACGGGATTTTAAGAAGGGAGCCGGGGGGATACCGGGTCTTTAGATCTCCCTTTGCATCGAGAAGCTCTCCGGAAAGCAGGCTGATGAGGATATAGCTGAAACCGGACCTGGCCGGGTCGCTTCGCAAAAGCTTTTCCATCTCCCTGGAAACGGCGCAGGGCTCGGATGGCCAGCCATGGGAAGACACGAGCTTTGAAAGCGCGCCGTAACTCGCAGCATCAAGCCCCGCGCCGACGCGGACCTTTTCCCTTAAATGATCGAGCTCGCTCTCGGCCATCGGCCCCGATATCGACTGAGTCTTCAGCTCTCCGCTGAAACTGATGGCCGCGGCTTCCTCGGCCCAAAGGGGCAGCCTGCCCGCGCAGGTGCGATAGCTTGCCTCATGCATCAATTCATGCCGCAGGTAGATCCCGGGGCCGGATGATCCTGTGGGGTCCTCCCGCAGGGAAATCACGCCGGGATGCCAGCCTCCCGCATGGGCCGCGGAAAAAGCGGAACCGGTTTTTGCCGGATACACCCGGACGGGCTCGGATGGGCTCGGCGTCCGGTACCCCAGGGACTGAAGCTCACTCAGGGCCGAATCGCCGTCCCTGGCCAGTTCCGGGCGGGCGATAAGCGATCCGAAAAAAAGGATCGCGGCCCCGGCCTCCAGCAACATGGCCTTTCGGAAAAACCCCATGTCTACTCGACCCGGATGCCCTGGGCTCCTGTGTTGCCCCGGATGCTCTCATCATACATGTCAAAGGCATGGGCCGGCGGTATCGTTGCCTTTCCTGCAAAAGTCACCCGCCAGACCTGGTACAACTTCATTTCCCCCGCGGGGAGGACCCTTGCGATCCGGACCGTTCTTTCGGGATATCGCTGCGTCTGCTTGACGGACGCCCAGTAATCATCGTCGTCGGCCTGAACCCCGGCATCGGCAAGATAGGTCGCATCGTCATCGATTGCCTGGCCAAGAGAGGGGATCCCGTCCTCCACAACCAGAAACTGGCTTTGAACGGATCTGGCATCCCGTATCGGCACGCGCTTGAGGCTGACCTCGCTGATCACGACATCTCCTTTATGCAGGGGCCGGGTGAGATCCAGGGCCTCATTGCCGGTTGCGGTAATTCGCATGAATCGCCGCTTGATCGTCACCCCGTCGGATTTGGATTCAACCGCCGGATAGGGAACGTTTGCGGTGATCACGGAAAATGCGGACTCAGTCGATTCCAGCCCGTCGACAAAGATCTGTGAAAGTAGATCGGGCGCTCCCGGATCTTGGAATTTACCGATAAACCCGGAGGGGATGCGGGTGAGCTCGCCCATCTGGGTGCCGTCTTTCTTCCGGACGAGGACCTTTCTCGCCTTTGATTCCTTCTCCCTTTCAAAAACGGCGGCCTCCCTGCTCAGGATTCCGCGCGAATTAAAGATCACCTGGGCCGAGTCGAAGGTCGAAATCCAGTACCCGTTTTTCATTTGCGAGATAAGCAGCCGCTTCATTCCGGTTTCCAGCTCGGGCGGCAGGGCGCCGAGATCGTCCAGCACGCCGATGGCCGAAGAAACAAGATACGGCAAACCGAATCCAAACCCGAGTGCGTCAAAAAACCGCGCATCTGCCCTGGCAGTTTTCCACTCAGCCTCGGAATCAAACTGACTCAGGGCTTTCTTTAATTTTTCGATCAGCTCCGCTTTGACGTTCGTATTCTTAAAGTTCTCATTGAAGCGGTTCCAGTTTTGATTCTTATACGCCGCAAAGATTTTAAGCCCATGGACAAGGCGCAGCAAGGACGGATTCGCCTCTTGCCCAAGCGCCTCCACATAGGCGATCTGCTGTTTCCAGGGCTGGCTGTACAATCCGACCTCGGCCATTCTGGAAAGATTGTATCCGTCGAGCGCCGCGGCATTCTGCTCATTATCTCTTACCTGCTCCGACAGCCAGCCGATTCCCCGGTCAAATGCCCCTTCCGCGCCTTCAATCCTGAGCTCTTTTGCAAATTTCAGGGCATAGAGCGCCGTTGCCGTTATCGCGGGAGACGCATCGGAATCCGCCGGCCAGAGGCTGAATCCGCCGTTTCCTTTTTGGTTCTGTTTGATTTTCCGGATGCCCAGGGCTGCATTTCTTTCCGCCTTTTCCAGAGGTTCGGCCAGGGGTCCCAGCTCATCCCGCGAAATGCCCGCGCGCCTGACAAGCTCCATCAGGACAAGGTTGGGAATCGTGGAATGGACCAGTTGCTCGGTACATCCGTAAGGGTAGGAAACCAGAATGGATGCGGCGTTAAGGGCCGCGCCCAGAAGCCCCGAATTGACCTGGACCTTTACTTCATTGATCCGGGCTGCATCGGGCAGCCGGGTGACGAGCGTATTCTCCTTTTGCACGCCCGAAAAAATCTGCTTCATGGCCGAGGGTTTCAGCGGAACGTCATATTCTTCGGGCCCGCCCACGTGGATTTTCTCCTGGGTCTCGAGCGACACCTTCAGGGTTGCGGCGCCTTTCTCGCCCTTGGCTTCAATCACCAGGGGCAAAATATTTTCTCCCTGCTTTTCAAGCGTGAATGAGACCTCCAGCACCCCGGACTTCACCAGGGCATCACCCGCAACTTCCATTCTGGACGTGATATCAAGGCTTCGGGAAAGATGATTGACGCTTGAAACCTTGAGCTCGGCCGCTTCCCCCTGGCGCAAAAAAAGAGGGGATTGGACATCGACGGAGATATCGGTCAGGGTCCGAAATCTTGCCTTGGTTTCGCCGACACGGCCTTCTTTATCCGCGGCAACCGCTGTAATCAGCCATTCCGTGACATTGCCGGGAAGATCCACCGTGATGGAGGCACGGCCCTCGGAATCCGTGACAACATGCGGGAACCAGCCGGCCGTATCCCGCATGGATTTCTTGGTGATCTTATTCTGGCTTTTCAGGGCTCCCAGCTTAAAATTCGGCTTCTTCAGGATATCGGCGTAACCGTATCCTTGCAGCTCGTCCGAATAAAAAGTCGCCAGATTCAGCCTCGGCAGCGGATAGAAAAAGTCAAAGACACCGGGCCGAAACTCCGGCTGGACCGCATAGACGGCCCGATCGACAATGGTTACCGCAAGCTCGGTGTCGGGCGAAGGCTTTCCGTCTGCGTTTTTCACCTGAAAATCGATCTTGAAGGGTTTTAAAGGCTCGGCCTCTTCCCGTTCGGGCGAAACCGTGATGTTCAGTCGTTTGGTCCACGGGATGATCCGAAATCCCAGGGTCTGCTCCGCGTATTTCCCGCCGCTCAAAGGCACGCCGACCGTATGATAGAAACCGGTATTATACTCGGGCTTGGCCTCCACCTCGAACCAGCGGCTTCTTCCCTTGAACGTGGACGACCTGGTGTCATGAATCCTGCTTCCGGAAATCGTTTCCCAGACCACCCCGCTTTCGGACTTGCCCCAGTTGACCGGAAGGAGCGCCAGAACCTGCGCCTTCTCGCCGGGGCTAAGGATGGTGCTTGCCGTGTAGAGCTCGAGTTCCCGGTTGTCAAGGATGGCTTCCCCCTGCAGATCGCCGGCGATGAGTATTGCGGGCTGCGATGTGCTGGGGCGGACCATGGGTTTGGCGTCGAGTGTTTCCAGAACGGCGATGGCGCGCAGCCGTCCGGCCTTGCCGAGTTCGGGAAGGGCCAGCTTGCACTGGCCCTTGTCGTCGGTTGTAAAGGGCAGCTTGACGAATTCTTCCGATTTGGCGCCGACCTGCTCCAGACCGATATTTAATACACCGCCTGCCCTGGGCGCGGGCTTTCCGTCCGGATACGTGGAACGCAGAAAGACCGAAATCCCTTTTTCTCCGATCCGGGCCACGGTTTTTGAAAACTGGACCGACGGCTGGGCCTCGGAGAGTGTGATGTAGATATTTTCGGTAAGAAGGGCCTGGGAACCCGCTGCATCGAGGGCCCGTACCATGACGGTGTAAATCCATTCCTGTTCGGCCGCCTCATCGATCTTCGGCAGATCGAATTCATAGGTGGCCTCGCCCGATTCATCCATCACGGCGGCTGACTCCCAGGTGTTTGACGGACTCAAAGTCCCGTCCGCAAGCCGCGACTCCACGGAGCTGTAAATCCGCTTGGGTTCGGTGAGGGCCGAGGCGGATTTTATCTCGCCCTGATAGTCCGTGCCGGCACTCAGGCCGCCGCCCGCCTCAACGACCCACTGGGGCGCCTCAAACTTCTTTCGATAAAGAAATACCTCGTATTTCAAATTGCTCGGCACGCCGCCGCTGTATCGTTTGGCCCTGAACTTGACGAAAAAACTCCCGCCGGCAGTGATTGTCGGGCTGCGATCGATGAGCTCCAGATAGAACGTGGGCTTCACGTAATCGCGGACACGGAACTCACCCCCGTACGGCTTGCCGCCGATTTCAGCGATCAGCCTGTACAGACCCGGCGTCTGCCCCGCGTCCAGGGAGAAATTACCGCTGAATGAGCCGAACGGCGTCATGGGCACGTCGGCATGCAGGTCCGTTGCGGGACCGCTAAAGGGAATAAGGCTCACCTTGGCCTGATTGCCTTCGAACCGGGGCACCCGGAGCAGGCCTTTTTCAAAGGCCCGAACCGTGCCTTTATAAAAAAAGGTCTCGCCGGGCTTAAAAATCGGGCGGTCCGTGATGATGAAAACGGAATCGTCATTGGATACGGTGGGCAGAAAATCGGTGTCAACGAGCGCCTGACGGCCGTCGGGGTTTTCAACTTTAATTACCAGCTTGCCGTCGAGGGCGCCTTCCGGGCTTACGAACGCAATTTCTCCGGCCGAATCCGTCTTTTTATTCAGCCCCACCCACTTTCCCCGGCCATCCCGATAGCCGACGGATGCACCGGCAATGGGGTTCAGCTCCCGGTCGATCACCCTTACCACAAGCTGCTCCGTCGACTGCTTTACCTGAACCGAGAGGCTGCTGACCTGCATCAGGCACTGGGCTTCAGTTTTTCCCTGTACGGCCTGGATCAGGTAAACCCCGTCGGGCAGCGGGTCAAGCTCGATCTTTCGGATCTTGTACCGGTTCTCGCTCCAAGCCTTTTCCCCGAACCACCAGCCCAGGTCATCGACCGCCGTGCCCAGGTACTTCAGGTCGATGAACATGTCGCGCACGACGCTGAATCCCCGCGGCGGACCCTGAATGATATCTTCGGGAGGAAGGGCGATCTGTCCCGGTGTCGTGTCCTGGATGGCTTTACTCACGGACGTTTCTATGAAGTTCTCCCGGAATTTGGAATCCAGCATATTTCGGGTGACCTTCAGGGGCGATTCCATTCTGTTGAGCCCGTTGATGAAGAAGTGTCCGGGGTTCAGCTCTGCCATGGGCTGCTCGTAGCTTCTGCTGATCTGAAACTGTCCGTCCAGAAAGCGTTCCAGATTTTCCGGGCGAAGGATGCGAATCAGCATCGGTTTGTCCGTCGATGTATAGTCGAGCCTCACCCGAGGTTTCTCGCTATTGGAGAAACTTCTTTCCACCGTAAGATAAAATGGACTTCCCGCAAGGGCCGGAGCCGCCGCGATCACCGGAAGTAAAAAAACCACCGCCAACATCAAAGAGAGAATTTGAATGCGCTTCATTTTGCCGTCCCTTGTCTGACGTTAACCCCTTTAAGCTCGACCATCTTGGCCGTCGGTGCCACGCTTCCGGAATAGGCGAAGATGGGAAGATCGCCCAAAACCTTTTCGCTGTCCGTGCGCATCCCGGCCTTGGCTTTTTCATATTGCTTCTTCCATTGGTTCGCGGGATCGATCTGATCGTTTTTCCTGGCGCCGCCGGCAAGAAAAAGCTCCCGCATTCCCGCCCCCGGATTCAGAAAGAAAAGAAGCTGTCCGGAGCTGAATTCTTCCGCAAGCGCTCCGCGCTCCCAATCGAGCACGCTCAGCGACTGGCGTACGCAGGCCTCTTTCATGCGGGTGAGAAGAAGCTCGGATGTGGCGGCCAGAAAGACCGTGCCGCCCCCGCACTCGGCCGTAAGATTCGAATTGGTGAAAAAGCTTTTAAATCGTTTGGCCTCATCCGGAGCACCCTGGCTGGCAATGACGACCCCCATGTTTGTAACCTCATCTCCTTCCGATGAAAGGTCCCATATAAAGGCAATGCCGCCTTCCTCAGGGCCTTTTGCCGGCGGTTCGTCGGGTCCCTCCATTGCCAGCTTTCGCCACGCTTCGGGCGACATATCCGGCGGCAGATAAAAACTAGTTACAACCGCCGCGAAAGCATCGTGCGGGATACCGGCAAGGACGCCTTTAAAAATCTTCGGACGCAGATGCCCGCCGAACTTGCCCGCGGGAAAACGCAGCACATCCGGGGTTTCCCTGGACAGCCCGAACCCGAGGTCCATCTCGAAAACGGGCTGACCGGTCATCACCGGAAGCAGGTTGTCAAGAAACGCCTCCGCCCGTACGCTGAGCACGATCGGGGTATTCGGCGCATCCGTCCCCGTGGGCGGCTGAATGCTTTCCATGACATTGATCAGTGCTTCAAGGCCGTTTGCAATAAAAACCCTTGTTTCGTATTCGGTTATAAAGACTCGCTGGAGGCCGATTCTCATCTCCAGGATCGGCTCTTTGAGCTTTGGCACCTTATATCCGCTTCGGGCAAGGACCCGGCAAATGACTGGCAAGGCCTTTGCGGCATACGGGCATTCGTTCCGGACAAAGGAATAGACAAATCCCTTCCTGCCGTGAACCACATCGTAGTGGAGCTGGCCGTGGGCCGCGATCGACTCCTTTACCAGCGTTGCGATAAACGTCCCCTCAAGTCCCTGAAGGCCCAGGTCTTCGGCGCGAATGCTCGCATTTCGAAGCGGATCATAAAAGATTCCCTGGATAAACCGGCTTTGGCGGATCTCATTAAAGGCCCCGTTTTTTTCAACAAACGACAGCACTTTTTTCGGATCGGTGAAATAAAGGGACATCCCGATCGGGTGGCGCTTGACGACCCATTTGGCCGTCTTCGGGCACTTCTCGGAAAGCTTGTCCCCGGCCTTGGTCTCGGAGCCGCCCCGGATGTCGCCGCCTATGATCTCGGGGCAGGCATCGGTGCCGGCCCCGGGTACTTTCCCGCGCACCGGGGTCTTGCTTGCAAGCCGGGTCTCCCCGGCCGGGACCTCATCGCCCTTGATGTCGATAAACTGAAGCTCGAGATCGAGCATCGGCAGATCACTCCGGACAAATGTGCTCAAGCCGGCTTTCGGGAGCGCTTTCAGGGTCCAGAGAAAGAAGGCCGCAATGAGTGCCACGACAACCAGTACAATGGCCGTGCCTATGAAACGCTTTGATTTCCAGGAAGTAGTCGATTCCACTCGTAGACTCCTAAGAAATGGGGGTTATTGGCGATCGGTAGCCAGACCGGGTCGGGTGATTCCATGAGATCGCTGATCCTCACCACGCGAACCTGAGCATCCGCTTTGCCGGCGCCGTTGTGATAGACGACGAGGGCGTCGGCACGGTCTTCCACGAAAATCATCAGATGATAGGGCTCATCGCTCTCCAGGCTCTTTTGAAAGACGATCAAATCGCCGTTTCGAGCCAGGGCCAGGTCCCGCGTTTTCTTTCTGAAATTAAAACCGATCAGCGTCTCCGCATCCGCGAACGCGCCGAAACGCGGTTTGCCGTCTTTATCAAAACCTATCTGCCAGATTCGCGACAGGTCCGCAAAAATCTTTCTGGATGACTCGGATACCTCGGGCAGATACAAGGCGTTCGGGATGCCGAGCTTCTGCCCGTCACCGGGAGACCGAACCCGGATGGCTTCGCGATACGCAAACCGGACCAGTCCGGCGCAATCCCGCTGGGTCTCTTCCCACCGGGGGCTCAGCTTTTTTGCCTGAAACAAAGCCAGCCGGGTTACGGAATTGCGCAAGGCCTTTTCATCGGATGGAGATATATAGCTCATATCCCCTTGTTCCGGAACCGGCTCCCCCTTTTTTTTGTACGCCTTGACCTCGGGCGGCATATCGGCGTCGGGATCCTGATCGGGCACGAAAATCTTCGGAGGCTGGTTGTTTCCCTGGATGACGACATAGGCAAGGGTCTGGGTCTCGCCGGGCCGGGCCAGGGGCTTTCGGATACGCTTTCTGCTTTCGGTGGGCAGGCCCTCATCCGTGATCACATCCAGATTGGCCAGCGTGTGCTGAACGGCATTACCGGGCCAGTAATTGGCGTCCACACGAAAAACGCCGACCGGAGGCGCGGGATGAACATAAAGATATGGCCCGTACCCCGGCTGATCGAAGGATCCGCCCTGCGAGTTCAGGAAAAATATCCCCCCCGAAGGCGAGTTCGTACTTGCCCAGTAAACATGTGTTTTGTCCGGCTCATAGACGTGCAGATCGGTATAGACCCCATCCATGTCGCTGGTGAGAACAAACTTCAGCGGGATGGGATTGATAACGGCATCGACCGTGGTGCTTGCATGCGCGACGCCGGCCTTGTTCGCGCATTCAACGATGACCGTGTTCTTCCCTTTCGAGGCGGGAAATTTCCGTGAAAACCGGCCCTCGAAAGATCGGATGTAGTAGCGGACCCCGTTGATGTTGACGAGAATCGGGTCGGCGGTCGCATCCGAACAGGTTCCGGCCACTTCAAGCTGCAGACTGGTGGTCCAGCCGCCTTCCGGCTTGGTAAGCGTAAGAACGGGCATCTCCGTTCCCTGGCCGGTCATCTCTTTGCCCCGCCGCGAAACGACATCCGGGTCATCCGAAGGCGTACCGCTTGCCGCGGAAACAAACAACTGAAACATGCAAGCCACAACAGCACAGGATAAAAAAGGAATTTTCATGAAAGAAACCCCCTCGTAAATTGTGGAAGAATTTTGCAAGGCAAGTCAATAACAGCAATAAGGAGGACAGCGGGAGAAACCCCACAAAGAAGCGATATCATGATCGACTTGGAGTGTCAATTCAGAGTTCATTTACAGAACAGCTATCATCATAACCGATCTGTTTCTCAAAAGCGCCTCAAATTATGCTTTCAACTGAAACGGGATGCTGTTCAAGAATAATATTCAGAAGCTGATATATTCATTTTCTTTGCATAGAATGCGGGAAAAAATTAAAGTGTCAGAAATGTCTTGTCAAAGTATTATGCCATAATATATTGAAAGATTGGAAAGAGAAAGTGGATTACATGCGGACAGAATAAAATTCCGATATCGCAGGTACATCCTGACATCTCTCAGATGTTGGAAAGATTTCCAGAAAATATTAAATCTCATGTTGGAAAATGGAATTGGGATCGAAGATGTTAATACCACGCAATCCAAAACGAACAAATCAGAACTCGCCGACTCATATTAACTGGTTTCCATACTATGCAGGCTTCAGTTCCGAATTCGTTCACGATGTGTTGAGCAGTTTTACGCTTCGAAAAGAAGACACTATCCTTGATCCGTGGAACGGTAGCGGCACCACGACCACCACGGCGTACAGGCTAGGGGCAAAGGTCATCGGCTGTGATATCAACCCGGTCATGGTCGTGGCTGCAAAAAGTGCTCTTCTCGAACCCGGTATCTCACCAAGCCTTGTGCCACTATCCGAAGAGATCCTACACGCAACAGACACAATTGAGCTTTCAATGGCCAATGATCCTCTATCTGCTTGGTACACCCCTTCGAGTGCGATTGAGTTACGTCGTATTCACTTAGCCATTTGGAGGGCGCTAGTCAACTCAGATTCACCGCCGTCTCTTCATTCCCGTGATATTTCGAACATGTCAACGATAGCGGCTTTTTTCTTGATCGCACTTATGCGAACAGCCCGTCACTTTCTCGCCGCCTTCGTGGGATCAAATCCAACTTGGATTCGAACGCCAGATTCACCTGCTAAACGAGTTCGCCCTTCAAAAGACAGCCTGTTCACCCATTTCAGAACCGAAGTTCGTAGGATGGCGGGGACACTATCGGCAGCGCGTGCGAACGGACTTGAAACATCTCGTCAAGGGGCAAGCCCAACGATTTCTATGATGTCCTCCACGTCGCTACCATTTAACTCAGGGTCAATTAAGGCGGTTGTCTCATCTCCGCCATACCTAACCCGCATTGACTATGCTGTAGCAACAAAACCTGAATTAGCGGCTCTCGGAATGCCGCTTTCTGAAGATTTCGATACGCTTCGAAAGTCTATGATTGGTACCCCGTCTGTCCGTCAGAATTTCTTACATCCTCTTTTGACGGGCAAGACGTGTGATTCATTCTTAAAAGCGGTCGAAAAGCATCATTCAAAAGGGTCGCACAATTACTATCACAAATTGTTTGTGCAATATTTTTCAGACATGTCGGATTCACTCAAAGAGATCGCTCGTCTGCTAGTCAAGAAGGGGAATTGCGTTCTTGTTGTCCAAGATTCTTTCTACAAGGAGATTCACGTCGATCTTGCACAGTTCGTTATTGAAATTGCACAGAACAAAGGCTTATCCTTAATTGACCGTCACGATTTCAAATGGGACCGAAACATGGTACGAGTCAACACTCGTGCCCGCAAGTACCGGGAATCTGCTGCCGCTGTTGAGTCCGTTATCTGCTTCAGAAAAGATTAGGAGAGCAAAATGCCACCCATCGACGCAACAGCCCTCATACAAGCGGCTGACGAACAAGTTGCTAAAGTTCGCACGCAGGGCAAGGACTACTCGTTTAACGAACTTCTAAGCATGTACGAGGACAATGAGTTGATCATCGATCCTGATTATCAAAGACTGTTTCGTTGGTCAGAAGTTCAAGCTTCCCGTTTCATCGAATCCGTGATACTTGAACTCCCTCTTCCTCCTATATTTGTTATCGAGATCGACGATGGGAAATACGAATTAATCGATGGTTTGCAACGTATCTCCTCGTATTTCTATTTTCGTGGGAAGTTGAAGGCACCACACAGAAATATCAATCCCGGCGATGTGCTTGCACTTGATGGTTGCGATATTGTGACCGAGCTCGACGGCTATACGTATGAATCTTTGCCCCGTGCATTGGAAATTAAACTTAAGAGGCATACGATCAGAGTTGAGGTCATTCGAAAAGAAAGCGAAAGCCGTATTCGTTATCACATGTTTAAGCGTTTGAACAAGGGAGGTTCCGTCCTTTCCGAACAGGAGATCCGCAACTGTACCATCAGGCTGCTTGACAATACAGTGAACAAATTCCTCATTGAGTGTAGTAAGAACATAGATTTTGCCAACACTGTATCCCCGATAAATCAGCAGCGAATGGATGAACGTTTCGATCAGGAACTTGTGCTTCGTTTCTTCGCTTTCAAGAACTGGCGAAATAACTACGTTCATGAAGTTGGTGAGTTCTTGACCAAATACATGGAGTCGGTTGCCGACCCAGACAAAGATGATGTCACTTTGGACTATGATGCGGAACAAAATGTATTCGAGAAGACGTTTCGAATACTGAACGCGTCGATGGGGAATGATGCTTATGCAATAGTAGATAAAAGAGGGCGAACTCTTCCGTTTAGTGTGTATCACTTTGAAGCGTTTTCGCTTGGACTTCAACCTCATATGGCAGAGATAGATCCCAACAACGAGGACCAGATGAAGAAGCTGTCAGAGTGCTTCTGGGAAATCAAGAAGGACGGAGTATTTCGAGACATTACTACGGGAGGTGGAAAGAATTTCCTCAATCCTTTGAATCAACGAATTGTTTTCGTTGCCGATCGGATCGGAGGAATCAAATGGACGTAGCGGAGGTCAGAGCCGAGCTTGAGGAAGAGTTGAGTTGCCGCCTCGAAGAAATCCGCTTCTTCCGCAATCAGCTCGGAGAAATGCATAGGGTTGACGACAAGGAGCGTTACTGCAAATGCCTTGTGGTCATGCTTTATGCTCACTTCGAGGGATTCTGGAAGGCGGCTTTCAGTATCTACCTAAAAGCGATCAATAAAGAAAACATTAAGTGTAGAGACGCTGTCGCACAGATTGTAGCTGCGAGTATGAGTGATCTATTCAACGCACTATCCGATTCGAACAGTAAGTGTGCATTCTTTCGGAAATCTGCTCCCGACGACACGAAATTACATCGGTTTGCTCGCCATTCTGAGTTTGCAGGACGAATCGACAAAGCGTTTGAAGCCACTGTCAAGATCCCAATCGATGACGTTGTTGATACCGAGTCGAATCTATCGACAGTCGTTCTTCGGAAGAACCTGTTTAGGCTTGGTTTCTCCCATGAGGAATTCAAAAGAGAAGAGGGGACAATCAATGAATTGTTACGGCGTCGGAACGACATTGCTCACGGAAGTGCGCGCAAAGGTGTGCCATTAGATTTGTACTCGAACCTCGAATTTGCTGTGATTGGTGTCATGAAACGTGTTGTCATATTGATATTCGACTCTTTGAATGCACGGAGGTTTCTTCGTTCAGTTGCCACTTGATGTTACCTCGAATTTAGGTGGGAGATATGGAGGGGCCGGTTAAAACCTACATGAAGAATAGTGAGGGGCTTTAAAGCCAAGTCGGTTATGGAGTGAGGTGGTGGGAAATCAATGGACACTTTGTTAAGTGTGGATTGATATTTCACCAGGAGGTGTTCAATGGAAAAGAAGAGAAGGGAATACCCACTGGAATTTAAAGAAGAAGCGGGTAAGCTGATTACTGGAAAGGGGGCATCATAAATTACCGATGCCCTCCGGAATTTCTGAGTCAATGACAACATATTGAAGTGATGAAGTCGTTAGGTTGAAGGAGTCTGAGAAGACGCTCAGGGTTTACAAGTTGAAATAGCAAAGTTGGCAGAACAACTTAACCCTTCGGAAAGATTATAAGCGCTTGAATTCCGCAGAGACACCTTACTTAATTCCTGGCTGACTATGATTATCCTTAATAATTATGTAGGGTGTTCTCAGAATCCCCCAGAATTCTTTAACAATAGATCGGAGTAACAATGAGCCTCTTAATATACTTTATGTTTTTAATCACTAGCATTTTTGTAATCTTTATCGCCCAGCCAAACACTCCTGTTTCAACGTTGGCTTATAGTGTTGCAGCAGCTCTCTTAACAATGATAGTTCAAATCATTGCAAGTATAACGACAAATATACGTGAAGGACTGAATTTTGTGTATATTTTCTGTTTGTATTATAATAAAGTAGTTAGAGTATCAATATCGTATCTTTTCAGAATAAAAATTGAAAATAAATACCTCCTTGTAAAAGGTGCTCGTCTAAAACATCAATTTCAACCAGTTGGAGGCGTATACAAGTATTTACCTTCAGCTAGCAGTATTTTAAAATGCCTTGATGTGCACGACGACAATATGGTCTGTATTGATGGTGTTGCAAAAGAAGATTTGCGCATAAGAATTAAAGGTAAACATTACCACTCGTTATTCAAATGGTTTTTCTCTAATAAAAACAGAGAAACTTCTCCTTATAGGGAATTCTTTGAAGAATTGGTTTCTTCTGGAATTCTAAGCCGTGATAATTTTTCATATATATTTTACGAGTATATTGGTTCACGGTCATTAATGAACAAATTTTCCCATTTTGCACAAAGCCCTGAGGTTATATATGCGAACATTTACGAACTGACCCCGACAAAAAAACAAAAAGAAGAGCTGAAGCAATTACTATCAAAAGGAAATACAGAGAACTATATTTGGGTAACATATGAAGAAATTATGAAGGAAGGTGTTATGGATCAAATTGACAATACTAGCAGAATCAAAATCATCTCAAGAACTGCACAATGGGTAGCTTAGGAGATAATTTAAATGTCTAACATAATAACTATAACAGGCGATTTGGGGAGTGGAAAAACCACTATTGCAAGTCGGTTAGCGGAATATCTGCATATTGATTTTGTTTCGACTGGTATTATTCAACGTGATATTGCGTCTAAATATGGAATGAATACTTTAGAATTAAACAAATATGCTGAAAATAATCCAAAAATAGATGACGAAATTGACGGAATTATTAAAAACCTTGGAAAAGCTAATAAAGACATTGTCGTTGATTCCAGGCTTGCTTGGTTTTTTCTTGGTAACTCACTAAAAATATACCTTTTCGCAAATATCGAAGTTGCAGCAAAACGCATTATGAGTGCAGATAACCGAAAAGAGGAAAAATATGATAGCATTGAACATGCGATTCGAGATATCAAAGCTCGCAGGGCAAGTGAAGACTCCCGTTTCAAAAGTTACTATGGAGCAGATTGCCGAGACTTGAATAACTTTGATATAATAATCGATACCTCTTTTGCTCCTATTTCATATATATTTGATATAATATTGAAAAATATTGATAATTGGAGAAAAAATCTTGCTATGCCTCATTGCTGGTTGTCACCTAAAAATATATATCCAACCCAAAATATTGTTCAGATAGCAAGAGAAGATGCTAAAGAAATATTGAATTCTATAAAAGAATTCGGATACCAGGTCACTGCTCCAGTTAGCGTTGCAGAATATAAGGGATATCTATTTATTGTGGATGGGCATAAAAGAGTAAGCGCTTCTATTTTTCAAAATCTTACCTTAATTCCGGCAAAACTTGTAGCGAACGATCAAAATCCTCTTAGCTGGGGAAGCTCTGTAAAGCAATTTGTTCAAGACCATTATAAACCATCTTGGATATATGATTGGGAAGATGCTCATAAATTTAGGTTTTATAGTTATTTCGAACAATGAATACTTCCAATAATATTGGACTTTGGACAAACATATCCTGTAAGCTTCGAATAGACGCTTCAAAACGGCTATTTTTGCATGGTTTTCCGACCCAAAAATACTTTTCAGGGCGATCGATCACGCTTTTGGCCCTTTTGGGCAATCTTTTTGATCA
>JACRBZ010000032.1 GCA_016219185.1 Deltaproteobacteria bacterium
AAAACGCGGTTGACGGGTTTGTAGGTGCGAATTCATTCGCACGAACAACAGGTTGTGTGCGAATGAATTCGCACCTACGAAAGCGGCATAATCCGTTGAAATGTCAGAAGGTTCTTCGCCAACTGCGGTTTTTAGGTTGAAATGTCAGAAAGCTCTTCGTCAAGCGGTTTTTAGGGTGAAAGGACGTAGTGTGAGCGAGGCGATCCGAAAATCAATCCTGGTCGTAGATGACGCACAGGAAAATATTGATGTTCTGAAGGAGATTCTGAAACATCATTACACCGTAATGGTGGCGACCAGCGGACGGCTGGCGCTCAAGGCGGCATTCTCCCCCAAACCGCCGGATTTGATCCTGCTGGATGTTATGATGCCGGATATGGACGGCCATGAAGTTTGCCGCCTGTTGAAAGCGGATGAGCGCACCCGGAATATTCCCGTCATTTTTGTGACCGCCCGGTCAGAAATGGAAGATGAGATTTATGGGTTTTCAATTGGCGCGGAGGATTACATCATCAAACCGGTAAGCGCCCCAACCGTGCTGGCCCGCATTAAAACCCACCTGGCGCTTTATGACCGCAGCCGCCATCTGGAAGGGTTGGTTCAGGACCGGACAGCGGACTTGCTTGCCAAAAGCCGGGAATTGGAAGAAACACGCCTTGAAATCACCCGGTGCCTGGGGCGGGCAGCGGAGTACCGGGACAACGAAACCGGTATGCATGTAATACGGTTGGGTTTTTATGTAAGGTTGCTGGCCTGCAAGGCCGGGCTGACGGATGTTGAGGCCGATCAAATGATGTCCGCCTCCATCATGCACGACATCGGCAAGATCGGCATCCCCGATAATATTCTGCTCAAGCCCGCCAAACTCGTCCCGGAAGAATTCGAGGTCATCAAGCAACATGCCCAGATTGGCGCGGATATCATCGGCGAGCAAACGTCCGAGCTTTTGCAATTGTCGCGGCTGACCGCGTTAACCCATCACGAAAAATGGAATGGCAAAGGCTACCCGCTTGGCTTAAAGGGTGAAGCAATCCCGCTTGTGGGAAGATTGACCGCGATTGCGGATATTTTTGACGCATTGACCTCGGCGCGGCCTTACAAGGAAGCATGGGATGTGGATAAGGCGCTGGACTGGATCCAAAAGGAGGCAGGAGAGACGCTTGACCCCAAACTGGTTCCCTTGTTTATTGAACTGCGCCAGGAAGTGGAAGAAATCATGCAAACCCTGCGCGACTGAAACCCGTAAAACTTTCCTGCCATGTTAAATCAAACTACCCGGAAATATTCTGTCATGGTCGTTGACGACACGCCGGAAAACATTGATGTCCTGAAGGAAACGCTGAAAAACGATTACACCGTCCGTCCGGCATTGAACGGCGCGCTGGCGTTAAAAATCGCTGCGGTATACCCCCAGCCCGACCTGATCCTGCTGGACGTCATGATGCCCGTGATGGACGGTTATGAGGTCATGCGGCGCTTGCAGGCGGATGAAACCACCCGTGAAATTCCGGTGATATTCGTCACGGCCATTTCGGAGACGGAGAGTGAACTGGCAGGCCTGGAGCTGGGCGCGGTTGATTACATTACCAAACCGATCAATCCGCCCATCGTCAAGGCGAGAGTCCAGACTCATCTGGCCCTGCGTGAGGCCAGGGTGAAGCTGGAACAACAAAATCTTGAGCTGCTCCACGAAAAAACGCTTGTGGAGAACATCATCACGCGCATGCGCTCAACCCGGTCTTTCGATGACAGATTCTTGCGTTATCTCATTTCACCCGCAGACCGGAGCAACGGGGATATTCTTCTTTCCTCATTCACGCCGGACGGGCGGCAATGGGTTCTGGTCGGCGATTTCACGGGGCATGGTTTACCCGCCGCAGTGGCCGCTCCTTTAATTTCCCATGTTTTTTACACCCGTGCGCGGGAAGGGAAAAACATTGAAGCAGTATTGGAAGAAATCAATGATGTCTTGTACCGGCAATTGCCCGCCAATGTTTTTATGGTCGGCTGCCTGGTTGAGATAGCCGCTGGCAGGAAAAAAATCAAACTCTGGAATGCGGGCATGCCGCAATGTGTTTTCATGCAGGAAGGCAAGGTGCAAAGAAGAATGGGTTCACGGAATACGCCATTAGGCATTACGGCGCAAATAGATATCCAGAATAGCCATGAAGCTTTCGATGCCCGTGATGGAAGCAGGCTGTATGTTTTTTCCGATGGGATCACGGAGGTGGATAACCCGGAAGGCGGACTATTCGGCTGCGCAAGGGTTGAAGGGTTTCTGGCCGATCTGGCCGCAGGATCAAAAATGCCGGAAGAATTGCTGGCGCTTCTGGAAGAATATCACGGGAGCGCAAACTTCAGCGACGACATTACGCTCGTGGAAATTCTGGTTTAGGAATCGAGCAAAAATAACTTGAACATAGAACCTAAAAACCTCAGTTGATGGGTTCGTGGGTGCGAATTTATTCGCACGCTCAACAAG
>JACRBZ010000034.1 GCA_016219185.1 Deltaproteobacteria bacterium
CAAAAATACCCATCGTACGTATCTCAAACCCGATGACGGAAAATGTTTACACTACTATTTTTACTTTATCGATGAGGAACTGGGACTGACCTATGTTCGGGTGCCCACATGGTGTCCTTTCCGCCTACAAATATATTTCAATGGCCATAACAGATTGGCTGCAAGCTTATTGAATCACGGTGTTAAATTTACTTTAATGGATAATGCGTTTTCTTCTATCAGTGATCTGAGTCTGGCCCAGGAACTCAGTAACGGTTTTGCAGTTGATCCGCTTCACATAAAACTGAATCGGTTTGCTGAAAAATACTGTCCTGTCATAAAGCAATTTGATCTTAATTATCATTGGAGCATCATGCAGGCTGAATATTCAACGGATATCATTTTTAAACGCCAGCAAGATCTCCATAACATCTATGAGCACCTTGTCCGTTCTGCAATTCATTCGGTTAAACCTGAAAATATCGCAACATTTCTTGGCCGAAACCTCCATGCGAATTACAAAGATGAAATCGGCAACAATTTTAATACACGGATTGAGGGAACCCGTATCAAACATAGCATGGGACCGGTTTCCATAAAAATGTATGATAAGTTTGGTCTGATTCTGCGCATTGAAACAACCGTCAATGACGTTTCTTTTTTTAAGCACTACCGGAAGGTAGAACATAGAGATGGAACAAATTCCAAAAAACTTGCCCAAATGAAAAAAGGCATTTACAGTCTTCCATCGCTGCAAAATTTACTCATGGCTGCCAATCGCCGATATCTACAGTTCATCTCTGCTATCGATGACGTACAGGCTGGAATTGATAAACTGGATAAGTTATCCCAGACGGTAGTTGATAATGAACGTCCATACAAAGGATTCAATCTGTTTACCGAAGAAGACCAGAAACTTTTTGAATCCATTGCCAGCGGAGAATTCACCATCAGTGGATTTCAGAATAAGCATCTGAGAAAAAAACTTTCAGGCAAAAACAGTTCACAGATTTCCCGTCAACTCAAACGCCTGCATGTTCATGGTTTAATCAAGAAAATTGGCCATTCTTACAAATATTACCTCACCAAATTGGGGCTGCAGGTGATTACTCTTGGACTCAAGCTGAAAGAGATGGTGGTTATTCCCAATCTTGCTGGAAACTTGAGTCTGTAACAATCGATATATTTTCTGCCACAAAAAACGCGAATTAAAGACGTAAGATACTAAAATTGAGGGATCGGCCAGCACCAAGCAACTTGTAGTTGAGAACGAGAGGAGAAGCAATGGAATGTCCGAAATGCCAATATGAGCGGCAAGCGAAGGATGCAGCGTTTGTGGCTGAAGGTGAATGCCCTCGCTGCGGCATTGTCTACAAAAACTATCTCCGGGCAACTGTTAACCATGTGGAGCGCTCTTTCTCGGCGGGCGGTTCGGAAAGCCACGGAAGGGGGAATGAAGGCAAAGGGGGCCGCACCCTTGTTTTGATTCTTGCTGGAGTCGTACTGTGCGGTTTGGCATTCTATGCAGTTCCCCTCATAAACGAAACCTGGAATGGACTCCGCTGGGAAACCTTCTTCAAGCAAGCATCCGACCTATACGCCCAAAAACACTACAAGGACGCAGCAGCACCGGCAAAGCGAGCACTGGATGGAGCAGAAAGCAAATTCGGTCCCAACGGAATAGAACTGACGAACCTCTTGGTTCTCCTCGGAAATATCCACGGTGAAATGGAAGAATATCCGGAAGCAGTCAAATACCTAGAAAGGCTTCAATCCATTCAGGAGAAAACACTTGGAGAAACTCACGAGGAGACAATAGATACGATCCGGCTGCTGGTTACAATGTACGAGAAGCAAGGAACTGGTGAGAAGGCCAAGCCATTGATGGGGAGGCTGGCTCCAGCAAAACCCGAAGAGCAGCCGGCGGAACTTCAGGTCGTATCCTCTCCTTCCCCTGCAGACGACTCACCTCCTGGGTTTGTACCGCCGGGAGAGGATGCAACAGCCGAAGAGGACCAATCCCCTCATGAGGACATGCAAACGGCGGCAAAAGATGCTTTCCCGAAAGAGGCTAAACCGAATATTTCAAAAGCGCACCAGGTGGAGCTCTACGTAACGAACTGGTGTCCTTACTGCAAAAAAGCCGTGGATTTCTTTCGATCAAGAGGAATTCCCTTCACTGCGTATGATATCGAAAAGGATACAGATGCTGCTCGCCGGAAGAATCAGCTCGATTCCCGAAGAGGAGTCCCCTTCGCCATAATCGATGGCCAACACATCCATGGCTATTTGGAAACGTCCTATATCAAAGCGTTGGAACACAAATGAGGCTCAAGGGACGACGAGTGCTGAATCCACTTTTTTTTCTGCCGCATCAATGGTTGCATGGATTCCGGATAGGATCAGGCTCACTTTTGCGCGGCAGTTTTCCGCAAAGACCGGATCCGCGGTCCCTCCCAGGTTGATGCGAACGTTGTAGGCTGCGGCATATGCCGCCGTTCGAACCAGTTGGGCGGCTGTGCCGGCATCGGTAATGCAGTTGACGTTTCCTTTTTCCACCACCTCATTCACATGATCGGCCAGTGTCAGCATATGTATCAATGTTTCCAGGGGGACCTCGGCGGCCTTTCGGTTCGCCTGTTCAATGGCTGTCTTTCGAACCGTCTTTTCTTCCTCCGTTTCCGCTGGCAGCCGCATGGCGGCCACGACCTGGTTATAGGCCTTTGCATCCGCGTCCATCAGCGCAACGAAGCGCTCGGTCAGGGGATCCGCTTCTTGAATCAGGCTTTCCATGGCATCCCAGTGGGCGCGATATTTTTCCTTGCCACGGGTCAGCCTGGCCACCATGATGCAAAGAGCCGCGCTCAGCCCGGCGCAAAGGGCCGCCACACTGCCGCCGCCTGGCGCCGGCGAAACCGACGCCAGTTCCCTGATGAAATCAGACACGGTCAAATCCGCAAGTTTCATCGGGTATTCCTTTTCGTGTTCATTCTCTCCCCTTTTTTAAACACCGCCTCAACCGGCAAAACCCCGGCATGATAGGCCAGAATGGCCGGGGACCCCCCGTCCAGAATCAGAAAATCCGCCTGCTTGCCCGGATCCAGGCTGCCTACCCGATCCGCCATGCCGATGCTATAAGCGGCATTCAAGGTAGCGGCCGTCAGGGCTTCTTCCGGCGTCAGGCCCATGTTCATCACCGAAAGGCCAAAAACAAAGGGCATGGACTCCGTGAAACAGGACCCGGGATTGCAGTCCGTGGCAATGGCCACCGGAACGCCGGCCGCGATCATGTCTCTTGCCCTGGCATAGGGTTTTTGCAGACTGTAGGCGGTTCCGGGGAGCAAAACGGCAATGGTCCCGGATTTTGCCATACAAACGATGTTGGCATGGCTTGCGGCCAGCAGATGCTCGGCGGAAACGGCCCGCAGTTCTGCGGCAAGCCCGGCGGCGCCCATATCGTGGACTTCATCGGCGTGAATCTTCAACCCGAATCCCGCGGAATGCGCCGCCGATAAAATCCTGCGGCTCTGGTTGACCGAAAAAACGCCGGCTTCGCAGAACACATCACAATACCGGGCAATGCCCTGGCGGCTGACCGCAGGAATCATCTCGTTGATCAGAAGATCGACATAATCCTCGGGCGCCTTTCGGTATTCTTCCGGAACCGCATGGGCCCCCATGAACGTGGCCACCACGTCCAGAGGTGTCAAGCGGCGGACCCGGTCGATGACCGAAAGCATTTTGAGTTCCGTCTCGGTATTGAGGCCGTAACCGCTCTTGATTTCAAGGGTGGTGGTTCCAAACCGCAGGGCGGACAATGCGTTTTCCAGCGTTGCCTCCAGAAGGCCCTCTTCGGATGTTTTCCGGACGGCATTCACCGACGAGAGGATGCCTCCGCCTGCCTTTAAAATATCCAGATACGAAGTGCCTTTCAGGCGAAGCCCAAATTCCGCTTCCCGTCTGGCGGCAAAGCACATGTGGGTATGGGGGTCCACAAACCCCGGAATGACGCATTTGCCCATGCAGTCCACTTCCTCATCGATCCGCCCGGAATCAATATCTGTCAACATATCGGGCTCGGTTCCGATGCGTTCGATCAGGCCGTCGCGAATCAGCATGGCTCCGTGCTCAAGGCTTGCCACCCGCCCCTGGAAATTACCGGCCAGAGGGCCGCCATTGTCCACGGGCGTAAAAAAATGCGCATTTCGGATGAGTTTACGAATCACCGTTTTCTCCCGTCATCTCCAGCAGGCGCAGCTCGATCACCTGGCGGGTGTCAAAGCCGGCGATCTGCATATAGTACTCGGCGCTGCTGAGCAAAGCCTCCGCAGGCACCATGCCGTACACCTCGGTATCAACGATCTCAACCCCCCAGCGCCGGGCTTCCATGCGCACAAACTCCTGGACCCGGTAGAGCGGATTCTTCTCGTAATCCACGATATTCAGGCTGACCTGCACCATGCCGCGGCCGGCAAGCGGCAGTCCGATACCCTTGACATGACTGAAACCCCCGCCGGATGCGCGTGCCGCATGGGCAATGGCCTTTGCCACCTTCAGATCGCTGGTGTTCAGATTGACGTTAAAGGCTACCAGAAACGGGCGAGCACCGATGACCGTGGCCCCCGCGCTGGGATGGAGAGCGGGCCGGCCCACATCCGGACGGCGCTCCGGCCGATTGATCTCGATTTTCAAGACTTCGTACTGGCCTTTTCGAATGACCTCCAGTTTTTTCCGCTCCGGATTTCGAGCCGCCTCTTCGTAATAATAAACGGGAATGCCGGTTTCCGCATGAAAACGGCTGCCGAATGCATGGGCCAGGTCCACGCATTCGGCCATGGTGATGGTTTTAATGGGCGTAAACGGAATCACGTCCACGGCCCCGATTCGCGGATGCCCGCCCCGGTGCTTCTCCATATCGATATGGCGGACAGCCACTTTGGCAGCCTCGATCAGGGCATCCTGAATCGGATCGGGTTCTCCGACCAGGCTGACAACCAGGCGGTTATGATCCCTGTCCGCGCGATCATCGAAGAGATAGCAGCCCTTCTTGTTCCGGAAACAGCCCACTATTGCATCAATGACCTCGGGCCGCCGGCCTTCGCTGAAATTGGGAACGCATTCAATCAGCTTCCTGGACATAACCTGTCATCCTTTTTCCTGAAACCGCGAATCCACCAGCAAATGAATCAATTCTTCATCCGGCACATAGGGAATCGTGATGTGGTCGCCGGTCGGGTTATTGGCATTGTATTCCATGGCAACCGACATGGCATTGGGATTCCGGGCCCAGCTTCGGCGGGCCACCCCTCCCATCACATCCCAGGAAAGCGCCGAGCGGATGATGTCGTCCACCCGCAGGCTGCCGTCCAGAACCAGCCCGAATCCGCCGTTGATGGCCTTGCCGATGCCCGTGCCGCCCCCGTTATGAAGCGCCACAAGCGACATGCCCCGGGCGCAGTTGCCGGCAAAGCAGTGGGTTGCCATGTCCGCCGCAACGTTGCTGCCGTCCTTGATATTGGAGGTCTCCCGGAAAGGCGAATCCGTTCCGCCCGGATCATGGTGATCGCGGCCGATCATGATGGGCCCGACTTCGCCGCTTCGGACCATTTTGTTGAAGGCAAGGGCAATATCCACCCGGCCCCTGGCATCTTGATAGAGAATTCTGGCCTGGGTTCCCACCACCAGTTGGTTCTTTTGGGCATCCCGGATCCAGTTGTAATTGTCGCGATCCTCGCTACGGCGGCCCGGATCGATGCAGGCCATGGCCGCCCGGTCGGTTCTGAGCAGATCCTCCGGCTTTCCGCTCAGGCACACCCACCGGAACGGGCCGTATCCATAGTCGAATATGGGCCCCATGACATCCTCGACATACGAGGGAAAAATGAACCCATCCTTGGTGTCTTTTTTGTTGCGGGCGATTTCCGTGACCCCGGCATCAAAAACCGCCTTCATAAAGGCATTGCCGTAATCAAAGAAATAAACGCCGCGATCCACCAGGATCTTGATGAGTTCATAATGGCGGCGAAGGCTTTTGTCCACCAGCACGCTGAATGCTTTGCGGTCACTTGCAAGAAGCGCTGTCCGCTCCGCGAATGTCAGGCCCCGGGGACAGTATCCGCCGCCGTGGGCCACATGACAGGAGGTCTGATCGGACAACAGATCGATTGCGATGTTTTCCGCCACGGCATATTCGAGAAGATCCACCACGTTTCCGTAAAAGGCGATGGAAAGCGGCTTTTTCGATTTTCTGGCCGCAAGGGCCCAGTCAAAGACTTCCTTCAGGTCGGAAGACGATTTTTGGACCCAGCCCTGATCTTGCCGGGTCTTGATCCGGGAGGGATCGACCTCGGCCACGATCGAAACCGCGCCGGCGATCTCGGCGGCCCTGGGCTGCGCCCCGCTCATGCCGCCAAGGCCCGAGGAGACAAAAAGAATGCCTTTCAGATCCCCGTCCTTTGCGGCAAGGCACTTCAGGCGGCCGGCGTTCAGAAGCGTATTGTAAGTGCCGTGCACGATGCCCTGCGGCCCGATGTACATCCAACCGCCGGCCGTCATCTGACCGTAGCTGGATGCCCCCATCTGGACCGCCACCTCCCAGTCATCCTCGTTGTCATACACGCCCACCAGAAGACCGTTGGTGATGATGACCCGCGGGTTGTCCGGCTGCGAGCGGAACAGTCCCAGCGGATGACCGGATGCCACTACCAGGGTCTGGTCTTCGGTGAGAATTTCCAGGTATTTTTTGATCAGCCGGTACTGCATCCAGTTCTGGCATACGCTCCCGGTTTCCCCGTAAGTCACCAGTTCATACGGGTAGAGCGCCAGGTCAAAATCCAGGTTGTTGTCGATCATGACCTGAAATGCCTTGCCGGCCAGGCACCGGCCCTTGTAGGCATCCACGGGCCTTGCCTTGATGGCACCGGGCGGACGGAAGCGGTAGCCGTAAATCCGCCCCCGGGTCATCAGCTCGTTTAAAAATTCCGGAGCCAGAACCCCGTGATGGACTTGCGGGATATACCGAAGCGCATTTTTCAAGGCCACCCGGGTCTGGTCCCGGGTCAGACGGAAACCCCTGTCCGGCGCCCGCCGGATACCCTTGACAAAATCCGGCATTTCAGGCAGCTCCGTATCCAACTTAATCGTCATGGCATTGAAGATATCGTCATTATTGATCATGGTAGCCCCCCATTCCCGCGGATAGTCTATCTACAACGGCCCGCCGCATTTAAATCATCACCTTTTGCACAAATCAAGGAAAAGAAATATGAGAATCGAAACGATGTCCCGACCATCCTGAACTTATGGCCGCATTTGTCTTTAAAGGAACCGCGTGCGCATCTATCCGCGATTGGGATCTTGATGCTTTACATAGGCCAGCATTTCGCGGCTTGCTTCGGTATCCAGTTTGATTGCGTCATAATCTATCGCGACATTGTTGAGGTATTGCAGTACGAGTGCTTCCCCGACGGATGCACCGGGAAGTATCCCGCCGAAGAAAAAGCCGAGGGTCTCGAATTCAGGGACCAGGTGAAAAGTGAGCGGGTCGCGCAGATCCAGGTACAGCGCGATAACATCGTAGCGTTTCAGGCGAAATTCCTTTAATGCGTTTTTTACCTCCGCGCCGATGTTTTCGCCGCTTCGAAGTACCTCAATGGATGCGTAACCCGGAGGCATCGAGGCAGCGGTCATGGTTTTCAGAATGGACTCCGATTGGAGAACTGCCGCCTGCGACTTTCCGGGAACCTCGAATCGGGGTGTCACGCCGAGATTGCCGTAAAGTTTCGCAATGAAGTCCTTATGCTTTGATGGCGAATAAAGCTTCAAGGGGCCGGGTTTTTCGAGATACTTATACTGCACGAGGAAGGTTTCACGCTGAGTCAGCTCTTCCTTGATGTCCCTGAACGTTACGCTTGTCGGCACATACCCCAGAAGCAGCGCACATGCCGCAAAGTCAAGCCGCGTGGCGACGCGTTGCGAAAAGGCGTGGCTTGTCACGGCATGGACATACAGACCTGTCATGCCACGGGATTTTGCCTCGTTTATGAGAAATTCCGTAAGGCGCAGCAGGCATCCTTGTCCCCGAAATTCCGGCTTTACCACGGCCTGGCCGATTTCCGCGCTTTGAGCCCCGGCGTCCAACCGGAAAATCGCACAGTGCCCCGCAAGTTCTCCGTCAACTGTTACGGCGGTTGCCGATACCAGTTGTCCGCCTTCGTTAAGCTCCACCATGCGGTCCGGATAATAAATGTGCGCGTTGGGGTACGTGTAGCCATAGGTTTTGTAAGCCGACCTGGAAACTTCCAAAGCCTCGGATGGCTTCATCAGGTGGATGTTAAACTGGCCGGCATCCGATATGCGTTTCCGTGTTTTTGGGGACGGCTCCTGAAATTGCTCCAGTTCACAGGCCTGGAAGTAATCTTCGACACTTTTATCCCTGAGGTACTTCACGAGATGAATCTCTTGTCCGTCCGGTCCGAGATTGTGAATCGAGAACTCATCCACGAGGTCCCTCAGCAAAGGGATATCGGGCAGCTCCAGAGGCTCTTGCCTATCTTCCGTCCGGGGCTGAAACAACGGGATCCGTGATGGGTCAAAAGGCATTCCCCTTTCTTTAATGATGACCCGAAGGCCCGCGGGAATCCGCTCGCAAGAGATCTCAAAATTCTGCCTGCCGCCGGGTTCAGAGATCAACTCCCTCACGTTGGCTACGGTTTGCTCCACCGCCAGAGCGATCTTCTTTCGCTGATCTTCTTCAAACCCTAGTTTTTTTGAAATCTCATCGACATACGCAACCGCGACAGCCACGTACGAACCGTCGATAGGAACAGTCAATTCCGAGTATTCACATCGGGCTTGCATGCATTTCTCCCAAGGACCCTGTTTTTCCTATTTCTTTGGCGCATTTCCCGCAGATGCCGCTGAATCCGGACCGGGTTTAAATATTCCGCCCAAAAATTCGCTCAGACTGGGAGGAAGCCACCACAGGGAAACGTTGGTGGGGAGTTTGCCGTCCGACTTGCTTGCAAAAGTTCTCAAGGCCTCGGCAGTCGCCAGGGCCTGGATGGTTGCGGTGTGCGGTGCAAGCGTCTTGGCAACTTCGACGTCTTGTCCGGCAACGTAGCGTCGATTGATAGCATCCTGCACCGGCTGGTCGAACGCGAACGTGCCGGCCCAGCCGATGTAATCGAGGGTGATGCCCCTGGACGCAAAGAACGCTGTTGCCCCTTTCTCAATCGCCTCCATGATCTTGGATGCTTCGGCGTTCGCCCGATCGAGCGTGCGCGTGGTGAACTCATTGCATACCAGGGCCTGGACTTTGCCACGTCCCACGGTATCCATGATTTCTGTAAGCGTTCGGCCATAGAATACGGAGGTAAATATGACATCGGGCCGCGTACGATCACCGGCCGGAGGTTTTACTCCGAAGAAATACAGGTATCTGGCCGCGTTCTCCTCGAGCACCGATGTGGCAATTGAGATCTCGACCGTGATGTTGAGGCCTTCCGAGCTTTGACACGGAAAGCATTCGTCCTTGGTTGATGTGCCCCGATGACTGGCCTTCACCCATTCCCGGTTGTACGGCGTGCGATCCACGATAATCAGACGGCCGGTCGGAACGTAAAAGTCGCTCCAAAGGCCGGAGCCGGAAAACTTTGCATGTGGAACAATGAACCGCTTGGCCGGGACCTTGTTTGCCTTCAGATAATCCTCGGAACCGAATTGGCTCTGACTGTCCTTATTGGCTCCGACATCCGGGATAAAGAAAGCCGACTCGTTCGGCAGGATGAAGTAGGCCTCGGTGTAGTCCGCCTTGTCGTAGTAGGCAAAAGCGTTTGCGGCAAAGAAGAGAATGGACGAAAGCATTATGGCCGCGACCCCGCCGGGCTTGATGAAAGATTTGATGGGTTTCCACCAGATCGCCACAAAGACGATCAGCAAAACCAATGCGGGAATGCCGAGGTTGCCGAAGAAATTCATCCCGAAGTACGATACGGCGTAAGAAGCATCATTGTTCTCGAATTGTTTGAGGGCATATTTGCCCGAAAGCAGCGTGGCCACCGGATTAAGAAGGAAATTGATCCATCCATACAAGAGGATGGCAACCAATGTGGCAACACCCCGCACAACCTGATCCCGAAACCCGTTGTTTTTTTCTGTCTCGTTACGCATCATCTGCCTCCTTAGCGGCTCCTGCAGCCAACATTGTGGACATTCATCCTCATCGCCTCATATTTCTGATGTATTTTATGCTTATGATTTTGACAAGTATTATTTGTATCTTTTTTTACAGTTATCATGAAATTTGGAAGATCAACTCGTTTTATGAAAATTCCCCGTGTGCCCCGTTCCTTCAACATGGGGCACACCATGGGGCGGTTTTCGATACCCTCAATCCTCCTGGCTGAATGAAAAAATAGCGCTCTGAATAATTTTTGTGACCTTGCCCATCTGCTCCGCTGTCATGTATGCCCCGCGAAGCCTGTGAACCTGCTTTCGATACTCCCTTGCATGTTCTTCCGACCAGAAGAAGACGCTCTGCCTTCAGAAGGCATTGATAATGCTTTCTTCTTCAAGTTTAAGAAGATTGATATCGGGTACGAAGACGATCGGGGCGCACCCATTTTCTTTCACATGACAGTTAAGATCGCTGTCGATCTCAATTTCCATTTCTCTGGCGCAGTGGGCACATTCCGTACGGATAACGATTGATACGAATTCTTTTCTGAGTCGCCCTTGCACGAAGGGCGTTGCGAACGCGTCGGCTGCTCAGGCCGCGTAAAGCTGCTCGCCGGTATGAAACGTCACATGGTGAGGCGTCTTTTCAACCGTCACGGGATAGGCCCACTCGATTTCACCCCGGGAGTTTCTGAAAATAAAGGTCATGTGTGATTCCAGGTCATCCAGGATGGCGATTACCCGCTCGACGGGAATATTCAATGCATTCGAAATGAATTCCGGCGGCAGCGGTTTTCCTGCAATCGGAAGTTCCCGGACCGCGAAATGGTGTATCAGCCGATGTTCCTCGGTCATAAAAGCGAGGTGGTCCGCGAATCCCTTTTTTCCATTGGCAATCTGCTTTTCCCATAAGAACGGCGGAACACTGAGCATGTACCGCCACAATCCCATCATGAGTTTATTTTTCATCGTATGGATCTCCTGTTTATTGCCGTGATGTTAACACAACCCCCTATATATAGAATGCAACCCAAAAATCAGGTCCGGGACAATTGACGGATCAGCGCGATCTCTTTGCCGTCAATGCCAAGCCCTTCGAGAAACTCCTGGTGCAGCAAAGGCGATCGTTTTTCAAACTCCTGATGCCATTTCTCCATTCCCTTGTCGTCAAGACCAACAGCTCGAAGCAGGGCGATCCATCCATCCTTGTCCATGAAGGGAATCCGTTCACGAAGCGAAGTGTCTCCCAGCATGCGGATAATCACCTGCTGCTGTTCCCGCAGGCCGTTGATCTCCTTTCCGAGGGCCAGCAAACGTTTCTCCAGGATATCCCGCGCGCCGCTCTGCGGAGATTCGAGGATTTCATGGATTGACGCCATGGAGAGCCCGACCTGGCGGTACATGCAGATCAACTGCAGCCGATTGCAATCTTCCCGCGTGTATCTCCGGTAGTTTGCAGGGCTTCTCCCCGATGGCCGCAGAAGACCGATCGAATCATAATAAAGGAGCGTGCTCCGGGAAAGACCGAATTGTTTGGCAAGTTGGCCGATGGTCATTGTTGTCGATGTCATCGTGGCCGTCCTGATTTTCCGAGCATAAAACCGGTCGTCACGAAATGATTGATGCGCATACCCGATGATAAACGTGTCTTGAATGACAATTGTTCCCCCTATGGACTTGTTCAGATGTCGTCATGTTTACCCCATGCAACGGCATTCTGAACCATGAGGCGGTAGTCGGGTCAAGCGTTATTTTTTAAAAATGGCCTGGTGTCAACCAGCGCTGCAAAGCAGCCCGATATGACGCTTGGAGATCACAGGCAATATCAAGTGCGCGGGTTGACTGAAAAATGTTTTTGCAAAGACGGCAAGAAAGCATTAGGATGGTTCATAAAGGAAAGGACATGACAATTCTCGATATTCGAGTCCCGGCGGATTTCAACACCATCAATTCAAAGCAAGGCCGGTTGTATAATTTGATTTTGCATTCAAAATGATATTCCAGCAAGCATTCAGGCTGAGACCGCGAAATAATCCTGACATGAAACAAACCAGGCTTGAACATAAGACGTCTCAACTGCTGCCCAGACGTGATTTCGTGATCCGCATGGGGTGGTATGGGCTGTTCGGGTGCCTGTTCCTGGCATTTTCGTTGGGGATCGGTACCGTTGGTTATCACATTACGGCAAATCTGGCCTGGGTGGATGCGTTTTTAAACGCCTCGATGATCCTGACCGGCATGGGACCGGTTGATAAGCTTGAAACCGATGCTTCCAAGCTTTTTGCGTCCTTCTACGCCATCTTTAGCGGGGTATCTTTCCTGACGTTTTGCGGCGTACTCTTTACGCCAATCTATCATCGTTTCATGCACCGGTTTCATCTCGATCTTGGGGATAAGAAACTGTAACGCCCTTTTGTGGCATATCGAGCGCCAGCTTCAGTGCGGCGGCAATATTGCGTGAAGTCGTGCGGAGATTTTCCGCGGCATGCGTCAAGGCTTCTTCCACGGTACTGATCCGGCTGAGTACGCTGAATACCGCATTGATGCCGTGCTCATGAACCACGCCGGCATCCGGCGCCAGGCTGCCGGCGATTCCGATCACCGGTTTGCCGCAGCGTTTGGCCACGCGCGCCACACCCATCGGGGTTTTACCGTGTATGGTCTGGCTGTCGATACGGCCTTCACCGGTAATCACAAGATCGGCATCCCGGACAGCAGCCTCCAGCCCGACCGCTTCCACGACGATTTCAATGCCCGGTCGCAGCTCGGCACCAAAGAAAGCCAGAAGGGCCGCACCTACGCCGCCGGCAGCTCCCGCGCCCGGCACTGAATCCACCTGTATGCCCAGGTCCCGGCTGATCAGCCGGGCATAGCGGGTAAGATTGGCATCCAGTTGAGCCACCATCTCCGGCGTGGCTCCTTTCTGCGGACCGAAGACAGCACTGGCGCCATCTGGTCCGGTCAGCGGGTTGTTGACGTCGCAGGCCGCTTCGATCCTGCATGCTTTAAGCCGCGGATCCATGTATCCGATATCGATGCGATCCAGGTTCGCCAGTTCGCCGCCGCCAAACCCGATCTTCCGGCCCGCATGATCTTTAAGTTTTACCCCCAGCGCCTGGAGCATGCCGGCTCCCCCGTCGTTGGTCGCGCTGCCGCCGATACCGATGATAAGGTGGCGCGCGCCCGCATCCAGTGCGGCCTTGATGAGCTCTCCGGTGCCATGGGTCGTTGTCTTTAACGGGTTGCGAAGATTGGGGGCCACCAGCGCCAACCCGCTGGCCTCCGCCATCTCGATAACCGCGGTTTTTCCATCCCCGGTCAGGCCATAGCACGCTTTGACCGCTTCACCCAGGGGGCCGGTTACGTCCACTGCCACGAGTTTGCCTCGGGTGGCTGCAACCATGGCCGCAACCGTGCCTTCGCCGCCATCGGCCATGGGCAGCTTGATGAAGTCCGCATCGGGAAAAACCTCACGGAAACCGGCTTCAATCTCTGTCGCCACTTCAAGAGCCGTCAGGCTCTCTTTATAGGAATCGGGAGCAATAATAATTTTCATGGACCAAAACCTTATGAATACCGTCTCACTTCAACGCCGGCCATTTTCTCATCCGTGTTTGAAAAGGATGGATAGATGCCGTGCGTTATCAGATTTATAATTTATAATCTTTCGCGTTAAATAGCCTCAGACAGGCATCGACAACCTCTGAATCATAAAGCGCCCCTTTGTTTTTCGTGATTTCATGCAGCGCCGTATCTATCCCGAGGGCGGGTCTGTAAGGCCTGTGGGAGCTGATGGCTTCCACCACATCCGCCACCGCGATAATTCTGGCCTCCAGAAGGATGTCCGGCCCGCGGAGACCTTCCGGATAACCCGTACCATTTATTCTCTCATGATGTTGCAGGACGATTTTTGCTATTGGGGATTGGAACCTCACCTTGCTCAATATCTCGAAGCCGACCCTGGCGTGTTCCTTGATCAGGCTCATTTCATTCTCTTTCAGCCTGGATGGTTTGGACAGAATCTCGGAAGGAACGGAGATCTTACCAATATCATGGACGCGACCGGCCATTCTGATGGCATCGATTACCGGATCCGGAAGCCCCATTTCCTCGGCCATGGCGCAGGCAAGGGCGGCAACACGTTGCTGATGGCCGGCCGTGTAAGGATCACGCATTTCCAGTGATGAAGCCAGGGCATCTATTGTGTCGTCCAGTGTGGCGTGAAGTGCTGCGTTGGCTGTACGGAGTTCCCGGAGGGCCTGCTTTTCCCTTTCGATTCGGTCGATTTTGGCCTTCAATTCCCCGACAGAGAAAGGCTTTGTAATGAAATCTGAGGCTCCGGCATCGATGATGTCGTTATAGGAATACTGGGCCGCATGGCCCGTCATCGTGATGAAGCAAAGCTCGGGGTATTTGCCAAGCGCCTCGCGCGCCAGATCGAGGCCATCTTTTCCATGCATTCTTATGTCGGAGATGACAAGATCGAAAGGGTTGCGGTCCAATGCCCTCAAGGCATCAAAGGCATCTGAAGCCATATCGCAACTGTATCCCATCTTATGGAGGAACTGGCTGACAACCGTTCTTTGTCCCTCCTCATCGTCCACAACCAGGATACGCTCTATAATCCTACCTTCCATCAGTTTTGCTCCTTTCCGTCCAACACTTCTCGAATGGTGCCGGCAATGCGGTTCATGACAACGGGTTTCATGACAAGCGCATGGATGCCCGAGGCCTTGCACTTCTCCGGAGTCAGACCATCGCTGAATCCCGTACAGAGGATGACCGGCAAATCAGGACGAATGGCCATGAGCTGTTTTGAAAGCTCGATACCCGTCATTTTGGGCATGGTCTGATCCGTGATCACCAGATCGAAAGCATCCGGCCGGACGCGAAACGCCTCCAGTGCTTCCACGCCGGACGACTCGGGAGCAACCGTGTAACCGAGCCGCTCCAGCATTTGGCACACTGCTTCGAGCAATTCTTGCTCGTCATCGATCAGGAGAATGGATTCGGTCCCTCTTTGAAGCGGCGCATGGATTTTCTGTTCCGGTTCCACCGGGCTTCCTTGCCATTTGGGAAGGAAGACATGAAATATGCTCCCCTTTCCCGGAACACTCGTAACGGTGATGCCGCCCGCATGCTTTTTGACGATTCCGTGCACGACCGAAAGGCCAAGTCCTGTTCCTTCTTCCTGTATCTTGGTTGTAAAGTATGGCTCGAATATACGCTCCATCACATCCTTGCTCATTCCATGCCCCGTGTCGCTGACCGTCAATTCTACATAACAGCCGGGGCTCAGATCGGAAGGCATGGCAAGGTTCCCGGAGCTGAACTCAATTAAAGAATATTTGATTTCAAGGACACCCCCAGTCTCGCGCATGGCATGTGCCGAATTCGTACACAGATTCAACAGAACCTGGTGGATCTGTGTCGGATCAACCAGGACGGCATCCCCGGAGAAGGGAACGTTGATCTCCTGGACAATCTCGATGGTCGATGGAAGGGAAGATCTCAGCAGCTTGACAGTTTCCTTGATGATCGGTGCGATGTTCAGCGGCATTTGTTCGTGCTCGCTCTGTCTGCTGAAAGTCAGGATCTGCTGCACCAGATCCCTGGCGCGAAAGGCGGCCTTGGTGATGCGCTCCATACAACCATGGGCTGGGGCTTCTTCTGGGGTATCAAACAACGCCATTTCAGCATTGCCCATGATTATCCCGAGGATGTTGTTAAAATCGTGGGCAATGCCTCCGGCCAGCGTTCCTATCGCTTCCATTTTCTGAGCTCGGAAAAGCTGCGCGCGCAAGGCTTTTTCGGAACTCACGTCGGTTATGAAAGCCAGGATGGCGGGCTGCCCCCTATAATCAACCGGAGTCATCCGGACTGTCACATCAAAATGTTTACCATCTCTGGTCAGTCCGGTCGCCTCGTAAACCGGAGATGTTGCCTTTCCCGCCTGAGTATCCGCAATGGCTTGCCTGACCCGTTCCCTGTCCTCGGGCGTGTAGAATGTCTCGATCGGCAATCCTTCAATTTCATCGTTGTCCGCGTAGCCGAACATCCGGATCATTGCAGGGTTCGCATATACATGTCTTCCATGCTGAACAATCCTCATTCCGATGGGTGAGGATTCGATGATGAGGCGCATCCTTTCCTCGGATTGTTTAAGAGCATCTTCCGCTTTTTTGCGCTCGCTGATGTCCTTGAAAGTCACGACCGCGCCACGTATTTTCCCTTCTTCCATGATGGGCGTACCGGTATATTCAATTGGAAAAGAACTGCCATCCTTTCTCCAGAAAACGTCATCCGTTTCCTGGAGGGAAATGCCGTCGGAAAGTAATCCGAGAATCATGCTTTTTCCTTCCGGGTTCGGACTCCCATCCAGTCGCGTGTGGTGTATCAGTGCATGACACGACTTCCCGATTTGCTCCTCAATGCCGTATCCGAGCATTCTGGCCGCGGCAGGGTTGACAAAGGAAAATCTTCCTTCCAGGTCCATTCCGTATATTCCCTCGCCCGCGCAATTCAAAATCATCTCATTCCGCCGTTCGACGCGTCTCAGGCTCTCTTCGGCGATCTTACGATCATTGATGTCCGCGATTGATCCTTCAAAATAGATCAGCTTTCCCGTCGCGTTGCTTACACAGCGAGCATTAATAGACACCCAGATTCTGCTGCCGTCATTTTTAAGGAATTGAGTCTCGAAGCCGGTGACAAAGCCCCATTCGTCCATCTCGCGCAGAAATCTGGCCCGCTCTTCGGGGTCGGCATAAACCTGTTTCCGGATATCCGTTACGGACGACACGAGATCCTCCGGTGAATTGTAGCCAAGGATCCGCGCAAGAGCAGGATTTGAGGTCAGGAAACGCCCTTCCGGACTGGTCTGGTAAATGCCGTACACCGCATTTTCAAATATGGAACGATATCTCTCCTCAGCCCGTTGTACTTCGTTGTAAAGCCCCGCACTTTCAAGGGCCGCGGAGATCGTACTCGTGAGGATATGAAGTCCCTTTATCTGCCCCAGGGTGAATTTGCGACCCTTTGTGGAATTGACGTTCAGCACTCCGATCAGTCGACCTCCGGCAAGAAGCGGCATGGAAACGGCGGAACAGATCTCCGGGCGGGGACAAAGCGGCGTAAAGCGCTGGTCATCGACTTGCCCCTCCAACATCACCGTCGACTGGTTGCGCGCTACCCAACCTGCAATGCCCTGGCTGAAAGGAACCCGATTGCCCAGGATGCCCTCCCTGCGTTCACCGCGCACAACGGCAATGTAGAGATCATTCCCATCCTGGGTGGGCAACATGAGAGAGACCTCGTCCGCCTCCAATTGCTGGAGCGCCGCATCGGCGGCTTTATTGGCAACCGTGTCAAACTCGAGCGTATGGGCGATGGTCTGGCACATTTCGTAGATCGCCATGGTTTCGCGCAGTTGTATGTTTTCCATGCTCAACCGTCGAAATGCGAGCGCACGCGTGAGGACCGGCAGGAGCATCTGAAGCTTGAAGGGCTTCAAAATGTAGTCAATGACGCCTGCTTTCATTGCTTCGACCGCTGTCGGCACGGTCCCCTGGCCCGTCATGATGATTCCCACCAGGTGCGGATCTATTTCCAGTGCCGCCTGGAACAGGGTAATGCCATCCATTTCAGGCATCATCAGATCCGTCAGCAGGAGATCAAACGACTGGCTTTTAAGAAGCTCAAGCGCGTCATTTCCCGAGGGAAAGCTTACCGTGTCATAGCCCTGGGCCTTCAGTGAGTCGCAAAGAGCGGCAGCCAACTCGATCTCATCATCCACAATCAAAATGCGGCCTAATGTTCGTATGGACATCACAAGCTCCTTTTACCGTGAACTGTCAACCCGCCACGCTTCGCCGCTGACCGTTCACTGTCACAGGCATTTCCCGTTCATGCCGTGCTTCAGGGGAAAACTGATCCGTACGGTTGTTCCCAGGCCAACCTCGCTGGTGATCTCAAATTCCCCGCCATGCTCCTGTGCGATCCGCCTGCATATGGGAAGACCCAATCCCGTTCCCTTGCCTTCCGGCTTTGTCGTGAAAAACGGGTCCATGACTTTCTGAAGGTTTTCCGGTGAAATACCCTCGCCCGTATCCCGCACTTCGATATGAACTCCCGCTGCCTTCACCACCCGGAGTGTCAATGTCCCCCCTTGGGGCATGGCGTCACTCGCGTTGGTGCAAAGGTTCAGGAAGAGCTGTCTCAGTTGCTGCCGGTCGGCGTGGATTGCGGGCACATCGGGCGAAAATTCCCGCACGACCGTTATGCGGTGGTTGCGCAGGTGGTAGTGGATGAGTTCAAGCGTTTTTTCTATTTCCTCGCACACATCGATGGTGGAGATCTGTTGATGGCTTCGGCGGCTGAATTGAAGCAGGTTTGCGACAAGATTGGCCATGCGGTCAAGCTCCTGCTCAATAATGTTCAATGTCTGCTGCTTGGGATCATCAGGAAGAATCTGCGACTGCAGCGCCTCGATACGCAGACACACCGTGGCCATGGGATTGTTCAGCTCATGGGCAATGCTTGCGGCCAGTTCTCCCATGGTTGCAAGCTTTGCCGATTGCCAGAGTTGTTGGGACATTGTCCTCACTTCTTCGTTTTTTTCCCGCAACGCCCCTTCGGCCCTGCACCGCTCCGCTATTTCAATTCTCAGTTCCGCCGTTCTCTCCTCCACTCTCTTTTCCAGACTTGCGTTTAAAGCTCTTAATTCATCCTGTGTATCGACGAGTTCCGAGTTCCTCTGGACTGCCATCTCATAAGTGGAAAGAAGGAGATTAAGGATTTGCTGCCTGTCCGCGGTAATGAGGTATTTTTCACTTGCAAACCCTATTTCTATGGGAGGCGGCTGTTTCTTTTCTTCTTGATCCCTTCCGTTGGTAAGCGCCCGCTGGATGCATTGCAGAAGATAATTCTCCCGGTAAGGCTTCACGATAAAGCCACCGGCGCCGCACTCAAGGCCTTTTATGACATCCCTGGCATCGGAAAGAGAGGTCAGAAGGATGACTGTCAGGCCTTTCAGGTCCTCACGGTTACTGATTTGGCGACAAAGCTCATAACCATCCATTTCCGGCATGATGATGTCACTGATAACAAGGGCGGGTTTACGCTCATTCAGCCACTCAAGGGCTTTTTTACCGTCACGAGCGATTGCCGTTCGATAGTTGCGTCTTTTGAGAATGATTGAGAGCTCCGCAGCCTGAGTGCGACTATCTTCAACAATAAGAATTTCCACACCATTGCTCATGTTATCGGCTTGTATGTTCATTCTTTCATCTCCCGTTATGGGTTCCCGGATTGTTTTCCGTTCATCAGGCTTCCCAGTGCGGATGCAATGTGCTGAACAATCACGATCGGAGCCGGAAAGTCCCCGGGAATTGCCGAGAGAATGGATTGCAATGCCTGGGGCCCTCCCGTGGATGCTCCGATGGCAACGATTTGAATGCGGGTGATAAGCTCTCGCGCAACATGCGAGTCTTCAGCAACAAGGACTTTGATGCTCATATGAGTCTCTCGATGACTTGCAACAGGTTGTTCTGATCGAAGCTGCCCTTCACAATGTAGGCGTTGGCACCTGCTTCGATTCCCGCTTCGCGATCCTCCCTGGACTCCAGGGCCGTGACCAGTATTACCGGCAGCTCGGAAAAAGACCTGTCCGAGCGTATCCGGACCGTGAGTTCAACGCCGCTCATCCGTGGCATTTCAACATCGGAAACCACCAGGTGAAAGCTTTCGGTCCGAAGCTGCGTGAAGGCGTCCAGCCCGTCCACTGCCGTTCTGACCAGATAGCCCGCTCCTTCCAGAATGTTTTTTAAAAGCACTCTCGATGTGATCGAATCCTCAGCAACCAGAATGGATTTCCTCGAATTCCCGGTCGGTTGGACTCCGAGGTCATGACCGGGCAAAGCGGCAGAGATCATCATGACCGATTTCATCAAATCGGGAACATTGAGAACGGGAACTACCTTTCCGGTTTCCAGCAGAGTTGCTCCCGATATGTTCCTTACGCGTGAAAGCTGGCTGCCGAGGCCTCTGACCAATACTTCCTGCTCCCGGAGCACTTCGTCGATCAGAATGGCCATGCGCTTTGCAGATGAGATCAGAATCATTGCCAGCCACCACTGCGGAGCTGTGCCTGGTCTGTCTCCCCGCCCGATATTCATGATGTCCGCGAGTCGGGCAAAAGGAAGAGCAGTGCCGCCCACTTGAATGATCTCTTTGTTCTCGATGGTCTTTATGTCCTCTTCCTTGATCCGGATCACGCGCTCAACATTCAAGGATGGTGCAACAAAGTGGTGATCACCCGCACGTATGAGGACTCCGCGATAGGTTGCCCGACTCAGGGGCAGCGTTATGCGGAACGTGGTCCCCTTGCCGGCCAAAGTCTCCATGGAAATGACTCCGTCGAGCTTTTCCGCCTTTTCCCGCACGATGGCCAGACCAAGTCCCCTGCCCGAAATTGTCGTGATGATGGGACTGGTTGTAAGTCCCGATCTAAATACGAGGGGAAGAATCTGCTCTTCGCTCATTTTTGCCGCGTGCTCCCTCGATGTTATACCGGCTCTGATTGCCGCATCCCGTACCTTGGTTGATTCAATTCCTGCACCGTCATCCGAGATCGAGATCTCGACCTTACTGCCGTCTTTGAGCGATACGGCAATGGTCAATGCTCCGCAAAGCGTCTTGCCCTTCGCGGCTCGCTCTGCGGGCCCTTCAATGCCATGGTCGATACAGTTTCTCACCAGATGCAGGAGCGGATCCTTCATCTCCTCCATGATGCGCCTGTCAATCTTGATCTCTCCGCCTTCTATCACCAGGTCCACCTCCTTGCCCTGGTCCCGTGAGAGATCCCGTACAAACTTGGGAAGCATCGCCAGGGAGGAGGATGCCGGCAGCATCAGGGACACTTTCATCCCATCGAGCAACTCGTCGGCAATGCTGCTAAGGGCTCTCCGATCGCGCTCCGCCCAAGTCGACAAGGCAGCGAGTTCCTCTTGCCGCGATCCGATGAAATGGAGATTCCAATCGAGGAAATCAAAAAGCTTCGCCGCTGCAGCGCCCCATTTCCCGGATACCTGGTCTGAGGAATCATGCAGAGCCTGGTGCATGAGCTGCAATTCGGGGTAGATCCCCCCCCATTCCTTTTTCCATGCGTCAAAGGATGCGTTGATCTTGCGCAGCTCGCTAATGCGCTGGGAGGTGGCCAGCTTGACACCGAGCAGTTCTTCGACCTGAAGCAGGAGCGCATCCTGTCTCGATTTGGATATTCTCACCGTCCGCAGCACTTCTTTTTCGATATTTTCGGGCGCCAATATCTGCTGCACCGTGCTCGGCGGGGCTTGCTCCGCGCACGACGAGGCAAGGACGGCGCCAAGCGCGTCCATTTCCTCGTGGAGCCTGTCGAAGAGGTCTCGGGATAATTCTCTCTCCCCGCGCTTAAGGGCGGCGAAAACCCCTTCGAGTCCCTGGCAGATGCCTTCCGCCTCGGTGAGATTGACGGATCGGGCAGCACCTTTCAGACTGTGCACTTCCCGGTAAGTCGTCTCGATGATCTCTTTTTGAGCTTCGCCGGGAGCCGTCTTCTCCAGCTCGATCAAGGCCGAGGAAATCGCCGATAGATACTCTTCAGCTTCGGGCTTGAAGATCGTCAAAAGCTCTTCCAGTAACTCTCGATCCTTTTCCAAGAGAGATTTCCTTTCTGACCCTGTACTGTTCGACCAGCATCTTCTGATTCTGCCCCAGCTTGTGCAGGCCTTGGGCCGTGGCTTCAGCCTGTTTGGTGCTCAGAGCGATCTGCTCGGTCGCCTGCTTGACATTCTCCATGGCCAGTACGACCTGGTCCATTCCCACCAGTTGCTGCTGGCTGGAGGCGCCAATCTGAGTGGCTACCTGTGCGGATTCCGCGACGCTGTCGGCCAGAAGCCGCAGAGATTCGCCCGCCTCCGCTGCCTGCTTTACTCCCGCATCCACAGCCTTGCTCCCTTGCTCGCTGGCCATAACCGCCGAGTTTATCGCCTTCTGAATATCGCCCAGGATACCGCGCACTCTGCCCGTTGCGAGCTTTGATTGCTCGGAGAGGCTCTTGATCTCCTGAGCCAGAACCGCAAATCCTTTACCGTGCTCACCTGCTCTTGCCGCCTCGACAGCCGCATTGACGGCCAGCAGATTCGATTGCTCAGCCAGGTCGTTTATCGCTGTGATTATCTCTGCCACAGCCCGGCTCTGCTCGCTGAGCCGCACGATACTGCCTGCGATTGAGTTCACCTGGTCTCGCAGGTGAGTCATTCCGGCAATCGTTACCTCAATCGATCGCTTGCCTGTTTGGAAGACCTGAGTGGATTTGGAAGCACTCTGCGATACGTCATTAGCCTTTTCATTGGAGAGCCTGGCGGTTTGCTTCACTTCCTCGAGTGTTACCGTCGTCTCGCTTACCGCGGTGGATGTCTCCGCGGCACTCGATGCAAGCTGTGCCGTCAAGGCCATGATCTCACTCGTCGAGGATGCCAGTACGCTTACAGCCTGCTGTACCTCATCCATTACGGCCAACAGGACCTTGCTCTCACTGAGTTCGGACGCCGTGCGACGAAAAACCGAAAACATATATGCCAGGATAGTGATATAAGCCGCCATGCGCAGGAAGTGCCACAGCCACCAGGAAGCAAGCCATGCTTCGGAGAAGGGAAAGAGGATGCCTGTCAAGCCGTTTAGTGAGCAGAACCAGGCGAAGAGTATTCTGTCTGCGGTGCTGGTTTCCCGGTATGCGACGAGGAATCGCACCATCGCCATCATGAAGAAAAAGCCTCCGACAACATTGATGGCTGATGCCAGCTTGGTAAAACCGCCTTCCGTCACCATCGTCGGCACCCGTTCCGGAAAAGCGACGGAGACGGCGCCCAGGACGATGGACGCAATAGCGACTCCGGCAGGAAGGGTATATGGCCTGTTCGGCGGGCCGGCGCTGCCTGCGAGCCATGAAATCGCAAAGAGAGCACCGCCGGACAGCATTGCCATGCTGTGGAGCCAGACGAATCGATTGACCGCGAGGATGGGAACGGAGCTGTGAAAGATATCCACGATGCCCATCGCAACCAGAGCGGACACAATCCAGACATAGGAGGAATCAGCATGCTTCTGCTTTTGCTGCAGCAGTATCAGAGCCAGCGAGATGCCGGCAAAAGATCCCAACGTCTCGATCGCGGAATGAAGGGGTCACTTTTCCGACAGCGCAACACTGCCGGTCTTCCTGCTGATTACCCCAAGGGCGATATGGGCCGGCACGAGATCCTGATCGAGGTAGAGGGCTTGTCTGAGCGCTTTTGCCGCGGCCTCGGTTTGGTCCATTTCTTGAGCGATGGTCGCCAAAAGGTAGTAATGGACAGCATTCAGCCTTTCAGCGGCAACCGCCCTTCGGCACCATTCCAGCGCCTTTTCGGCTTCTCCCCCGTTGGCATACGCACGGGCCAGCAGAGCCATCCCTTGCGCGTCGCTCTGCCCCTGATGCAAAAGAGCAAGGGCTTTTGCCGCGGCTTCCCTGTTGAGGCCCTTTTCGAGCAGCTCGGAAGCCTCGGCATACAAATCCGACCCCGGGGCTGGAGGCCCTGATGTCCTGTTCTCCGTCTCTTCGGATTGTGGTGGCGGCTCCTGCTCGCTTGAGGCGGAAGCGTGGGTAGGAGAAGTGCCGGGGAAGGGAATAGAAGCTGGCACTTCTCCCATTTCGACATTTGCAGTCTTCATGCCACGGCTCGTATCCTTGATTCCGTATTCCGTACCGTGCCCTCTTTTGCGCTCCGCCGCATCGGTCGCCGGCTTCCTGAATAGGATCGCGCCAGGAAAATTCTCGGTTGCATATTCCGAAAAGAGAGCTTGAGACGCCTCGGCCGGGCTGACGATCAGCCAGCCGCCATCGGTAAGCGCGTGATAAAAGCGGCGAGCGGTCTTGCCGGCCCCGGTCGTATCGAAATACATCAGTACATTTCTGCAAAAGATGACGTCCATTGTGCCGATATCTGCGGAAATCAGCGGACTTGGGTCTTCCACAAGGTTGAAATAGTCAAAGGTCACCATCTTTTTGATGTTCCCGGCAACCCTGAACAGGCGGTCTCCCGATTGGATGAAATATCGCTCTTTGATGTCGGAGCGGGTGCCGCGGAAGGACCACTCGCTGTAGAGCCCCTCTTTAGCCTTCTTGAGGAAAAAGGGATTGATGTCGGTTGCCAGAATGTTGATGTCCCAGTCGCAAAGGCTCGGGAGCTTTTGGTCGAGCAGCATCGCAATGGTGTAGGGCTCCTCACCTGTGGCACAGCCTGCGCTCCAGATCCTGATGCGCCGGGTGGTTTTGGACCGTGAGGCGATCAAATCGGGGAGGATGTGCTTCAGGAACGCCTCAAAGCCCTTCATTTCCCGAAAGAAGTACGACTCGCCAACCGTAAGGCAAGAGGCAAGGACTTCGATGTGCCGTCTCGAAGGTGGAGAGGAAAGAAGCCATCGAGCACAGGCAGCGGCATTATCAAAGCCGAGCTTCACGGCGGCAGCGCTCATCGCCCGATCCAGATCCTGCCAGCGCTTCTGTGGGAAGTGCAGGCCGAGATAAAGGGCAATGAAATCGCTGAGCCGTGAAAGATATGGTTCTGAGATGCTGTCCGTCATTTCGCCGCTCTGTCGGTAGCAAGGGTTTCGGGTTTTGATCTTTGAATGCCCGCTACGCCTCTGTGTCCAGGGACGCGCCGAGCGCCTTTTCTTCCTCCAGGGAGAGGAATCGGTCGAGGTCGTGGATGAGGACGATGCCGTCCTCGAGCCTGACCGCACCCTCGACATATCCCAGATTTGGAACGATCTCCGCTGCTCCCACCATCTCTTCTTCTGAAAGCTGCACGACGCCGGCCGTGGAATCCACCAGCAGAGCCAGAGTGCGGTGTGCCGTGCTTGCGATGATCATCTGATCACTCAATTGCATTTCCCGCTCCAACAGACGGAAACGCTTGCGGATGTCGACAACGGGAACGATGCGTCCGTGAACACCGATGACACCGAGCACGACCTCGGGTTTCCGGGGCAGAGCGGTCACTGCCACCGCACGGATGATTTTTTCCACTACTGAGAGGCGAAGGGCATAAGACTGTTCGTCGAGCTTAAAAACCAATAGAAGCATCGCCTGGCTCACAAGGTCGCTCCATTTATGACGGATCAAATGCGGTTTCGGGTTGCGAGGTGATGTATTTGGTAATCAGAAATCGTTTTTTAAGAATATTTTGTTTATAGGGCATTACTGACTGTTATTAGTAATCTTGCATAAACCTTAAATGCTGTCAAGAATATTTCCAGGCCGATTTCCCGGCAAGTGATGACAAAAATTATCGGGGCCCGTCTTTATTTAGCGGGAAATACCGGGGCAGTCCGCCGCAAATCGGCCTTCACGCGGATTGTTTCGCCTCCGGACGCCTTTTATTCAAATCCATTCGAATTGACTTTAACGCAAATTGATTTATAGTCGGAATATGAAATCGTTCCAGTTGATCCTGCCCTATTTCCGAAAGAATCGCCTGATCATTATTACCGGAATCGCCTGCCTGATTCTTGTGGATTTCCTGCAACTGATCATTCCCCGGATCATCAAATGGGCCATTGACGATTTGACCACACTTTCCATCAGCCCTGCCGGACTTCTGACGTATGGGCTTTATATTCTGGGAGTCGCCGTCGCCATGGGCGGATTCCGGTATCTGTGGCGGCGCTGCCTGATCGGCACGTCCCGGGAAGTCGAGGAAGGGCTCAGGAACCGGCTTTTTTTTCACCTGCAAACCCTGTCCGCGCCGTATTTTGATCATGTCAAAACCGGCGATCTCATGGCGCACGCCACCAATGACATTCAGCATATCCGCATGGGCGTCGGCATGGGCATGGTGGCCCTGACCGATGCCGTCATCATGGGGGCCGCGGCCATCGGATTCATGGTCTATATCCATGTTCAGCTCACCCTTTATGTGCTGATTCCCATGCCGTTTATCGTGATGGGCACCCGGTTTTTCAGCAAAAGAATGCATCAGCGCTATCAGGACGTGCAGGCCGCGTTTTCGGATCTCACCGAAGCGGTCCGGGAACGCTTTGCCGGAATACGCATCGTCAAGGCCCATCACAGCGAACCGGTTGAAACCGCGCGTGTGGATGCCGTCTCCCGGGAGTATGTCCGGCAAAACATCCGGCTGATTAAAATCACGAGTTCCCTTTTTCCCATGATGATGTTTTTTTCAAACATCAGCCTTGTGATCATCCTGTTTCTGGGGGGTCGCCATACCATCATGGCCGAGATCACGCCCGGAGATTTCGTGGCCTTCATCAGTTATCTGGGGCTGTTGACCTGGCCCATGATGGCCATGGGCTGGGTAACCAATCTCATTCAGCGCGGCAAGGCTTCCCTGGATCGGATCAACCGGATCATGGAAAAGCTTCCGGACATTGCGGACAGGACAAACGACGGACAGCAGACAGCAGAGAGCGGCGGGCAGAGGTCAGGCGTTTTATCGGTTATCGGCCCGTCATCCGTCATCCCGAATTTAAACAACGAGCTGAAATTTGAAGGGGTCGGCTTTTCCTATCAGGAAAATCTCCGGCCCGCCCTGGATCATATCCATTTTACGCTGGCGCCGGGAGCTTTTCTGGGGATCGCGGGGCCGCCCGGCAGCGGCAAAACCACGCTCCTGAATCTGATTCCCAGGCTTTATGACGTCACTCGGGGCGGGATCAGCCTGAATCGGGCCGATATCCGGGAATGGCCCCTGCACGAGCTGCGGTCGCAGATGGCGCTCATGCCCCAGGAGCCCTTTCTTTTTGCCGGAACCATCCGGGACAATATCGCCTTTGGCGATCCGCGGCACAGTGACGCGGATATCATCCGGGCCGCAAAAAATGCCGCGCTTTACGACACCATTCAATCCTTTCCCCATGGACTCGATACGGTCGTGGGAGAAAAAGGCGTGATCCTGTCCGGAGGTCAGAAGCAGCGGATCGCACTTGCCAGGTGCCTGATCCTGTCCCCGGCCCTTCTCATTCTGGATGATCCCATCAGCCAGGTGGATACGGAAACCGGAAATACCATTTTGAAAAACCTGCGAACCAGCGCCGGCGAGCGCACCCTGATCATCGTCTCCCACCGGCTCTCGGTCCTTAAACCCGCTGATCTTATTCTGGTTCTGGATCAGGGACGGGTCCGCGAATCCGGGACCCATTCCCGGCTCATGGCAGCCGATGACTATTATGCCAAAACCTTGCGCCTTCAGGAAATCGAAGAGGAACTGGATGCATACGAACGCCGGGATATTTGAAGAAAAAAAGCTGGATAAGACTTATGACATCAAGCTGCTGTGGCGGATCTATCCGTTTGTAAAACCCTATGGCCTGCTGCTGACATTTTCCATCCTCATGGCCATGGGGATTACGTTTCTGGATCTTTCCCTTCCCTACATCACCAAAATCGCCATCGACCGGTACATTGTTCCCAAAGCAGGCGTGGAAACAACGCATGCCACCACGGCCCGCAATCTCACGGTGGACATGTCCCGGCAGGATATCGCGGAAATTGTCCGCCGTTACCCGGAAATATTTACGGTTTCCGGAGCATCGGCCGTGATTGCATACAACCGGTTGGACAAACTGGCCCCCAGTGATCTCAAGGTGCTTCGGCAAGATGATTTATCCGGGGTTTCCAGGATTGCCGTCATTTTTCTGGGCATCATCATCCTGGATTTCATTTTCAATTTTTCCCAGCAGATGATCATGGAATATTCCGGCCAGAAAATCATGCACGATTTCCGGATGAAGCTCTTTACCCATATTCAGGATATGCCGGTAAGCTATTTCAACCAGAATCCCGTGGCCCGCCTGGTTACCCGGGCCACCAACGATGTTCAGAACATGCAGGAAATGTTCACATCCATCATTGCCTTTGTTTTTAAGGACATGTTCCTGCTCGGCGGCATCGCCATCATGCTGATCCACATGAACTGGAGGCTTGCGCTGACCGCTTTTATCGTTTTGCCGGCGGTCGGTTTTTTTTCGCTTCATTATTCCAGGCAGGCCAGGGACGCGTTTCGCATCATCCGGACCAAAACCGCGGAAATCAACACCCATTTTTCCGAAACCATCACCGGCATGAAGGTCATTCAGTTGTTTCGCCAGGAAGCCAACAATTATCAAAAATTTAAAAAAACGAATCACGAATACTATATGGCCGGCATGATGCAGGTCCATGTGTTTGCCCTGTTCATGCCGGTCATTGAACTTCTGGGAATCACGGCCGTTGCCATCATCATCTACTACGGCGGCATCTGCGTGCTTTCGGATCAGATCACCATCGGGGCCCTGGCTGCATTTATCTCCTACATCAAAATGTTTTTTCGGCCCATTCGGGACATCGCCGAGAAATACAACATCCTGCAAAACGCCATGTCATCGGCGGAACGGCTCTTTCAAATCCTGGACAACACGGAAAAGGACGCGCCCCGCCGCATTCAAGAAACAGGGCTTTTGGACCGGGCCGCCGAAGAGCCCCTGTCCGCCATCTCATCCCTGGAAGCCGGGAACATCTCCTTCAGTTATGTCAAAGGGGAGCCGGTATTAAAGAACGTATCCTTTCAGATGAATGCCGGCGATACCCTTGCCGTTGTCGGGCCGACCGGGTCCGGAAAAACCACCCTGATGAATCTGATCACCCGCTTCTACTCTCCGGATGCGGGGCAGATTCTGGTTAACGGCAGGGACATTCAAAGCATCGCATCCGAAGAGCTCAGGGCCAGAATCGCGCTCGTCACTCAGGATCCCTTTCTATTTTCGGAGACCATACGGGAAAACATTCTTCATGGCGCCAAAACGCTTTCAGAGAGTGAACTCGAGCAGGTGCTGAGCGCTGCCAACTGTAAAGACGTCGTGGAAAGACTTCCCCAGGGCCTGGATACCCTCTTGTCCGAAGGCGGCGCCTCCATATCGAGCGGGGAGCGCCAGCTCATTTCCATTGCAAGGGCCTTTGCCCGGAATCCGGAGCTGATCATCCTGGATGAAGCCACATCCTACATCGATTCCCAGACCGAGCAGAAAATCCAGAAAGCCCTGGTCAATCTGATGGCCGGAAGAACCGCCATCATCATTGCGCATCGGCTGTCCACGGCCCGCCTGGCAAACCAGATCCTGGTCATGAAAAAAGGCCGGATCATCGAATCCGGAACCCATGAGGCATTGATGGCCCGAAAAGGATTTTACTACATGCTGAACCAGATGGAGAAAATTCAATGAAAATAAGGGAATCATATCAGAATTCCATTTTTCATTACTTCATCTAAAAAACCGCTTTCGTCATTACTTTTTTCCAAAATAACAGGTTCTATTCTGTCGTCCACTTCTCTTCTAATTCTCCATAACAAAGGTCTTGTTGAAAAGAAATCCCCCTGCATTTCATCAACAACAATCGCAACATCCACATCACTGTCTTCTCTCTGATTTCCTTTTGCATAAGATCCGAATAAAATCATCTTATCAAATGACATTTCCTGTGATAGAAGCTTTTTATATCTTTTAAGTTTTATAATAACTTCCGTTTTATCCATATCTGAAGTTCCCTGGAGTTATCCAAAATCTCTTGACATCTTTCTTCTGTTAAACTTCTCATTAATTGTTCTTTATGGGTTGGATATCTGCATTCAATATTCATTGGTTCCAGCATATCGATAAAATTCTTTTGACTTTCTGAAAAATTCTCATAGATTTTTGCTTTCTTTGCAAGGTATGAAAGACTATGAGAAAATGGTGCTGTCTCGCCGTTCATTTTGATAAAATATGCTTTAAGTATTTTTTCGACAGACTGATGAGACATAAACCCCACATAAAGATATCGCTTACTTTTCAACATTGCATCAGCGGTCTCAATATCGTAGTCTGACATTTCTCTCCAATAACTTATTTGATCTGACATCGCATATACCTGCACTCGATTAATGATTCATTTTCCCGAACAACGCGCACCTGATCGCCCTCTACGACATATCCCTCGCACGTTAACGATCTATCCAAGCTCCCTTTCGATCCTTTCCTTGATTGTGTTCCTGTGCTGTTTCGTCCAGGCACCAATTGCATTGAATTGGGAAGGGGATTTTCAAATCCGGTTCTCCAGCTTTTTAGCCCATATCCGCACCCGCAGTTCTTCTCCCACCAGTTCAAATTCCGGTGTCCGTCCGGACACCTGCCGGGAGAGGCGAACAATCAATCTTGGTATGCCGGTTCCAATAGCGCTCATAAATCCCAATTGCGTCAGGAGCGTGGCGATGACACGGTTTCTCTCGGCGTGAACACCCAGACGGATATTGTCCAGGGTAATGGAATTCGGTAGCCGACCCGGGCTTCGCACCTCGATCCGATTGCAAAATATAAAAATACGTATCTGAGATCCGCTCAGGCTATAGTCCCGATGCGCAATGGCATTCACCACGGCTTCCCCCAACGCCTTCCGGTCATACAACAGGATATCTTCCCTGTGAAATCCGTGCTCGATTGCCGGAGTCCGAATATTTCTTTCCAAAAACGCCCGCGTGTCGTCAACGATATCCGGCAGCCGTCCCATGATTTCCCGTCGGTCCAGAATATCTGAATCCTCATCCTCGCCGGAAAATGCAACTGCCGACAGTCTGCTCTGCGGCATCCACCTTTGAGGAGAATTCCCGAATATCAGCAGCGCCGCAACGCTGAGCGCGTATTTTCCGTCCAGATCGTGCAACAGTCGCATATTCTGGAGAAGCCGTGGTAGCTCAATTCCGCTCTGGTTTAACTGCTCTTCCAACGTCAGTCCAAACTGCACCTGATGGTAAGTATTGAATGTATTCAGAGAAAAATCATCCAGGTTTGCTCCCATCACCGGACTTTCATCAAAGTGCAACTCACCCGATGCTTGCGCAATCCGTACCAGCTCGCGACCCGTTGCATCCCGTTTATCTCTGCCGATTCTGAGATAAAAACGGCCGCCTGCGGTCCGGTAAGGCTTCAGTCCATTAAATATCGGATTCACCGTCAGGACAACAATGGGTTTCCCATCAAGGGAAAAGGTTTCAATCACGGGACTGACCGGCGGAATACAACGGTCTCGACATATTTGAGACAACGATTGAAATACGGCATCCGGATCAGAAAGGCCCGCAATCACACCGTTATCCTCAACACCCACGAAAAGACTTCCCCCGTCGCTGTTTGCAAAGGCAACGATTTCACCGGCGATGCTTTCCAGATTATCAATAAGACGCTTGAATTCCCGATGCTGCCCTTCGCCCTGAGAAATGGCTTTCAGCACTTCAGCTTCGGCTGCCATCCTATGTCTCCCTTATAAAACCGGTTAAAACGCGGGCAGTTTTTCACCGCCATTGTCACACGCCTTCGATATTTTTTAGATTTTTAGACAAATTCAGGGATTTTGCAACCAAAATAATCTTCATGCCACCTTGGATCGACCCAGATAGGCAGAATCATCAGATACAATCGCTGAGGTCCGATCTGATCGATCCTGCCACAATATCAATTTACCGGACAAAGAGTCTGGCAAGGACTGGAACGATATTTTAAAAAATCAGTTGGGGCTGAATTATGGGCAGGGCAACAGGGAAAGGCTCGCGCCTTTTTATGCACCAAATAAAACGGGGATGTTTCGGGCACCATGTAAGACACGTTCAATGCGGATGCCTTGGGCATTTACCGTGTAAAAAATCAGGTAGTGCCCAAAAGGCACCATGCGGAGAAAAAACGCATCGCATGAACTGCCTCAGGTTTCGCTTGTGAGCTTGCTATATTTTGCTTCAAGCCGATTAATATTTTTTTCAGCCGGAATACCCGCTCCACTTTTTCGACCATCTTGAAGTTGTTGACGAAGGTTTTTAATTTGTGTCGCCCGTAGTTCTTCGTGCTCCTCAAACAAGCGTAAAGCATCGCGGACAACCTCGCTTGCGCTGCTGTAGCGTCCACTTTCGATTTTCTGTTTTATCAGGTTCTCAAAATGAGAGCCTATAGCGTAGCTGGATGGCATGGCTAAATCTCCTGTTATCTGTGTTTATCAATTATTGATAACATAAGCAGCGCAAAGTTTCAAATCAATCCAGATCATTTTCTTTTTCCTATTGTCAGTTTTTTTAAAAATATTTGTGAGCCGTTAGGCGAACTCATTAACATAGGCAGAAAGTTTCAATCCCGTGAAGTCCGGTCTGATGATTCTGCCAAAATCCAGACAACTGACGTCGGTCGATACCCGGAGCGGTTTTGTTGACGCGCACCCGTTGCCAGGTTTCGCACTGCAGGTAAATCAGGTTGCTGTCCGTATTATGGTTGATGGTCTCCCCAGGTTTTCCAGTTTTTCCAACCATTCAGAAAAATGTTTGCATTTTGTCCTGAGGGTCTTCAGTCCAATTTGTTCAACCACCGAAACCCCTGCCGTAACTTTATTGTATTCCGGTATCTCTTTTAAAATGCGCTTTGACGGTGCTGTCTCGGAGCCATCATTGATCAGTTCCGGGTTCCGGTCATCGACCATGACCACCAAATTGTGAATCTGGTTATCGTGCTCAAGATATTCCCATCCAAGTTGTTTTGGATCTGATAGAATCAGTGTTTCGAATTCATGGAGTTGAATGTAGGGAATAAAGCGACGGTCTTTAATATCAGCAGCCAGCATTTCTTCCAGAATGCAAACCCTTTCATACGGGTTCGTTTGCTTTCCCGCCTTGTCGTATCCGGGAAAGTCTTCCGGCAGTGCATAGAGATCGAACATCGTTGTGAATCGACATTCCGGATGACTGTCTTCTTTCAGCCAGGTCAAAATATCCGCTTTTGCCTTCTGGTAGCTGATCAGGCCTCCGCGATACTCCCGGGCGGCTCTTTTGTCTTTGCCGGTCAGCACGCAGCGCGCATCTGCAAAGACCGTGAAATGCGCCAGGTGGGGTGCCAGAATTTTTCTGGTAAATACCTGCTTGGTTTGTCCTTCTGCTGTCATGTGCAAGCGAATGATACTCATGGGAGCCCCCCCAGCACATTCTTTTCCCATAATTCCGAGAGGCTGTAACGGGAAAGCCAATCTCCCAATTCCGTCTCATTCAGGCGTTTGAAAACGCTGCAATCGCGCATCTCGTCACGCTCAACAACGACTATTTCGCCGGCATTGAACTCATCCACAAGGCGAGTGGATTGCGTGGCAACAACAATCCGGGCATTTTTTGAGGCCATGCGGATCATTCCGGCCAATTCAGCAATGGCGGCAGGATGCAACCCCAATTCCGGCTCATCCAGCACAATTGTATCCGGCAATATCGTCGGAGGCTGGAGCAGCAGGCTTGCCAAAGCCATGAACCGCAAAGTTCCATCAGAAATCTGATGCGGTCCAAACAGAAAATCGTTTGATATGTCCTTCCAGTTCAGGCGTACATAAAGATCATTTCCTGTGATTGTCTCAAGATCAAAATCACCGAATTGAGGCATAACTCTTTGGATGTGGTGGACGATTCTTTCATAATATCGCTTGGTTTTTGGTCCGGTTTTCATCATTTTCAGAAAGGCGGCCAAATTGCCCGCATCACTTCGAAGATAGCGTGAATCATCGATATAGCCATTCGCCCTGATTCTGGACGTGTCCGAGGTGTCATGAAACTGGTAAGTCCGAATACTCCCCAGTGCGGACAGCAAAATTTTGCTGGTAGTTCTCCGATCTTTGAATAATCCGGATTCACTGTTTCCATTATCCAGAAAATACTTCTGGCCTGTTTTTTCGCCCACTTGTTGGCGCGTTACCTGTTCTCTGGCAATGAAAAGTTTGTCGGGCATTCCATGAGTCAGTGATACGCTGTAGGTAGAAAGGATCGTATTCTCGGCTTCCTGCTTTAAGATTAGAGAAAACTCGATTGCATCCGTGTGCTTTGAGCCATAGTGCAGCAGCGCATCCGCGCCACCCTGCTTGCCGATAAAAATCTGTAGCTCTTCACGGGCGATGAAGTTCAGCATTTTCAAGAACGACACCAGATTGCTTTTGCCGGCGCCATTGGGTCCCAGAAGCACTGTGACGTCACCGAAATTAATGAGCTGTCCATCTGGATGGATGGATTTGAAACCTTTTACCACAAGCTGGATCAATTGCATCCGTTTGCTTTTCAAATCCCGCAGTTTACGCATTGTTTGAGTTCTCCTCCCCAACATCTTCTATATCACCGCGTCCGAAGAAAAAACCCTATATGCAGGGGTAGCGTTCATCTATTAGGGAGAAAGAATTTACAAATTTACCGTTTTAGGGTAAATTGTTATATCCCACCAGTGCAGAACGGGTGATCGTTGTAATCGTTGCTCAAGGTCTGATTTTTCTTTCCCAGAAATCTTAACGCCTTTCTCATATGGTGC
>JACRBZ010000028.1 GCA_016219185.1 Deltaproteobacteria bacterium
ACGGCCCAGCTTCGGGTTGAGGGAATTCCGACAATCTCCGAATTAAAGAAATTTCCCAGGCGGATGAAAAAGCCGGCCAGCGCAACGGGGATGACGATGCGATCGAGCAGCCAGAGATAGGAAGGACGATCGTATCGCCGCGTAAACACAAACAGCGATGCCAGTATGCCGAGCGCGGCACCGTGGCTGGCCAATCCGCCTTCCCAGATTTTGAGGATCTCGATGGGGTGGCTCAGGTAGAAACCCGGGTCGTAAAACAGGCAATGCCCCAGGCGCGCACCTATCACAACACCGATAAACATCACCGCAAAAAGGTTGTCCAGCTCATTTTCCGGCCTTTTTTCCCGTTCGTAAATCCACTGCATGATTTTATAGCCCGCCAGAAATGAAGCCGCGAAAAAGACCCCGTACCAGCGGACTGCCAAAGGGCCAACTTCAAAAAGGATGGGATTCATATTCCAGTGAAAAGGCATGACTTGATAGGATTCCTTATTCCGTGAATTTGACGACCACGAGGGTGACCTCATCCCCAGAAATGCCTGGGAATGAATGATTGCTGAAAAGCGGTCATAATGCGGAAATTGTCTGAAGAATGTCCGTAGCGCTCGATCTATCCCTTAATCCGGAAAATGGAACTGCCCCAGATAGCCGTCCAGCACAGATCGCGCATCCGGGATAAGCTCTGGGCAGTCTTGGCTGCCTTTGGCGCCTTCGGCAACTCTGGCGGCAAAGACCATGCAGGTGGGCTCGCCGCAGGCCTTGCAGTTGGTTTTGGGCAGAAGCTTTAAAATATCAAGCAGCCCGGGCCGGGGGGTTGCCTGAACACTGGGCGCGATCTGATCCCGCCGGTCCCAGGCGTCGTTGATCTCCCGCTTGAGCCACTCGATGATTTTGCGCGCTTCCGCCTCATCCTTCAGTGCATTGACCGCGATCTTGCGGCCATGAACCGTGATGAGCTTGCCCTGGACCTTGAAGGTGACGGACGGCGGATCCCGTAAATATTCAAAACCGCCAAGAAGCGTATTCAGGTATGGCAGGGCCGCGGAGACATCCTGCCCGAGGTGCGCAAAACAGTGAACGGACATGGCGCTGGGATTGCATTTTGAGTTAAAAACTTCCAGTTCATAATTTTCGAGCAGCATGGGACGCCTCCTGCGGGCAATATGATGAATTCTTTCATGATATATTCCTGTATCGATTTGTAACCCTGTCCGTGTTGCCCGTCAAGCAAAAATAACGGATGCAATATGCGATACGGCCACGACCGCATCCCGAACAGCCGTATAGATCAAATTCGAATGCTTACGCTCCCGGAAGTTGCCTTCCTCCTGGATTTCGATATACGCCGGGCTCACGGCACCGCCGATGGCATAAATGCCCTTTTGGCTGGTTTGGAAATCGGGCGTTAGCATGATCAGGCGATCACCGGTTTTACCGATTTTGCAAATGCCTTCCGTGCAAGTGATTTGCTGCAACCCGATACGATCAAACACGCGTGACGGGCCCTGAGTTCCGATACAGGCGATCACATGTTTCATGGGGAAACTCATCCACTGCTGGAACTTGACACCTTGGCCGAAATCAACCGCCTGGGTCTGTATTAAAAGGTGCTCCACGCCTTCTTCGTCCAACTCGCCGATTTTGGGTATGGCGCCCTGCAAAATTTTGATATGTCCCCCCAGGAGAATTTCCTCACCCAGATCTCTGGCCACATCCTTATTGATTGTAAAATTCTCCATCTTATGGGCCCAGTAAACAGGCGTGGCATCGCCAGCCGCCCGTTTCGCCTCCGATAATGTCGCGACAACGTCCGCGGCAGCGTTCCCACCGCCAATGACCAGCGTTGGCGCGCCCAAATGATCGTCGGAATTTTCGAGTTTTCGGGCAACGGTCTTGGCCTCGCCATAGATACCCAAATCAACCGGAATATTGCTTCCGAAAGCCAGCACCACGGAATGCGTCCGGTAATGATTCCTGGACGTCATCAGGGTAAACATTCCTTTGTCTTTTTTAATCTCTTGAAATTCTTCGCCAAGGGACACATGAATCTGATATTTTTGAATACAGGCAGCGATTTTTTTCAAATACTCTTCTATCGGAGCGTGGGTTTCATCAGGCATTAACTCAGGTATGGCAAAGGGTTCCGTTTCGCCTTTCGGGATAGTTGGATACACTTTTTTGCCCCGGGGATAAGAGTCAATAATCCCCTGGAAGACATCGACGCCCTTTTCCAGCAATACATAGCGCAACCCCAGTTGACTGGACTTGACGGCGCAGGCCAATCCGCCGGGGCCGGCCCCGATAATGATCACGTCATAAATGTTCATAACTAAAGAGGAACCTTTTTTAAAATATCATTTTCCCTGAGAAGGAGATGGGGATTGTTTGCCGGCGCATTCCACGCAGTTGCCGAATTCATCGACGCAGTCCGAACAATGCAGACGACCGCAGAGCCGGCATGCGGTCATGGTTTCCCCGGGATGGATTCTGCAATCTTTGTGACAGACTGTACATTCAAATTGAACATCATCGGTCATTGGATGCCCCCTTTCGGTCCCCCATTCTGATAATGAAGAGACTTGGTTCGGTGTTTGGCTTTATCGAAAGTACTATGGCTGCGTTTTCAGCGTTGCCAGGCCCTTTGTGATCTCCATCAACACACCCAGTCCCTGCTGGATTTCCTTGTCGCCCATGGCTCCGATCATGCCCCAAAAGCCAACTGGTTGCGCGTGGGTGACATCCACCCGGGCGGGAAGCTCGGCCGCCCTGTCCAGCAGATCCAGCGCTGCGGGCGCCGTCAATTTTTTCAGGATGCCGATGAAATGCACCAAGCCATCTCCGATCTGCCGCATCTCCTCAACAGAGTATGTTGACCCGACTTTCTTCAGCACTTCCGTGCCGACCGTGATCAGACGAAACACGCCGTTTTGCTCCAGGTTATCCACATAGGAAATGAGTTGCGGCACGCTGGTTTTCAGCAGCGGCTCGGCGGTCAAGGCAAAATCAACCAGGTTTTTGAATTGATCCAAAGCAAAATTCAGGTTGTTGATATTGCGCATCAGTTTTTTGACCAAAAAAACCAGATCTTCCACCCGAAAGTCGGCTTCGACATCGGCCAATTCGGCGATGAGCGCTGACACAGCTTCGTTGACCCGTGGAGCCAGTTCCTCGCGCAGTTCCCCAGCGGCCCTGGCAAACGCAGTCAAGGGTTGTATCTGGCTTTCCAGTTGATCCAGGCGCTGGACAATCAGTTCTTCGTTTGTCATAAAGAGCACCTCCTTCAGGCAGACGGGCGGATTTTGCCGGCCAGATTCATTTGCGGTTCCAGGGGTAAATCCAGCCCCTTCATCATCAGATTCCAGTAAACCCAGCGAAACATCATTTTGCCCCAATGATTACTGAGACTTTCCTGAAGCAGGCTGAAGGGTCCCATGCCAGGAAACGGAAAACTGCCCGGCAAGGGCTCGACCGCATAGTTGAAGTCCAGCAGAATCGCCTTTTCAAAACCCGATGCCAGAAAACAGGTGGCATGGCCATCGAATTTGGGCAGCGGTTCATGGCCGTCGATTTCGCGCACCAGGTTCTCAACCACGGTATAGGCCATGTAATGGGCCACGGAGCCTGCCTTGGACGTGGGAACATTGGTCGTGTCTCCGATCACATAGACCCGATCGAAGTTGGCGGCCTTCAGCGTATGTTTGTCCGTGGGAACAAACCCTACGGGATCACTGACGCCCGAATCGATCAGGGCCTTGGCACCCATGTTGGGCGGAATGGACACCAGCAAATCGTAGCCGACTTTCTGACACTTGTGGGATTCGATGGTTTTTTCTCCGGCATTGACCTGGGCCAGATCAAAAAAAGGCGTCACCTTGATGTTTTTCTTTTCAGCCACGTTTGCCAGGGCCTTGGCCGCCACCGGTTTGGTGAAAACATTGTCGAGCGGCGTGACGAATTCAATTTCGACCTTATCCCGGACCCCGTTTACGGTGAAGAACCAGTCCGCCATGAACACGAACTCCAGGGGGGCGATAGGGCATTTGTAGGGAAATTCGGCGATATTCAGCACCACCTTGCCGGAGGTGAAATACTTCAAACGCTTACGTAGCGCCATGGCTCCCTCCAAGGTGTAAAAGTCAAAAACGTCCTTTCTCCATCCATCCAGCATGCCGGGGATTTCAGAAGGTTGGATGTCGCAGCCGGTTGCGATCACCAGCCAGTCGTATTCATGGTGCCCTTTAAGCGTTTCCACGCGCCGCTCTCCGGGGTCGATTTTCACCACCTTATCGACCACAAACTCGACGCCCTGGGGAATGAATTCTTTCTTGGGTTTCAAGACATCCTGCTCTCCGTACACCCCGAAAGGGATGAACAGGTATCCGGCCTGGTAATGATGGCGTTCGTCCCGGTCGATGATGGTGATCTGCCATTCCGCTTCGTCAAGTTCCTTGCGCAGCATGTTGGCGACAATGGTGCCGCCGGCTCCGGCGCCTAAAATCAAGATTTTTCTCATCTCATTTCCCTCCTTTTCTATATGCCTTTTCCAAAGGGGCAATGGGGATAACTGCATTGGGGGCAGTCTTTGCAAAGGCCGCCATGACCGAAAAAAGCCAGCTCCTTTTTTCCGATCTTCTCTCCTGCCAGAATTCCGGGCAGCAACAAGATCGAGAACGGTGATCCGATGATGCAGGCCGCAGCCAGGCACCCAAAAAAGCGGAACGCAGGGCACTTGAACTCTCCGGGCCGGATTTCCGTGATATCATGGGCCAGGTGGGTTCCGACGGCGTCTTCAACTTTTATTCTTTTTAACATGGCAATCTCTCATATAGGCGTTCGCTATGAATGGAGGCTTTCGAGCCGCGCCAGCCGGGCAGGCTATACTGACCTGTTTTTATTGTTGCCGAGTAGATGGACATCTCAGGGTGACCCGTCCATGCCAGGCCAGGTCACTTCCTGGGCGTGAGAAAAATAGCATTGATTCGAACAGGGACGGCATATCGGGTCGTTGTCAATCATCAACTCCTTTCCGTCCCGGACCACCTGCCCGCAGATGCTGCAGGTGATTTTGCGCCGGGTGGGACCGGGAAGGTCCCATGCATCGATATTCACCCGAACCTTTTGAACCCTGAACAGGACACTTTCCGGCATTCGCTTATAGGCTTCGAGTTGACTGCTGCCATTGCCGGCAATTTCAGGAGCGTAAACACAGGTCAAGGCCCGAGCCTCTTCGGTTGAAAGCACCCGGAAGGCCCGGGCTGTTTCCAGGTTCAGGAAAGTGGCTGCCATGATGCCGTAATCCATGAATTTCAGACTCCGGCGCCCCAGCTTTACGCCGGTGACATGGGCGATGGCATCCACCGCGCACCGATCCATCTCTACATAAACAATCAGCTTTTTGAGCTGATCTCTACGCGTAGGGTCGTCAAGGCCAATCAGCCGGCATCCGAGCATGGCCATTCGAACGCCGATCACCTGTCCGGGACAGAGATGGCCATGGGCCTCGGCCGATGCACTGAGCAGGGTTTCAAAAGGTTGCATCAAGGTTTCCTGCACCGATATCTTAAATGTTCAATTGGCCTGGCCGCTATGGAACCACCCTCAGCTTTTTTCGGGCGCTTTTCCACCAACTGGCCAGGATACGCGACAGCATTAACAGCCCATGTTGCTGTCAAAGAACTTCTTCTCAGGAGGCTGCCGATTTTCGTTTTCCTGTGGCGACTGCTTTTTTATATTATCATCGGTGCCGGGCACGGGAGGTTTTTTTAGCGGAGCTTCTATTGCGGGCGTTGGCGTAGGTGGATGCAGTTGTCGCCAATCCTTCATCCCTCCGTTAACCGTATAGACGATGTAACCGTGATCCGCGAGCAGTTGTGCCGCTTTCAAACTTCTATGCCCAGTCCTGCAAATGAGAACCAGTGTCTTGTTGCGCAGGAACTGCTCCGGGTTTTTTTCTATTTCCTGCATGGTTACATTTCGGGATTGGGGAATCTGGCCCAGGGGGCCGGTCAGCTCTTCCGGCGTGCGAACATCGATCAGCAAGAGATTCGGATCAAACTGCAGCAGCAGGTTAAGACCATTGATGTCAAGAAACAGCACTTTTCCCTGAGACGATGATTGTCCAGCGTGCACCGAATGGCCGACAAAGAATAGGGCCAAGGACACCAAGGCAGCCAGTATGACTGCGCGCACGAAGCATCCCCACCATTTCATCACAAGCTGTCGCATGGTTCTTATGATCACGTTTGTATGTACACAAGAAAGGGAGGCGGCAAAAGCGCCTCCCTTGATCAAGGATTTCTATTCGTTAACCGCCAAGAGGTTTACCATGGTGCTGCTAAAGGATGCGCTGCCCCCAATGGGGTCCGTAATGCACACGTCCTTGACCACTGGGTCCACCTGCATCAGGTGATTGGGACAGATGCCTCCGGCCCTGCGCCTGTCGCCCTTAATCAGATGCCCGTCCACGACCACGTCGTTAGAACCATAGGCCCAGTGTCCGTAGTGCCATGACGCCGCAACGGTCCCGGGACGAATGCCTTCCTTGACCTCCACCCGCGCGATCATGTCCAGGACCCGCTTCTCACCATCCATAAGATTGAGCTTGCCTTCCGGATTCACCTGGGAAACCATGCGCACCCGCTGATCCGGTTTAAGGCCGAGACGTTTGGCGTCCTCGCGGTTGAGCCAGATTTTGTTCTCCGGCTGAAGCGCGATGTTGCTCCAATAATTGGAGATGGTACGGGACTGGCCACCAAATGGCTCCTTAAAGGTGAACAATCTGAGCGGATAGCCGTTCTGGTGCACCAGCGCGTTGCCCGCTGCATCACATTCGCCGCGCGCCACGGGAAGGCCGCTGAAATGCGTTCCGCTCAGGCTGTTTTTCTGTTTGGCCACTTGCTCCACGAAGAGTTGAAACATTCCTCCAAAACCATTATAAGACACGGTTTTGGCTCCGTATGCCTTTCCGTAACCATCGAAGCGGCCGCCCCGGTTGAGAACATAGACCGCCTTGCGCCACTCCGTCTCGGACCTGAGGGCCTTCTTCCAGCGTTCTTCGTCGAATGTCGATTTGGGAAGATGCCGTCTGGCCTGCCGGAAGAGCTCGATTTCACGGTCATCGGCATCGGGCACGGCGTCATTTTCATTGTTTCCGAATGCCTGATTGGCCATGAGCTTCAGATACCAGTCTTCGGGACGGTCGAAGTTCATCCCCTGCCCGAATGCGTTCTTACCGAATCCGGGCAGTTTAAGCTGTTTGGCCACCCCAATGAGGAACGCTTCCATGCAAAGGGGCATTTTCTCGCCATCCACCGTGACATCTTCGGTCAGGGGAATTGCCGCGGGCTGGCGTACCTTGCTCAGCCGAGTGGGCACATCCGGAGTCGATCCGGGAGTTCCCCATCGTTCCAGGTATGTCAGGTCGGGCATGATATAGTCGGCGTACATGGAAGTTTCGCCGATGACGATATCCGAGGCAATGAACAAAGGCACCTTGTCCGGGTCCTTGAGCATTTGGATGATCTGCTGATTGCCTCCGGGAATAGACAGGGCGGGTGTACCCATGTGCAGAAACAGGATTTTGCCGGAATAAGGATACCCTGTGGCAAAGGACGGCAGGATTTCCTGATAGATATTGCCGGTGAAAGGATACCAGGGCCTTTTGGCCGGATACCCGTGCTCTCTGAACAGGGTGGAATCCTCGTAGCGGGTTCCTTCTCTTGTGATTTTCACCCCGAAACTGGTGAGGCTTCCGGGGAACATCTTGGAGAAATCATAAGGGCTTGAAGCAACTCCGAACGATTTCCATTCTCCGCCTCCCAGGATCAATCCGCCGATGTAGTCGGCGTTGCCGAGCAGAACATTCAGGGTGATGATGGCGCACCCGGCATAATAGCCATCCGGGTTTTGCACGGGTCCCCGGTACATCTCGATGGCGGCACGCTTGCCATGCGAGGTAAGCTCCCGTGCCACTTCGATGATAGTCTGAAGCTCGATGCCGCATTGCCCGGCATATTCCTGCAACGACTTGGATAACGCCTCCTCGGTCAGGAGTTGAAAAGCACTCTTTACCTCGAAGGATCCGGCTGTGGTCTTGACGAACAGGTCTCCTTCCACCGCCGATGTGTTGTTTGCGGGATCGACGGGCAGGAGTGCCCCTCCGCGGCTCACTACAAATTCCTTCTCACCGCCCACACCGGCTTCCGAAGCCTTGAGCAGCTCCAAAGGATGGCCGTTTATGATCTTGACGAGATAGGCGGCATTGCTCCAGGTCGGCTCCCCGTCTGCAACCGCAGCGGCTTTGTTGGCATTTTCCAGGTAGCGCTGGTCGAAGCGCCGGTTTTCGATGATCCAGCGGATCATGGCCATGGCCAGTGCCAGGTTCTCGGAAGGCTTGACCGGCAGCCACCAGTCGGCTTTGGCCGCGTCATTGGAGAGCCTCGGGTCGACCACGGCCGTCTTCATGCCGCGCTCCACCTTACCCGAAGTCACCTTCTCGGCCATGTTGGTCATGCCGAAATTGGCGGAATAAGCTCCCGTTCCCCAGAACAGAACGAATTCACAATTCATCAAATCCGGCTTCATATGGCCGGTCTTGCCGCCGGTCATCATGGCGTAGGCCCGATGGTGCGACTGCTCGCAAATCGTCGTGTGCTCGTAGGCGTTCACAGATCCCGCCGCTTTGTAAGTGAACCACTGCATGAGCTCCGCGCGACCGGGCTGGATACGGCCGGCCATGAACACGAACTGGTTGTTCTTCGGTCCCCAATCCGGATGATCTGGATCGATGAGCGCATTTAGATGCTGGCTGTATTTGGCCTTGAAGTCCTCGACACTCATGGTGCCCTTGCCGACCTTTTTGGCATCCTCGGCCATGTTCTTACCCGCTTCAGGGTCTTTTAGCACGATGACATCCTGAAATCCCGGATAATCGCGTTTGTCGCCGACCGACGAGAACAGCTTGCCCCCTTCAACGACTTCCTTGATGAATTGGTCGAAGGGAATGCTCTTCCACCGGTTCGAGCCGCGTTCTCCGTCCCGCTTGAGCACCTTCCGGACCCGGTATGGGTCGTAATAAGTCTGGATGCCGGCCTGGCCTTTGGGACACAGCTTGCCGTCGATGGTTGCCGTGTCTTCGGGCCTGGTATCGTAAGGGATGTGAGGCAGATAGTCCTGGGGACTGTAGGGGTTCCCGCTGATCTTGGCCAGGGCTCCATCCCAGAATTTAAACTTGAGCTGACAACCGGTATGACATTGCAGACAGGTCGTATAGATCATATTCTGGGGCTGGGCGAGAACGTACGGAGCGAATTTCTCATTTTCCGCGGCCACGGCGCCCGAGGCAAAGAGCCCGGCGAGCGCATCGACCTGGGCTGCCAATGCAGCACAGCCGCCCACCAGGGCGCTGCTCTTGAAAAATGCCCGGCGAGTCATGCCTTTTGTTTCCGTCCGCTCTTCGACCAAATTATGGTCCAGCAAGGCCTGCTTGCTGGTGATCTCATCGCAGTTAAGCTTCTTCATGGTCTTATCGGCCTCCTTTTTGAGCAATGTGATGGGCTTCAAACAACGGCACCAGGCGCCGGCCCCAAACGAACATGCCGATTCCAAGTGCCACACAGAATATGAGAACAGCCCATTCGACGGATGATGGCGAATACGAGAAGGTAAGTCGGGAATCCGTGTAGGAATTCTGCAATTCCTCGAAGGTAGGGGTCGTCTGCCCGGGGAGAACCAGATTGTAGCGGGCCACAAAATAGGCTGCCGCCACGATCAACCCGCCTATTCCGGCAGCAACGCGGCTCGCCGGTTGCCACAGAAGGATGCAAACGGGGATGATGGACCCGATAAGCAGTTGCCCGATCCAGAAAAGATACCAGGAGGACCCAAACAGGACATTGGTGTGCGGCATCGTCTCCTGTCCCACACCGTACCATGCCGAGATGGAATACTCGGACCACTGGAGGACAAGTACGGTGAGAATCAGGGCCAGGACGATCCGGCTGAGAAGGGACAGTGACTGAGCATCATTTTCAAGCAACTCCTTGTGAAAGTAAGCAGCCAGCAAAAGCACCAGGGCGAATCCGGAAAGTAAGTCCCCCGCGATGGAAAGGATCGGCCCCAGTGTGGAGTTCCAATAAGGATGGGCAATCAACGCGGCGAATTCCGCACCGTTGCCGCCTGAAAACGCAATTCCCAGGAATATCCCGATCCAGCCGAGGGTGCGCCGCGATCCGAGTTCCGCTTTGGAAGTGAGGTCCAGATAAAACACCAGTAAGACGTACAGAAGGTTAATGACGGTCAGCCACGTCGCCCAGGCCAGCAGCGAGTGAAATTGAGGACGGTACAAAGGTTCGAAGGCACGCCAGATGTGGCCCAGATCGAATGAAATCACGGCCATTCCCATCAGCAAGGCAATGGCGGAGACGAGCAGGGCCTGCCGCGCCAGGAGGAAATACCTCTTCAGGTTAAAGGCATAGACAATCCAGACAAAAAGAGAGGCGCCCACGCCCAGTCCAACCAAATACACCTTGCCTACCACCCAGAGACCCCACGGGATGTAGCTGCCGTAATTGACCTGCAACTCCCCGTTAAGCATGCGCTGCGAAACGCCGAACAATCCCCATGCCATGGCGATGAGCCAGATGCCCCAGACAATCCACTTTGTTGATTTTTCCATCGTTTCTCCTCCGCCGTTTTATATTAAGTAGAATACGGATGGTCGGGTTCCGAGCTCCGGTTTCAACTGCCTCACCCGGGATGATCCCAGCAGCTTATGCACAAGACTACTTTTGTCATTATTGTCCCCGAAGTAGGTCGCCCCACCCAGGCAGGTGGTCACGCAGGCGGGAAGCATCCCCTCCCGGAGTCGATGCAAGCAGAATTGGCATTTACGCGCATTGCCCACCGGAGAATCATCACTGTGTGGCTTTCGCCTCCATTCCTTGCTGTATTCATAGTTCGGACGTGTTTCGTAAGCCATGATTTCCGGCGTGCCCATGCCGTAAAATTCACCGAAATCCGCAGTCCTTGCGCTGTATGGGCAAGCCAGCAGACAATTGCGGCAGCCGATGCAAATGTTGTAGTCGACGACAACGACTCCATCTTCCCGCTTCCAGGTGGCCTTCACCGGGCATACCGGAACACAGGGCGGATTGTCGCAATGCATGCATGGCTTGGGAGTGAATATCATACCGACATTTGGATATTTCCCCACCTCTTGCCCGAGCACCGGGCGATAGACGACTCCCGGCGGAAGATTGTTTTCAGAGTTGCAGGAAATGTTGCAGGCGCGACACCCGATGCATTTTTGCTGATCGATGACCATGACCCACTTGCGTTCCGAAACGGGCTTTTTCATCGCCCGCAACAAGTCATGGCGCATGCGCTCCAGTATGTTGCCATCGGCAAGAGCCCCCGGCGCGTTCAGGGGATGGGCCTTCCCCGTATCGGCATCTGGCGTTGAAGCGTGAGCTACCGCCTTTAATCCCAGCGTTGCGCAGGACATGGTTGCAGCTCCCACTATGATATTTTGCAGAAGCTTCCTTCTCTCGGCCTGAAGTAGGTTCTCCCCCCACAATTGCTCTTTTTTCGGCTGCTTGGCAGCAGATTGTTCAGTGTACACATTCTCATGATCCTTTGCCATGCGCTTTACCCCTCCATTTTTTGTTAAGAACTTGTCCGGCAATTTGCCTTGTACTCGAAATACTGCACAAATTTACCTCCGATGTTTGCTGGTAATGGGTTTTTCGATGACGTTTCAATAGTCACCCGGTTTCACTTCCTGGCTCATTCGGGTGTCTGCCCGGCGCGACATCCCAAATACTTTTCAGCAGGTAGGAGATCTCATCGGAATCCGCTGGTTTTTTCAAACAGGCATACAGAATATGACTGATGGATTCCTGCAGCTCGGGATGAAACCGTTCACGCGAGACCATCAGGAAGGAAACAGCCGGATTGGATGCTTTCAGGTTTCGAATCGTATGGTTGTCAAGGAGCACACTGTCCACATCCAGAATGACTGCCAGGCATGGGGCCAATGCAAGTCCCTCTTCCAGGGCTGGCAAACTGGAATAGATCTCCGTTTGATAAGCTTCCTTTTCGATCAAACGGCACAGAGCCGCCGCATCAGCGGAGTCGCTCCCTAGAATTGCAATTTTATTTGCTGTCATTCTGCCTGCTGCTATTTTTGCCGAGGAAAAAGATGGGATGAACCACGAACTCACGAAAAGCACGAAAGAACTTTTCGATGGCTGTTGTCTTTAAGAACTTGCAATTGACCTGATATTTATGGATGCCGATGTTGAGGATTGACAATGCAAAAATAGGACCAGGAATGAAGAATGGAAGATTTGGCAGACAGGAGAATATCCGTGCAACAACCCTAAAAATGATTTTATATTTTTGAAACTACTGGGATAATCTGATTCCTGCAGGTTTATAAGGCTTTGAAGAAAATGAATTTAATTCATAAATCAATAGATTGGCGATCCCAATAAAACGGTGAGCAATATGTACGAAAACTGGACAGCAAATTATAGAATATATAAATAGTGTGTTTAATCAGAATGTTATAAAGTCCAGGATTCGGACATACGATTGAAGCGCGGACATCTGTTCATATACATCATGAAGCCGTAAGCGCGGGAAGTCGCAAAATGGTTCCGATCTTCACGCTTCCCGCTCTTACAAGTTTTTTCGCCACAGCTATTCAGTCGAGAGGGGAGCAATCCGCAATTTTTTCAGTTTGTCATAAAGGCTGCTGCGGCTGATGCCGAGTTTTTTGGCAGCTTCCGTCTTATTCCAGTCATTATCTTCCAGGGCTTTTCGAATGGCCCGTTCTTCAGTTTCGATGATGGTCAGGGACGTGCTTTCAAATGGTTGGGCTTCGAGAAGGGATGTCGGCAGATCACTCAGTTCGATCTGGTCCCCTTTTGCCAGCACCACCGCATGTTCGATACTGTTTTCCAGCTCGCGAACATTGCCTGGCCAGGGGTTGTCAATGAACTTCCTCAGGACTTCGCATCGAAACCCGTGGATTTGTTTATTCTGCTCGCAGGCGAAGTGGTTCAGAAAATGCCTGGCCAGCAGATGGATGTCCTTGGGCCGATCCCGCAACGGGGGGATATGAAGGGGAATCACGTTCAATCGGTAATACAAGTCCTCCCGGAATCTTCCCAGTTGCACATCCAGGGCCAGATTCCTGTTGGTTGCAGCCAAAATCCGTACATCGACCTTGATGGGCCGATCACCGCCCAGCCGGTCGATGGTTTGCTGCTGAAGAACACGCAGGAGCTTGGTCTGGGCCGTCGGATCGATTTCACTGATCTCATCCAGAAAGACGGTTCCTCCGTCGGCCTGTTCAAACCGTCCTATCTTGCGCTTGATGGCGCCGGTAAAGGCCCCTTTTTCATGACCGAACAGTTCGCTTTCCAGGAGCGTTGCGGGATACGCCGAACAATTGATGACCACAAAGGGTTTTTGCGCCCGATGGCTGCCATTGTGAATGGCCCGGGCCACCAGTTCTTTTCCGGTTCCGCTTTCCCCTTGGATCAGGACCGTGGCATCTGTGGGCGCCACATCTTCAATCAACCTGTACAACACCTGCATTTTGGGGTCTTTTCCCACAATTTCGCCAAGACCGGAATCGATATCCAGGCGCTGGCGAAGTTCCCGCAACTGCTCTTCGTGAATACCGGCACGATGGATGGTTCCGGCAGTCTGATGCAGGATCATGGCCACGACATCCAGTTCCCGTCTGACACAGGAACATTCCCTGTGGCATGCAACGAGCATAACCCCGATCATCATGTCATGGTGCCGGATGGGAAAGAGCGCGACCCGGTCTTCGACACCCATCAGACCCGGCAAACGCCAGGGTTCGATCTCGGAGCATTTGAAGAAAGTCGGGTCTTTGTACCGATCGAATATGTCATAAACCCGATCGTAAAATGATGGATCGAGTTCCCGGACCTGACGGGGTGTGGTCAAATGGACGGTTCGTGCCATACCGTTAAATACCAATAGATTCACGTTGCGGCAGGGTACCACATCCTTCATGGCTTGGATCAGGAACGGACTGATTTGATCCAGTCCGGAAAGCGCTGAAATTTTCTGTGAAATGGAAAAAGAGGTGGCAAGCTGTTTGTGGGTTCGTTCCAGTTCCTGGTTTTTCACTTCGAGCTGCCGAGCATTGTCTTTCAGCCGCGTGGTATAGTCCTGAAGACGAACCAGCATTGAATTAAACGCAGCGGTCAGCAGAGTGACCTCCTGCCCGCCCTTGACCGCAATGCGAAGATCGGGATTGCCGACATCGATCTGTTCCGCATATCGGGTCAATTCGCCCAAGGGCCGGATCAACCGGCCGATCGCCCACTGACTCATCCCCAGAGTCAGAACCAGAATACCCAGTGTAATGGCGCTCATCCGCAACCAGAGCTGATGAACCTGCCGGTGGTAGGGCGTTTCGGAAAAACCCATCCTCAGAATACCAGCACTGCCGTCGAAAATGGGATAAGCAATGTCGATATACCGCTCACCTTTCTGGGAGACTATTTTTTCAATATGATAGGTTCCGCCGGTATCGGTGGTATTGGCCCGGATCAATTGAAGGGGAACGCCATCGGAAAAGGTATGCGTCAGGATTACGCCGTCCCGGACAACAAAGAGGTAGGCGACCGATGGATCACTGGCGATCTGATCATCGAGGATTTTCTGCAAGGCCACAAGCTCATGGATCAGGATCTTGTCGGCAGCTTCCAGGGAAAGATTGTGCGCGATATGTTCTGCCCTTGCCGCAGCCAATTCCATCAAACCGATGCTGTAGCTGTGGGTCACCAATTGGGAAATGACGATGCCCGGCACGACCACGAGCAGGGCCACAACCAGAAGAAGCGTGTGTTTAAGGCTTGTTGGAGCCATCTCCACCTTTTGCGTCGTCCTGAGACAACCGGTCCATCATCGTTTTTACGGGAGCGTACCACGCTGCTCTGGGTGTTTCAAACCGGTCGATCATCAACCCCGAAAGGATCCGAAGCCCTTCGGGGTCTTCATGCATGGTCAACACGATGTGAACGAGGGCCGACTTCAGCCCGGGATCCAGAGCGTTCGAAACCACAAGGGGCGGACTGCCGAAAGGCTCGGATTTTTTGATCACACGCGTTTTATCCGAATAAAAGGTATTTCGCAGTTGGTAATACTCCCACAAATGCCCATCCACCGCTGCTCCATCCACCAGCTTCTTGGCAACCGCCATGATGGCGTTATCGTGGCTGTAGGTATAGGTGATGGTTCGGAAGAAGCTTTCCGGCTTGGCTCCCATCTGCTTAAGCCAGTAACGCGGAACCGTTGCACCGGTATTGGAATCCGGATCGGTAAACGCAAAATCCCTGCCCTTGAGGTCTTCCAACGTTTGAAATGGACTGTCCCGGTGAACAATCAGATAGGATTGATACACGGGCTGGCCTCGGATGACGGGGGTGGCGATCGCCTCAAATCCGAATTTTTCGTTCCCGGTCACATATGGACCGGTACAGATGAAAGCAAGGTCGATATGTTTCCGGCTCAACAGATCGTTAACCTCCCCATAGGTCTTTCGCTGAACCAGCACAACGTCACGATCCAGTTTGACGCCGATGTAATCGATAAGCTCCCGGTAATAGATAAATGTTTCTTTCGGCGATATCATCGCCGCCACGGCAACCCGAAGGGTTTGGCGGCCGGAATTGACCCCTTCTGTCCGCAATGCCTCTGTTTTTTTGGAGAAGTCGACCTGTTTGTAGTCAGCGTCCCGACTGCAGGCCGCAAGGAATACAAGAAGCACGCCAGCGATGAGCAGCAGGAAGTTTCGATAAATGGATTGTGGTGAAAAGGCTCGTTTCATTTACCGCCACAGTGAATGGATTCAGGAGCTTTTAGTAGAAATGGGTTTATGGTTCAAGGACGGCTGTCTGAATCACGTCTGCTCTGTTTTCTGCATGTTTCAATCAGTTCACAGGAACCGGTCTCATCCAGCATAAGCCGGTCCGCCTTGACGACATCGGCATTCCCGATTTCTTGTTTCAACCACGAAATTAATGCCTTGACATCCGGCCGATCTTTCCGAAGCCGGTAATACACCCATCTGCCCTCTTTTCGGCTATCAACCAGTCCGGCCCGGATCAGTAAGGCCAGATGGCGGGATACGGTGGCACCGGTGATTTTCAGCAGTTCCTTGATCTGACAGGCGCAGATCTCATGGGTGGAAAGAAGGGCGGCTACCACCCGCAGGCGGTTTTGATCCGAAAGGGCCTTCAACAGGGAAAGGGTGTTTTTCATCGACATTTTCCGATGTTCAGTTAGCTAATCATGTAACTATTATCAAAGCTGCTGTCAAGATTATTTTGCCCGGAACAAATTATAGATGCTTAATGCCTTAAACCATTCCTGCGGAGAGCCACGAAATCATTTGTCCGCAGCTTAATCATATTCATAATGTGTTTTATAACATTTCTTTAAATCTTTCTTGACATGGAATATCAAAATATTTATATTCATAAAAATGAATATGGAGACCATCATGGATCAATTTATCAAAGTCATGAAAGCCCTTTCGGATCCCAGTCGGCTGAAGATCATCAAAATGCTTCAACATAAGCCCATGTGCGTGTGCGAAATTCAAAAGGCCCTGGACATTCCTCAGCCAACCGCATCCAGGCAATTGAAAATTCTGGAAGACGCAGGCCTTACCATCAGCCGGAAAAGCGGTCTGTGGGTCAATTACAATCTTGCGGACGGCGCCGACAGCCCATATGCCGCCATGCTGCTGGGAGGCCTTAAACACTGGCTTCAGGATGATCCGGAAATTGTTCGGTTGATCAACAAACTCCCTGAAATCCGCAGGGAAGATATCTGCAAAGAATAAGGACTGGTATGAAAGATCTCAATCCGCAATCCTGCTGTACGGTGATGCCGGACGACCCGGGAGCGCCCGCTAATCCGGGGGAAAAATCCCGAGCCCTTCGCTACGTCCTTTATATGATCCCTTTATTGGTCTTATGGGGGCTAATTTACCGGGAACTGGCAAATTTCTCCCATCTTATCACCTATACCGTGCTGCGACTTCCGGAAGGAAACCACCTGAGCAGCGCCATTGAATTTTTTATTTTTGAAACGCCAAAAGTTCTGATGCTGCTGACCCTGGTGGTGTTTGGCGTTGGCATTGTCCGGTCATTTTTTACCCCGGAAAAAACCCGGAAAATTCTGGCCGGCAAACGCGAATCCATCGGCAATGTGCTGGCCGCGCTTCTGGGAATCGTCACACCATTTTGTTCCTGCTCCGCGGTGCCGCTGTTTATCGGATTTGTCACCACCGGCGTTCCCCTTGGCGTCACTTTTTCTTTTTTGATTTCAGCGCCCATGGTGAACGAAATCGCCCTGGTGCTGCTCTATGGCCTGTTCGGATGGAAAGTGGCCGCTATTTACCTTGGCACCGGCCTGCTGATCGCCATGATTTCAGGGTGGGTGATCGGCAGACTCCGCATGGAGCGGCATCTCGAGGAGTGGGTGCTTCAGATTCAGGCCGGCGGAAACGGCATGGTTGAAGAAGACCTGAGCTGGGCGGACCGGATTCAGTATGGTCTTGATGCCATCAAAGAAATTGTAGGAAAGGTCTGGATCTATGTGGTGGTCGGAATCGCCGTGGGCGCCGGGATTCACGGCTACGTGCCCGAAGGTTTCATGGCTTCCATCATGGGAAAAGACGCCTGGTGGTCGGTCCCGATCGCGGTTCTGATCGGCATTCCCATGTATTCCAACGCCGCGGGCATCATCCCCGTGGTTCACGCCCTGATCGAAAAAGGAGCTGCCCTGGGAACGGTTCTGGCTTTCATGATGTCCGTGATTGCGCTCTCGCTGCCGGAAATGGTGATTCTTCGCAAAGTCTTGAAACCCACACTGATTGCCACTTTTGTCGGCGTTGTGGGCGTTGGCATTCTGATCGTCGGATATCTGTTCAACGTCCTGATATAATCCCGGAGGAATGCAAATGACCAGTCGCAATAGTTCCCTCAACGAAAAGCCGGAGCAGATCGGCGTACAAAAACTGAAAATACTGTTTTTATGCACCGGCAACACCTGCCGAAGCCAGATGGCCGAAGGACTGACGCGCCACCTGAAACCGGATCTTATCGAGCCGTATTCCGCAGGCGTGAACCCCTACCGCAGGGTGCGCGATGAGATCAGGGCTTTTGTGGAAAAACTCCCGAATGTTCTGAACGATTGAACTGTTTTATTCAAAGAAGAAAAAAATCACCCGAAAGGAGATCGTAATGGAAATCAAAGTACTGGGTCCGGGCTGCAGCAAGTGTCATCAGACCGAAAAAGTGGTTAAGGAAGCCATCGCCGAAGCCGGGATATCCGCCGAGGTCGAAAAAGTGACGGATATGATGAAAATCGCAGGCTATGGCGTGTTCTGCACCCCGGCCGTGGTCGTAAACGGCGAGGTCAAAAGCGTTGGCAAGATTCCCAAGAAAGATGAAATCAAGAAATGGCTGGCTGCCGCAAAATAAAAGGAGGCGTCTTATGTCTGGAAATAGCTGTTCATCGGATAAATCGGATAAAAACGTCATGATCCTGGCTTGTTCCGGAGGGTCGAACGTAGGTCAACTTTCCAACCGGGCTGCCGTGGAACTGACCCAGGAAGGTTTCGGGAAGATGTTCTGCCTGGCCGGCATCGGCGGAAACGTTTCCGGCTTTGTTCAGTCCGCCAAGGACGTTCCGGCCATGGTGGCCATTGACGGCTGCGCGGTGGGCTGCGCCAAGGCAATTTTAACAAACGCCAAGATCCCCAATCCCAATTATCTGGTGCTGACCGATCTGGGGATCGAAAAGAACAAGAATTTCAATCTGGATGCCGCGGATGTCCAAACGGTCAAGGAAGCCGTCAAGAATCTGTTCGCAAGCAAAGCGTAATATATTTGTGATTGTCAGGAATTACCCATTGGCAGGGAATAAAATGAAAAACCATTACATGAAGACACAAGCTGGATCTTTTATCGTCGCGGGACTGCTTATTTTTCTTTTCGGACTTTCGCACGCCCCGGTTTTTTTCGGCCTGACATCATCTGCGGCACACGCGGCGGAAGCCAGTGAAATCCCTGCCAAAGGAATGGTCACCATGGTGGATCTGGGCGCGGACAAGTGCATACCCTGTAAAATGATGGCACCCATCATTGAAAAGGTTGAAAAAGCATATCAGGGAAAGGCGGTCATTCATTTTTTCGATGTCTGGAAAGATCGGGAACCGGCCACACGATTCGGCATTCGGGGCATTCCGACCCAGATTTTCTTCGACAAAGATGCCAGGGAAGTTTATCGGCATGTCGGGTTTATGAGTGAAGAAGACATTGTCAGCCAGCTTACGAAAATGGGCGTGAAGTAAACCAGACGCCGGGAGACATCATGACCTCATCTTTTTTCCTGACAGTGAACCAGTGGATGACGGGCGGCGCGACCCTGGCCCTGCTTGGATGTTTTTTATGGGGAATGGTGAGCGTGCTCTTCAGCCCCTGCCACCTGGCATCCATTCCGCTGATGGTCGCCTATATCGACGGCCAGAAGGAGCAGCCCCGGCCCTTGCAGGCCATGCGGTACGCAATTGCATTCACCACCGGGCTGTTTATCAGCATCGCCGCGGTCGGCATTATCTGCGCGGTTTTGGGCCGCATGCTGGGGGATGTGGGCAATTACTGGCAGATCCTGGTGGGGCTGGTGCTGGTCTGGGTCAGTCTCGGCATGTTCGGGGTCAAGGGATGCTCCCTGGGCGGCGGTTTTCTCCACCGCCTGAAATTCAAGGGGCTCCTGGGCGCACTGGGCCTGGGGGTTGCGTACGGCACGCTTTCCGGTTCCTGCACCTTCGGTTTTATTGCGCCGATTCTGGCCGTGATTACGGTTCAGCAGCAAATTGCCAGCGGCGTGCTGATGATCCTGCTGTTTGCCGTGGGGCACTGCATTCCCATTGTTATCGCCGGAAGTTCGACGGCGCTGGTGCGCCGCATTCTGGAAAACAGCGCCTGGCAAGGCGCCGGAAACTGGTTTCGAAAAAGCGCCGGCGCCCTGATCGGCCTTCTCGGACTATACTTTATCCTGACGCCGCTGGTTTCATAAAGGGAGCCATGTCCGGATTCTGCCTTCAGGCTACTGATTACTATATTTTGACTTCTGACCGCTTTCACATCAAATGCTGTAAATGGAGGCCTCATGTCAGCCATCAAAAAACTCTCATTTCTGGATCGTTTTCTCACCTTGTGGATTTTCATGGCCATGTTTGTGGGGGTATCCTGGGGATACCTGTCTCCGGGGGTAAGGGACGTCATCAACATGTTCCAGGCGGGAACCACCAATATCCCCATTGCCGTCGGCCTGATCCTGATGATGTATCCGCCGCTGGCCAAGGTCAAGTACGAGGAGCTGAAAGAAGTCTTTAAAAACACAAGGGTCTTGCTCCTCTCCCTGATTCAGAACTGGATCATCGGCCCGATTTTGATGTTTTTTCTGGCCATCGCCTTTTTATCCGGTCATCAGGAATACATGGTGGGCCTGATTCTGATCGGCCTTGCCCGCTGCATTGCCATGGTCATCGTTTGGAACGAGCTGGCATCCGGAGATACGGAATACTGCGCGGGGCTGGTGGCCTTTAATTCCATTTTTCAAGTCCTGTTTTTCTCGGTCTATGCCTGGGTGTTCATCACGGTGCTTCCCGAATGGCTGGGGCTTAAAGGCATGATCGTCAATATCTCCATCGGCCAGATTGCCGAAAGCGTGTTTATCTATCTCGGAATTCCCTTTATTGCCGGAATGATCACCCGCTGGATCGGCCTTAAAACAAAGGGCAAAAAATGGTATGAAGAGCGATTCATCCCCAAAATCAGCCCGCTCACGCTGATTGCGCTTCTGTTTACCATTCTGGTGATGTTCTCCCTCAAGGGCGAATACATTGTTCAACTGCCGCTGGATGTGATTCGGATCGCCGTCCCCCTTTGCATTTATTTTGGGTTTGGCTCTTTTGCATCAAGCCCAAAATAGTTAGAATTAATAGTTCATAGTTGATTACACCTTCTCTATTAAATTACTTGATTACTTTCAGATGAGCGCGTTTACGATTTGGATGTGAAGCAGTGGTTGGTGGTACGATGCCGCCAGCGTAACGAGCCTGATGGGTTCTCTCATGTTCGCACGTCTCATGGAAAGGCCAGTATTCATCGAAGTCATGGCTGGAGCGAAGGGCACGCAGTCTCAACACAGCCTCGGCGCCGGATAGGCTCCAGCGGGCACCCGTAACATCCATGCGGTCTTTTACTAAATGTCGGCAGGCCCCCTCGATTACCCCTGATGCAATGGGCAATCCTTGGTCGAGATAGCGATCATAATGAAGATAGGGCGCATAGCTCAGGAGGTAGTTCGCGCAGATGTCCACAGGTTTTCGATCGTTGGCCGAAAGACCACGAAGTGTAGCACTGCGACGCATCCCCCCAGCCATCAGGCTGGCTTTTCCTCGAAGCACTTCAAGTAGCCCGATGCTGCACCCAGCTTTCTATCTTTGGCCCGGATTCAGGATGAAATGCCCTGCCGGCCGACCACAGGTATTCGATGACGTGGATAATATCTACAACAATTGTCAGCTCGATCTCATTTTCTTGGGCTATACGACGCAGATGGCGGATCCGGGGTTTGTTTCCATCGACCAATGCCACCCAGATCTTCTCTCCTGCGGGATCACGGTGGCGGGCCTCGGCTAATGCATCTGCTATAACCTGTTCGGGCTCCTTTTCCAAGCTGGCCCACACACGTTTTTGTTCCGGACCGGCACGCGGTCTCTTGGCAAGGGTGCAACCGGTTTGGGCAATCACTTCTTCAGGGGCGCGCACAAAAGGCTCGATTGTATACACAGTTGCCACACAGGCCATGCGTTTGGCGTTTTTCTTCTCGCCCTTGGAAAGCCGTGTACCCATCTTGTGGGCGCGTTCTTCAGCCGCCTTGCGGGTCTGTTGGCGCAGGTCCCGTTTGAGCATCGTCACACCCTTACCATCGACACTGACTACCAGCACCGATCCGGTATCTGCATTCGAGGCAGCGGCGCTATGCCGTGTCTCGTAAAAGGCGTCAAAATCCCGGGCTGCACGTTTGACCAATTCTTCGACTTGACGTTTGGGCACATGGCCGCCGGTAGCTCTGTCGATGCTATCCATCGTTTCGTTAAAGGAGCTCTTGGCCGCCTCAATAGCTATCCGGCGGCGCAACTCCAGCGAATAACGCTCATCGGGCAGATTGAGCTCGGCATCCAATGGGTGCAGGCTCTCAGTGCCTTTCATGCCGTATCCCACACGCTCTAACGTGACGGTGCCAAACACCGTTTCGATCTCTCGCGGCTGAGCTCGCGTGAGCTTACGTGCTACCCCGTCGGCGTCTTTCACGGGGTGTTCACATTGGCCCGGGCTGCGCTTGTTCAGGTGTTCCTGAAGCAAAACACGCATCAATTCACGGCCCTTTTTTTCAAGTTCACGTTCAAGTTCGCTGTGGCTCATTGCAAGCGCCTCATTGCCATCAATGTATCCGAGAATATTATCAAAATTTTGCCATGCCTGCTCATACTCCCGTTTCAGCGACGAGATTCTGCTCAATGCATTCATCTTTCACCGCCCGCGAGTTTTCGCCTGGCATGTTTGACCAACGGGTAGAGCAGAACTGTTTTCACTTCAGCTCCGTGACGTTGGTGAGTCCGGTCCATGCGACCTCGGCCGCTGGTTTGTCCAATCTCTTGAAAGTTGGCCGCCCGGTAGCAGCCGCCATGAAACCGTTGGTGCGCCACCATCGTTTCCACCAGCCATGGCTCCACACCGTATTGACCCAGCCAGTCACCGCGCAGATGTCGCATAGCACCGGAGAGCATCTTGCTGGCCAGATTGTCAATCCGTGCCAAAACAAGAAAACGGCTGTTGTTGACCACATGCTGTAGCCTGAGCTTACGGCTTGCATCGTCCCAGCCGATCCATTGATCCCGAACTTTTATCCGCCAGGCGGGCGAGGAAAACTGCACACATCCTACCACCTCGCGCCCTGGCCAATCAACGTAGACCAAGTACTGAAGACGTGCCCCATATGGCATCGCGTATCCCAGATAGTGATACCGGCCCACAAGTTCACGGAACAACTGCCGCTGCAGCTTATTTTGAACCAGCTCCACCTGCAATGGCAAAAAATCCCCTACACTGCCTGTAAGTGCGCTCAGGAAATGCTCGGTTGCCGCTGTGATAATACGCTTTGTGACCGTCTTGGATCCGTTTGATTTCTTCTCCGGAAGCCTCAGTGCCCCCTGGCCTTCCAGACGCTCGAGCAGATCCCGACATTCTCGTGCTTTAAGTCCGCCACTCGGGCGCTTCCAATCCAGAAGTTCGCAAACCGTGTGAGCCAGCTCAAGTCGGCTAAGCCCCTTGCAGGTCTGCACGACTTCCCGGATCATCGATACCTCTTGTGCGGTGAACTCACGATCACAGAATCTTTGTTGTTCTCTTATCGTGTCCATGCCATACTCCTTTCGTCATTGTTCTATAACGAAAGAACGGCATATTGTCCAGCGGAAAATGACCGTTGCCAAACAAATCCATCATAATCTACATCGATACCCTTTCCGGACTAAAAAACATGTAGCATATCGGACTGCAAAAAAGCTATACTATCAACAAGGAGCCCAATTGGGCTCACTTAAAATGATTAACTATCCGTTATTAGGATATTTCCTATCTGCCACAAAAGAGACACACCCATTTATTTTTTCATCATGTTTTTCTTATCCTTTTATCTGTCCATGAAATTCAAGGCAACCTACGAGCAGACCACCACCTTGAGCTTTACCGCCGCTTCCAACAATTTCGAGCTGGCCATAGCCGTTGCTGTCGCCGTTTTCGGCATCAACTCCGGCCAGGCGTTTGCCGCGGTGATCGGCCCGCTGGTGGAAGTGCCGGTGTTGATTTCCCTCGTGAACGTGGCATTGTGGTTCAAGAAAAAATATTTCCCCTTTACAATGGCCACGCCCACGGGCGTCTGCCACTTGACCTGCAAACCGTAAGATTCCGGTGCTGAATTCACTCGCTTTTTTGTGACGCTAAGAAACTTGTGGTTCGCACGAAAATTTCAGGTTTTGGGTGTGAAACATTGGGCCAATATGATATAAAAGTGTTTTTCGGTCATTGTGATTGAAACGTTCATGATAAATTTTTAAGCAGGAAAAGCGTCATGGCACAAAAAATTCTCTTTCATCCGTGGATCCGATCCATCCGGCAATTGTCAGTAATCGTACTGGTGACGGTGGCGGTGGCCTTGATTTCGAATCATTTCCGTTCATCGCCGCTGCAGTTGGTGGGAAACTGGTCGCAGGAAGCGCGGCTGACATCACCGTCCGGCCGGCAGATGGCCATTTCCCTGGATGAGGCAAAAAACCTGCACCAATCCAAAGGCGCGGTGTTTATGGATGCGCGACCTTTTGAGGAATTCACCAAGGGGCATATTCAAGGCGCAATTAGCATTCCGTGGCAGGAAGCGGAGCAGCGGGTGATGGATGTCACCGCGGATTTGTCAAACGATGCCGTGATCATTACCTACTGCGACGGAGATACCTGCGACCTGAGCAAGGAGCTGTCGCTGTTTCTGGAAAACCTGGGATTTTCAAAGGTCCGGATACTGGTCAACGGCTGGACCGTATGGCATGATGCCAAACTGCCGGTTGAGACAGGAAACCAGGGGGATTAAGAAGCTGGGAAGACAGGAAGGGTTACCACATTGATTCAAGACATCCGTAACAGTGAAAATCGGGCGCCTGAAACCGGGATGGATTACAGCGCCCTTTCCGCGGGGCATTCAAGCGGCTGCTCGCATCACCACCAAATTTCGGAGAGTTCCACGGGCGCAAGGCTTTTGATCACCCTTGCCCTGAATTTCATCATTCCGGTGGTACAGGTAATCGGCGGCATTGCGGCGCACAGCATGGCCCTGATTTCCGATGCCACGCATAATTTCAGCGACTTTACGGCGATCCTGATTTCATATTTCGCCCTCAAAATCGGCAAAAAAGGCGCATCCCTTCAAAACACCTTCGGATACCGGAGAGCTGAGATACTGGCAGCCATGTTGAATGTTGCGATTCTCCTTGGCGCATCCACAATAATCGTCTACGGCGCATTTCAACGGCTGAAAAATCCGGAGATCGTTTCCGGCGGCCTGGTCATGGGGATTGCGTCCATCGGTGTCATCGGAAACGGCTTTTCTGCCTGGCTGCTTCACCGGGACGCCAAGGAAAGTCTGAATGTGCGCGGGGCATTTCTTCACATGATGGGAGACATGCTGACATCCGTGGTGGTGCTCCTGAACGGCCTGATTCTTATCTACAAGACCTGGTACTGGCTGGATCCGCTTCTGTCATTGATGATCGTGATATTTATCGTGAAGAACTGCTGGACCATTTTAAAAGAATCCACCGCCATTCTCATGAACGCCACCCCCGGGCACCTGGACATCCAGGCGGTTCAAACTTTTTTGCAGAATTTTCCGGACATTTCAGGCGTTCATTATCTCCATGCCTGGAGCCTGGGATCATCCGGCGTGGCGTTTTCCTGTCATGTGGTTGTTGAAGACCAGCCCATCAGTCAAACCCGGCAACTCCGGGAAAAAATCAATCACGCGCTTTTCCAGGAGTTCGGCATCGATCACCCGGTTCTGCAGTTTGAAACCAACGCCTGCGGTAACGGGAACCTTTTCTGCGAAGATACCTGCACCGCCGAAAGCCCGTCCCGGCCTCTCAAGCATGGCGACAACCAGACCGCCTGGACGGAAAAAACATGGCCCCGGCACTTTGCCCTTGCGGCAAGACTGATACTTGGCGGAGTGTTCATTTATGCCAGTCTGGACAAGATCCTTCACCCGGCTGCGTTTGCGGATGCCGTGTTTAATTATCAGCTTCTTCCCGCTCAACTGATCAACCTGATGGCCCTGGCACTGCCCTGGCTGGAGCTGACTCTCGGTGTGCTGCTCCTTTCCGGAATCTGGCTACCTGGCGCCACGCTCGGTGTAAACCTCCTGCTGATCACGTTCCTGGGCGCCCTTATCATCAACTCGGCCCGGGGTCTCAACATTTCCTGCGGGTGTTTTTCGACGGATACAACCGCGGCTGGGCTCTCCTGGTGGGATGTCCTGCGGGACATCTTCTTTTTCAGCCTTTCGGTTTATCTGCTGGTTTATCATTCAATCAGACGGCAGACGGCTTAACCCAGCACCTGAGCTTCCATAGGTTCCACAGCTCGTTCATCAGAACAGGGAACAGCCAAAAGGCGCCGACACCAAGGCCTTTAAGGCATGGCAGTTGCTGCTTGGTGCAGGGGAAACTCCCGACTGGTAGATTTCCTCAGACAAAAATGAAGCCCTCCCTCTATGGACAAAAGGCATCCAAAATGCCAAAAATAAAATATGTGTTCCATCGTTTGCGTACGGTTTGGCTCTGAAGTGCGCGTGCAGTGTATTGTCGGCCAACTGCGATTTATGTATACGCATGGAATGACTGACCGCATGCTTATATTGACGAACTCAAGAAACGACGGGAGTTGCCCAACAACTGCTTCCGGTGAATCCGGTATAAAGCGACGCTTCTCCCAAGCGGAACAAGAAGAGAGTTTTGCACTTCATCCATTCACACAAGGAGAACATATGAGACTCGGTCTACCTACATCTGACACCGACTTTTCACGCGATGTGCTCGGGCGCTATGTTTGCAACACCTTCGACGAAGTGCTCGTTACCATTGACCCGAATGCCCGCAGCACCGCCGGCCTGCCCTCGCGAGGCGACCTCCGACCATTCGACTTCATTATTATAGGCGGCGGCACGTTCGGATCGGCCATCGCGGAACATCTCTGGTTCCGCGGCACAAACCGCAGCGAGCGCATCCTGGTACTTGATGGTGGGCAATTCCTGCTGCCGGAGCACGTACAAAATCTGCCGGTGCTCGGGTTGAACGCCGGCGGCACGCGGATGGACCATCTGCCTCAAAACGAAGTCTGGGGGCTCGCCTGGAATGCAGCCATCCCGTTTCCCGGCCTTGCCTATTGCCTTGGAGGGCGCTCCGTTTTTTGGGGGGGATGGTCGCCGCGGCTGCTCAATTCGGAGTTGCCGAATAGTGTTTGGCCCCAGACGGTGATCGACGAGCTGAATCCGAAGAGACTGCCAGACGGACGCAAAGGCTATTTCCGACAGTCCAGCGATCAGATCGGGGTAACCACGACAAATGATTTCATTTTCGGCGAGTTGCATAATGCCATGCGTTCACAGCTTTTCGATGGACTCACCGCAGGCAAAGTGAGCGACGCAATGAATCTGACGACACTACCTGATCATCCGGCGGTCGCAAATAGCGACGTCCCGATGGCGCTGGGCGATCTGGCTGCGCTGCTCGGCATCGCGTTGCCCAGTCCGCTGCCCACGGATCCCGGTCAACTCGCGCAGCTCGATCAGAAGCTCCGCAACCTCGCGAAACTCGAAGCACCACTTGCCGTGCAAGGCCAGCCCGGCCACGCCGGGTTTTTCCCCTTCAACAAGTTCAGCGCCGTCCCACTGCTCATCAAAGCGGCGCGCGAGGCATATAACGAATCCCTTGGGGACGACGTGAAGAAGCGGATGATGGTCGTGCCAAGCTGCCACGTTATCCGGCTGAACACCGTCAGTGACACAAGGGGGCAGCACGTGTCCGAGATCGTTACGGAACGGGGGCCGATTCCGGTTTCGCCGGACAGCAAGGTAATCATCGCCTTGGGCACCGTCGAGAGCACGCGGCTGGCACTGCTTTCATTCGGCAGTGACGGCAAAATCGGCATGAACCTTATGGCGCACTTGAGATCGAACATGGATATTCGCGTTCCGCGCGCGGCGTTCGCAGGTCTGTCCGCTCTGGCGCAAGCTCTGGAGTCATCGGCATTGCTCGTCAAAGGGCAGCATCAATTCAAGAAACCCGACGGATCTCCTGACGGCGTGGGGCATTTCCATTTTCAAATCACGGCGTCCGGGCTTGACGCGAAGGGCAACAACTCAGAAGCCGAGCTTTTCAAGAAGATTCCGGATATCGACACATTCGACGCGCACAAGAACGCGACCGACACGCACGTCGTGATCACGGTTCGAGGAATCGGCGAAATGGAACCCAACAACCCCGCGAGCAATGTAACACTCGACCTCAATCCGCAACAGAACGACGAATTTCAGACGCGTCGCGCCTGGGTGAGTCTCCAGCCGACCGCTCGCGACCTGCAGTTGTGGGATGCCATGGACAAAGCTTCCGACGACGTCGCGCATATCTTCGGTGGCGGGTTGGAATTCGAAGTTTTTACGCCGCAGGGAATTAAAAAGGCGAAGCCCGCGAGCGGCGGGCAACCTCGCACGGATTTGAGCACGCTGCTCTTCTACGCGCCGAACAACAACCCCAACCCGGCCAATAGCGGACGCCGCGATGGCCTCGGCACAACCCATCACGAAGCCGGCACGCTACGCATGGGCGACGATCCAAATCAGTCCGTAACCGACGTCAACTGCCGCTTTCAAAATGTGACCAATGCGTACGTCGCCGGGCCAGCACTCTTTCCCAAGATCGGTTCGCCGAACCCGATGCTCACCGGCATAGCGCTCGCCCGCCGACTCGGAGATCATTTGATGCCCGAGCCCCCGCTCGCAACGCCCGAAGCGGGATTCACTTACCTTTTTGATGGCAGCGACGTACAGTTTGCCAACTGGCAGATGGCCGGCGGTGGATTCTTCTTGCGATTCGGCCGAACCATGATCGCACAACAAAACGGCAGGGGCATTGGACTGCTTTTCTACACGCCGCAGCGCTTCGAGAATTTCGTGCTGCGTCTCGACTTCCTGCTGCCGCACCCGCGCGGCAACAACAACGATAACTCCGGGGTCTTCGTCCGTTTCCGTGATCCGCGGCTGCCGGATCCGGCACCCGATCAGATCGACCCCGCCAATAATGCGGCCTTCGTGGCCGTGCATACGGGGTTCGAAGTCCAGATTGATGAGGAAGCCCGCGGCGACACCCGTTTCAACGAGCCCGATGGCTCTTTCTTCAGCCGGACGGGAGCCATTTACAAAGTAAAAGCGCTTGGCACGGGCGATGGCCAGCAAGATTACAAAAACACTCAGAGCCTCGCGGCGGACCGATGGCACAGGTACGAAATCGAGGTGAAAAATCAGGACTACATCATCCGGCTCAACGGACAAGAAGCGACGCGGTTCCGGCGCAGCCCCGGTGATAAGCGGGGGAACCCCCCGAGCATTGATCCCGATTCCGGCTTCATTGGTGTGCAGACGCATACAGGCAATGTTGCCATCGCGAACATTCGAATCAGCACGCTCTGACGTTGAAGTGAGGCACCAATAGGGTTGGGACACATTGGTTCATACCATCCACGAGTCGCCAGAGTCGGTAACCCGCCTCTGGCTCCCGCGGAAAGCAGATGGAGATCCTGCAGGTTCTCGGGATCATCACATTTCCAAAATCACTGATAGGCATGTCAAACGAGTTTCAGTTTCCAGAAGGCAACATCTCGAATTGGATAATGCCCCGCTCAATGTCGGTTTTTGATTTTAACAATTGCCGTTGTCTCTTGAAGTTCCTTCAGCGCCTGCAGCGTGGAGTTGCCATCAATAACCCTGTACTTGCCGTTTTCCATTTTCACGACTTCAATCGGTTTTCGTTTTTCTCCTTTTCCGGCCCTTGCATCCATCATCAATTGATGGGCGCGTTTTACCCGTTCCGGGTCCGGCGTTTCCCGGCACACGATATCCGCCAAAGGGACCGTAACACTGTCCGGGGTATTCACAAAATACGGGGAATCCGTGGAATCGATCCGGGCCATCACCGATTCCTTTCCGGAAGTTTAAGCCAGCACATGTTTATCCAGAACAAAGCAGGTAAAGCTTCCCGAAAATACGACCTCATCATTTCGCGTTACGGTCACCGCGACAATTTGTTTCCTGCCCTGACGGGCTTCGACGGTTGCGGTTGCAATCACCGCCTCCCCTGCCCTGACGGGCTTTAAAAATTTCACGTCCGATGACCCCAGAACCACGTTCGGGTGATTCACCGCGATCATGGCGGCATAGTCCGCAAGACCGAAAATATACCCGCCGTGCACGAGTCCTGTTTCATCCACCGACATGGAGTCGATCGTCAGGAGTTCCACCCGGCTTTCGCCTTCTTCCAGATAAACCGGCGTCCCGAAACATTCCTGGTTGATTCCCTGATGGGTTTGAATGGTCATCATGATCTGTTCTCCTTTGCAAGAATTGATTTTGATGGCTTCGTAAACGGGCATGAATTGCCGGGATATTCACCCCCGGACATGAAAATAATACCTTCCCCCTTTGGAAAAGGGGGATTGAGGAGGATTTCGCTTTAACTCAAGGACAGTATCGTCTGGTAAGCGATCATTTCCCCAGGACAATCATTTCCTTTAAAATATTTGCCGTTATTTTCGCGGCTTTTATCGGCTCCAGGGATGTATCGGAAATACCGGAAATGACCCGAGCCATATCATGGTCCACTTTTTTGTCCGTCCACGCCCGGGCCTTGGGCGCGGCCATGTAAACGGAATAATTGCGATGGATGGTGCCGGGGCGTTCTCCGATGATGTGAAGCACCGCTTTGGTGGCGTCGGGATCGGCTTTTTCAAACAAGATGTTTCCGATCCGGTATCCGGCACGGACCCTGCCGTGAATCACGACAATATTCTTGTCGCTGATTACCAGGCCCGCTTCAGACAGATACACGTGCAACGCGGTAAGATAAGGCATCAGATGACTCGGATCCATGATCGCATTGGCATCGAGTCCATCCGATATGACGATTTGAACATCCGGGATATGCTTTCCCCAACTATCGCGAAGCTCTTCCAAGGCGGTGATGGACCCAATATCCAGTTGCTCTCCGGTAACCGGATGCGCGATGTAGTCATCGCGATCCCGGGACAGTGTTTTTACCTGCACGGCATGAGGGATGAACGCCACAAATTCCGGAGTAAATTCCGACCGGATGCAGATTTTGGCATCCGCATAAAGTGCTTCCACTTCTTTTTTCAACTTCGGATTCAGGTCAGAAACCCGGTCGCCGTGCCCCATCGCCAGCGGCACGCCACGGGCTTGAATCTCCCGGATTTTTGATTTCCTTCGGCATCGATTTCCTGCCGGGAACGTTTATCTCCCCTGGCCAGACAGTATTGATAATAGACCCATAACACGTCGCCGACATGGCTGGTGAAATTGCCGTCCGCATCGATGATTTGGATACGCTTGTAAAAATCCCGCATCGCATCATTTACTTTGTATCCGAATTTTTGCCTGATTCCGACATGATCCTGAAAAGCCGTGGTAAGGTAACTCAGCATGGGATCGTTCCGGGTGGGAAGCGCCATCAAATAAGCGGGATTGGCCGGCATGATCTGATCCATGCACCAATCCAGGTCATCGAGCGATACCGACATATGCAAGGTGGAGCAAACATCGAGCCCGATGCACAATCCGTGCAACTTGCCCATCACGATGTCTTCCAGGCAACATCTTACCAGTTGCTCCCGGCTTTTAAAAACTTCCGGCCCGATAAAACCGGCAACATCATTCACATGCGTCCAGCCGCCTTCGGGATGAACCCTGGCGATCTCATATTTCAATGCTCTGGCAAATCCATACTTGCGCGATTCCAGTGTCACCATGTCCACGCCGTTTGCGGCGCCGTTGGTGAAATCCGACCCCTGCCCTGTTTCGAAATAAAACCCATATTTGCCAGTACGGGATTTAGCATGGTCGAGCATCTTTTTGATCGTCAAATCGAATATTTTATTGGCGTCGTCCGTTCCCGCCAGACTCTGGAACACAATCGCCACGGAACCGGGGAATTTTTCCTCGACAGCGCTCTGGACATCGATATGCGCCAATGCACACCAGGGAAGAATATCCTGCAATCCAAATGCTTCCACGACGGCCTTAAGCGCTTTTTCAATATTGGCCACATTGTCCACCCGGCTATCCACCGGATTATTGCCGATCACCACATCGCCCGTTGCAAATGAAAACCCGTTAAATACTTGCCAGATGATATCGTCAATATTGTCGGTGGGAGAGTTCGGCTGGATGCGCGCGCCCATGTATCCTTTGGCACCGATTCTACTTCCCGGAAGCGGATTGAATACCTTGCCGCCGACAACAATCAACTCCGAATTGCTCATCAATTTCACGACCGCGGCAATGACATCGCTGTTTAAGCCATCCATAACGCTTTTGATGGCATCTTCCGGACTATCCAATAAAAATACCTTCAGGTCTCCTATTGTCCAATTCTTGATTTTTTGGCATTGTTCCGGGTTGGTTGTATCCCAAATAAGTTTTTGCAATTCGTCTTCAAATAAAACATTTTCATGCAATTCCCGGATTCTGGTATTCGAAAGCAGTTTGCGGGAATTTTCTCTTGCTGCGGAGTCCGTGGCGGCGACTCCGATTGCTTCGTCCCCTTCTTTGTACTCATTGGCATTGCCGAAGATCCGACGGTACAAAGCCTGATCGAAACCCCCTTTGGTTGTTTGAATAGACATAAAAATATTTACCCCATCTTTTGCATCTTCGATAATTAAAGCCTCAACACCCTTTCCCGCCACCTGCGCACGCTCATCACGTCGAACCGTTCGCCCTCGAAGACGATTTGCTTCACCAGCTTATTGCCGATACCGCTGGCGCGCTTCAGCCAGTCGCGCACCTCCATCCAGCGGACCTCGCCCTCCGAGTTGCGGATCACCAACAGCACGGGGAACTTCTGCGCCATCCAGTAGCGAGCGTGACGCACCTTCTGAATAGTGAATATTTCAGCGCCGTCACGTTTCCGCTCGCGCAGATAGGAATCGCCCGACTTGAGTTGAAGATATAGCCTCTGACCGGTGGCTTCATAATTGTCATCCTTGAATTCGATCTCCATGTCAATGCCGTGATCGCTCACGGTGAACTCCCGGCAGATCTGCCCGGCGAGAGCAACGGTGGAGATAATCTCGCCGACGAGAATGCGCTCCTTGCTCTCTGTATCAAGAACGATGGCGGACTGCTCCTGCAATTCGCGAACTCGGTTCTTCATGGCTTCACTGGCAAAAAGCGCTTCGAGTTGATCCCAGAGAGGAATTCTTTTGTCAGGATCGTCGCAGTTGATGCACGGGATATCCTTCTTGCCTTCGCCCAAATACTTCATGGCCAATACCAGGTTGCCCGCAGGAGTGCCGCAGTGGGGACAAATGTAGTGACGATAGCGCTCAACGTCGTTCGCCTTTTGCAGCAAGTGCTCGTGGACATAACGGATGAAGATAATCTTTTCTTCCAACGGAATCCCCGGATCGAAATACACGTCCAACTCACCGGCGCCTTCAGCACGGCGTGTCAGCTTCACGCCGAGTTGCTTGCCGGTGAGTGTCTTGAAGTCGGCGGCATAACGCCATAGCTGGTCCTGCCGGAACGAATTCGTATGATGAAGTCGCACCACAAGCGTGTCGTAAATGTCATCGAGAAAACCGTTGAATCGGTAGCTCACCAATACGGCGGGGTGCCCCACCAGCTCGGGCCGCTCGCGGCGATAGTAGCTTGGGAAGATCAGCATAGGCCCCTTGCCAGTGTGTTCGCGCAGGCACAAACCGCGCTCAATCAGAATCTGGTGCATGGCCAGGAGCATAAGGCGCTCCTCATCGCCATCCAGACGCTGCATGGAGGAGTGATACGCCAGGTGGCCGGCCAGTACCCGCTCCTCCGGGATACACCCACGTTCATGCGGATCTTCGCGTAGTGTTTGAATCACGGCCTGGGCATAGGCGTTAATCAGCTCTGGCTGAAGCAGAACCCAACCACCGAAAGATAGTTCCCATACCACGCCGGGGCCAGAGAGCAGGCCCACCACAGCCTTCAACTCCTCCTCTTTGAACTGTCCATCTTCGCCGGATAGGCGCTGGCGAAGTGCGTCACGCAACTCGTTGAAACGTATCAACACCCGCCCCCCGTCCTTGAACCAGATGATTTCCTCCTTGAGTCGTTTGAAAAACAACGGCGAGGAACACCACGGAATGTTCTCCCAGTGAATGCCTTCTGTGATGGCTTGTCTCAGCTCCTCGCAGCCGAGATTGGTTTTGGCGCTGGTTTCTATGAATTGAGCGTAGCCACGTTCCTTGGCGAACGCTTCGATCCGGCTCCGGCTTACCAGGCCTCCGGCATCCACGCGGCTGGCCACTAGCAACTTGGTGAACGCCTTGCGCGAGGCGCGGGAGAGATCGCGATCCCACTGACCCAGCGTCTCGAAGAGGTCTTCCTTCTGGCCGTCGAAAACCAGCACCGCCAATGCGGTTTCGTCCATATAAAGCTGGTGGATAAGCCGTTGGTCCGCCTGGCCACCGAAATCCCAAAGCCAGATTTCCCTCTCGACACCGTCACCGGTAGACACGGGCAACTTCCACTGGGTTGCCCACGCCCCCACTGTCGAATCGCTTGGCTTCCAATTGTTCAAAGCAAGCCGCTGCGATAGCCCGGTCTTACCGACACCGCTCTCACCGACGATGAGGACTTTGGCGTTGGTGTATAGAACCTGTGCCGCCCCGGCGGTTGAGGCGGCGACAGATTCCAGCGCGGGAGTGGCTTCGTCCAGTCCGCCCAGCCCTGTCTCCCAGACATGTATAACACCATTCACCGCCCCGGAGTGGACGCGTTGGCCATCGGGGCTCCAGAACACGCTCCTGACGCTGTCAGTGTGACCTTCCATCACGCGCAGACAGCGGCCGGAGCTAACCTCCCAGAGCCGAACGGTCTTGTCATCAGCCCCGGAAAGGGCAAATTGGCCATCGGGACTCCAAGCCACGCTATTGACGCTGTCGGTGTGACCTTCGAACACGCGCAGACGTCGCCCGGTATTGACTTCCCAGAGCCAAACGGTCTTGTCATCAGCCCCGGAAAGAGCAAGTTGGCCATCGGGACTCCAAGCCACGATAGTGACACTCTCGGTGTGACCTTGGAACACGCGCAGGCATCGTCCGATATTGACTTCCCAGACCCGAACGGTCTTGTCATCAGCTCCGGAAAGGGCAAGATTTCCATCGGAACTCAAGGCCACGATAGTGACACTGTCGGTGTGACCTTCGAACACGCGCAGGCATCGCCCTGTTTTCACCTCCCATAGCCGAAGGGTCTTGTCTGAAGCCCCGGAGAGGGCAAGTCGGCCTTCGAGACTCCAAGCCACGCTAGTGACACTGCCGGTGTGACCTTCGAACACGCGCAGGCATCGCCCTGTTTCCACGTCCCATAGCCGAAGAGTCTTGCCACCTGATCCTGAGAGCGCGCGGCGCTGATCGGAACCCCATACCAAAGCAAAGCAAGTGCCTTTTTCCCGTTTGAACCGACCCAAGGTCTGTTCCTCTATGGGTTCGGTTAGGGAATAGGAAACGCTGGAATTTAATCGTTTCCCCTCAAGGTCGCGGGCTCGATTCTTGATGTACTTCGCCATTGCGGAGGGAGGCATCGCAGGAAAAGTTGCTGAAGTGGTTTGCAGGCGTTTGGCCATCATAGCATAGGCGCCACCCAGACGAGCAATTCGAGATACCGCCACCCGAACAAATGGGTGCTCCGATATCTCGATATTCTCCGGGCGACGGGAAGGGTCGGCCAACAGAGCACGAAAACTTTGGGATATTCCTAAGCGTGGCTCAACAAACTCAGAAACGCGATTGAGAACCTCCAGCCAATCGGCTGAAGGTGTTGCATCGAGCAAAATATCATCAACCCCATCGTAAAACCGAAAGTATCTATCATTACTCTCTTCCTCACTGCATGCATCAATGCCTCGGACGGCATAGACCAGTCCGCCGAGTACGAATTCTGCTTGGTGAGTTGGACCGACCTCTGGAAGCATGGACTGACAGACCAAATAAATCACTTGCAGGCTAATAATTGGCGACGCGGCAATCAACCCAGCAAGGCGTTGAGCAGTGGGGGAAGCCGTTTCACGGAAATTTTCCACACGTTGACGTGCGGACCAATTTCCTTGGCTGGTTGGGGCAGGCAAACCATCAGTCGAACGAACAGATGGAAGAATTCCAGCAGACCATCTGTTCATTCCTGCGAACAGGTTCGCCAAAGCACCCAATCCAGCAGGCTCAAGAGTGGCCAACGGCAGGCGAAATCGAATAGCTGGCACCAATCTGTCACCGAACTCGTCGGTGAGCGTTTCCAGATCTGCGTTGCGTCGCGCTGAGCCATTGTTTCTGAGTCTGACTTTAGGATGCTCCCGCAAAGCAGTCCCTCGCCACATTGGTTCGGGAAGCACCTGAACCAGGCATAGAAAACTGAACCGAGACCATTTCTCCAACAATCGGAAAGCGTTACCGTTCTGCCAAGCTGGCGAAATGCAGTCAGTAACTACCAGGAATACCGTCTCCCTCTCCAATCGAGAAGACTCAATTCGACAAGCTGTTGAGCTGCTGGATTTCCCTTTCTCAAAGTAAACGCTTGCAGTCTGTCCATCCGCATCCAAACGGTAGACATTCACAAAGCGGAACGCACCAGTCCCTCGAACAACTTGGCAGAGTTCACCTGCAATCCTCCGCCAGATCCCCATCGTCACGCTGTCATCGATAATAATGGAAACCCGAAACCGTGGTTCCAAGGCAGGACGAACTACAGGAGCCCAAACATCTCCTTCTGCAATTCTCCGGACGGTTTCCTTCTCGTCAAAAGTCCACATTGTGCGTGCATGAACTTGCTGCATCATCGGTCGCAACGACCGTGCCAAACTCAATTTTCCAGGCAACGCAGGCGCGAGCGGAACTTTGACGAGGGAACCAGTGTTTCCAGCCGGCTGATGAGTATCAAATCGCGGCAGATGCACGGAAACGGACGAGATAGATGTCGACGGCTTCCCTGATAAGCCATCAGTACGGCGGATGTTAGCAACTCCGTCTTCACCCGCTTGGTTCAAAGAAACAGAGAGTGGATCACAAACTTCACCCGTTTGCGGGAGGTCCCGAAGATCTGTTTCTGTTTTTCTGCCAACGGTCTGACCATGCAGCAAGCAAGCCGCAAGCCAAACCATGTCGGCAAGATCTCGATCATCACATCCGATGCCGGCCTTATCCAGCGCACTGATCAGTTTGAGAAGAAAATTATTCATCCCTCATTCAGCGCCTGTAGCAATACCTGCCGCACTGAACCCCATTCTTGGTCTGAAGGAGCGCGTTGATTTGTCACCAGAAACACGGCGTTGAGCAATTGATCGGTAGCTACGAGACGCCCCTTTTCGCGGGCTTCTATAAACTCCTGTATCAAAACCCCGGCTGCCCCAGCGTCAACGTCCCCAAGATGTGCCTGAACAATCCGGGATAGCTTTTCAGCGTCGGGTTCTGGCATCCTTAGCCGCAAGCAACGACGCAAAAATGGAGCCGGCATTTCACATTCGCCATTGCTCGTGATCACTACCAATGGAAATTCCCTACACTGAACCACACCACCGCGAATACAAACCCTATCAGAATCCTTGCTTCCACCAGACGGCTGAAGCCACACTTCGGGTTGTTTATTCGCTATACGCAAGAGTTCCGGAATCTCGAAGCATCCCTCTTCAAGAACATGAAGGAGGTCATTCGGCAAGTCGATGTCGCTCTTATCGAGTTCATCGATTAATAATACACGCGGTCGATCACACGGCAACAATGCCGTCCCTAATGGACCCAGGGTCAGGTAGTCACCAATATTATGTTGGACATCGCCTTCCACCACCTGGCTGTTTGATTGCGTCTGAATTTGGGGTACCGTGGAGTGGCTCAGGCTGACATCGCGAAGCCGAGCAATCGCATCATAGTGATACAAACCTTCTGTTAGAGTCGACCTTGAGTTAATAGACCAGCGCAAAACTGACCCCAGACCGAGTTCATAAGCAAGCGGATAAGGAAGTGACGACTTACCACTTCCAGGTGCTCCTGTGATAAGCAAAGGTCGGCGCAAGTAAATGGCAGCATTGATTAGCTGGATTTCCTCATCTCCGATCTGGAAAGTCATTGCACGATGCTCGGCTGCCCTTTGAAAATCTCTCCACGGTGGGGCGGGCGGCAGTATCACTTGATCTCGGATTTCATGATCGCCTTTGAATATTCTCCAGTCACTCATATTAGTGTCCTTCTGTTTTGGTTTCTAAGAAAAAACGAGGTTGTTTTTGTGGATCAGGCGGCAATCTATATGGATCGTCCCAAACCAAAGTGATGTGAGACGAATCATGTTTTTTGTTAGAACTTTTTTTGCGGTGTTCAAAAACACGGCGTGGTAGGTCGCTTAACGGTTTGCCTCTAACCAGTGCCAATAACTCCGCTGAAGCGCCCGGTGAGTTATTTATTCCAGTTCGCGTCCATAGAGCAAATGGCACTCCAGTCGCCAGCATCGCTTGCATGGCGTCCCTCTTATTGGAATTGGTTCTTACTTTTGGAGGGATCCGAAATACAACACAGGCCACGCAAACGGAATTATTGACAACGTCGAAGAGTTGGTCTCCCGAATGAGGTTGTTCAGCCCAGAACGACACAGCCTGGTTGCTCTCCGCTGTTTGGGGATTTTCAGTGACACAGCACGGAGTTTGCAAATAACCACAGATTCGCTCCCAGCGTTCGACAAGCGGAATTTGGCTGACAATATTGCGCCTTTCAAGAAATCGTGTGACAACTTGGCAATACACACCGATCTTGGTTAGTCCATGTTCTTTCAAGCATATTTCCCATTGATCAAAATCCTTGCCAATCAATGATCGCGGCACAACGAATTCAAAAATTGGGAGCTGTTTACGAGGTATTCGTAAAGTAACCTCTTTGTATAAAAGGGTCAACATCTCACGACGGTTTTTCTTGCTCCACGGCACTTTTTCAAGTGGAACACCAATAGCGCGCCCGTCCTGGTGAATCCAAGCTTCAACCAACAGATCTTGGGGGCACACCAAGGATGGTTCACAGCAAACCAACACGTATGGACGATCTTCTTTTTGACTGGGGAGGGGTGCCGCATTAGAAGAACACGAGATTTCGTATTTCGTAAGACCAAGAACACCAGCGAGTTCCTCATTCAAATGCAGATAGGCCGCTAACCGTTCGCCACTGCCAGCTAGTTCAGATGCTCGACGCGTGAACTCAAGAAGGGGGTGACAATCATCCGTTCTCCTCGAAAATGCAGCAAGCCCGTAAACCGCGTCCAATATTAGCAGCACTGGATTCTCATTCATTGGCAAGTCATCCATGCATAGAGGGTGGCTTTCGCGATAGGCTTTTCGCAAGTCTTCACTTGGCAAAGGAGGGTGTATAAGTACTCGTTTAACACTCCTGAGCGCTTCTTCTTGAAGCCAAGAACTATGTCCATCCTTACGCTGAATATGCTTTAGTAGGCTAAGAATTGCATCCAGTTTCAACTCAAAACGCTTTACCGTCTGACCACCAATTGTGCAATAAAAATCATCCAATATTTCAGGATAGTTATCCATAAGATCTTCAATTTTGTTCCAAGTCCACAACTCGACCAAGAACAGTTTATTGGCCTTATGTTCTATATTAATTTGCGAAATAGCTTTTTGCGCTATGACTGAAGTTTTCGCAGACGTCATTATCCAGTATTGTGACAGCGGCTGCTCAAATTTCTTCGCCTTTCCGATCTCATCCAGAATTTCGGCACGTTGAATAACAACATGATCATGATGGCATTTACATTGAGCGGCGCGAGGCTTCGCCACACCGCTGAGTTCAATGATGTCAACACCGCTCTGAGCTTCTCCGCGTCGTCCATAGAGATCAAGTTGATTACATTTCCAATGGCATCTTAGAAGCTTAAGGCAAAGAAGCTCGAAGTCGGCCTCGTTGCTTGGCGGCTGATATCTGACTCGGATTGATGGCATATTTACAACTCTTACCTCCTGCTTATTTTTTTTCAACAATAATGTTCTCAACGGTCGCAGACTGACCTTCTAACACACGCAAGCAACGCCCTGTCTCGACGTCCCATAGCCGCAAGGTCTTGTCACTAGAGCCAGTGAGGACGCGCTTTCCATCCAGACTGAAAGCGTAGGCAAAGATTCTTGCGCCCATGCAATCGAGTTGGCTGGCTGTTTCTGCAACCGGTTGACGCATGACCTCTGCCTCAGTAAACGGTACTTTCTTTGGCGGCAGGCAGGCATCGAGGAGCTTCGCATACTCCTGCTCGCGATCCGCATGACGCCAGTCGAGGTAAAGGAATTGCGCCAGTGAACCTTTGATAGGGACATCGTCGAGCCGCAAGGGGATGAAGCGGCGCTCCGTGTTCAGAGGGTCACGAAACCGGAATGTGCCGGCCTCCAATTGCGGCCAGTCGATACCGAATGCATTGTCAGACATGCAGAGAACGAGCACGCGGGAGCGCTCCAGACCCTCCTCTATCCTTGCTGGAATGCTGTCACCGGGCTTCTTCAGTTCCCACTCGTCAAACCATACCCGCAACCCGTCCGACCATAGCCGCTCTGCAAGGGGTCGAACGACCGCCTTGTCCTTCGAATTGTGGCTCAAAAAGACATCATACTTGAATTCGTCAGCCATGCCTCTCCTTCAGCACCGTAATTTGAACATTGATTTTTTGCGTTCACCCATCATCAAAGTCAAGAAACCCGAATCTGTATCCCCTTGTCCACAATCACAGTATTTCTTTCCTTGCCACTCCGCCACATGGCGGACACCGAATTTTTTCATCGGCGAATCACCAGGAGCCCTTCCCAGAATTCCACAGACTAACCGGTAAAAACCATCGTTCTCGTCTTTCTCCCATTCGCGCAGGTCCACCCACAATGTCTGTCGAACAAACAGCGGCAGTTCCGGCGCATCCTTGACGCCGCGCAGAACCACAGGAATCATCCGCGCATTCCCGCTCGACCACTTCTCCACGTAAGCCCTGATCTCCATGATGTGCCATTTGCCGATGTCCGCCGGGCCAAAGAATAATGCCGCACATGGAATGGTTTTTATGGCCTGCTCCAAAGCGTCTGAAACCGTATCGCCCGGAGAAAGATTCCATTTGTCCAGCCATGGGCGAATTCCCACTTTGAGCAAACGTTTCGCAATCCTCTCCACTGCAGCTTTGTCCCTGGAATTATGGCAGAGGAACACATCGAATTTTTCTTCCGCCTCTTTCGCCTTGATCACCAAGCCCGCAGTCATTCGTTGACGGTCGGTCTTCGCATCAGAATCCATGCGCTCCGTCACCGATGAAGCCGCTGCCGTCGGCGGGGCCAGCAGATCCACGAGCCGCGTCTTTTTCTCGCAGATGGGGCATACCAGATTCCTCTTCCGTGCATCCAGCCGTGCTTTCACCACGCGGTCTTCGAATGGATTTCTGCAATCCATATTCGCGCAGTGATAGGCATGACGCCTGGTTACGCTGCCTGGGGTGCTCCGGGCTTCCAGGTGTTTGCCGACAAATTCAATGAAGCCCTGCCGGATGGGTGCCGGTGTTTCGCGATCGAACGACACCTCCATTTCGCCCTGCCCTCGACCGTGGTCGCGCAGACGCACGAGACAGCGACCACCCGCTTCGGCGGAGTATGCAGCAGCATTTTGAAAGAACTCCCGCTTTTTGAAATTCTCGTAGTGTGCCAACTGCGCAATCAGCGTGGCATAGATGCTCCGCACCGCACCGGCGAACCCGAACGCCACGCCGAAAGCCGTGGCTCCGGGGAACCTGAGTTCAGCCGTGCATTGTGAGGGGAACACGATATAATCCTCGTCTTTGATCCTTTCCCGCAGCGCCAGATCCCGGTGCAACAGGTTCTCCATTACGAACCACAGCACGTGGTGTTCGGATTCTTGATCGGCAATCCGCTCCTCCTGGACTATCTTGAATTTTCCATCGTGAATACGTGTCTCAAGCAGATGTCCCGGCCCGTCCGGTTCATCTTTCGCCGCCACCAGCAGCGCACTGGCATACGCATCGACCCGGGTGGGATCGAGCAACACCATAGTCTCCGGTCGTGGCGCCGCGCCAGTTGTATGGAAGGCCAGCAAATCTACCGCATCCGTAGCTTCGAGACGTTCCATGTGCAAGATGAATTCCTCCAAAGGAATCTTCTCTCCGAAATACGCAGCAAAGCCCTCATGAATCGCCGCGATGGTGAGCAGCCCGGTATAGGCGGCCTGCCCGCCGGTTGATGCATCATTGCCGTTTTTCTCACCCTTCAACCGTGCCACATACTCTCGCATTGCCGCCAGAGTCCTGGTTGTGGTCACCATGGGTAAGTCATCCCAGGGAACACCATGACGAATCGTCTCAAGTAACTCGTCGCAACCTTCGCCCGTAACGGCACTCGTGGCGATGAACCCAGCAAAGCCGTTTTCGCGGACGAAAGCTTCGATCCGCTCCTTGCCGGAAGGAAGGCCCCCTACGTCGATTCGTGAGGCAACTAGAATTTTTTTCATTTTCGTGTTAGTACGTGCCTGGTCGAGAACCTGCGACCAGTAAGCCGCGCCCTCGAAGGGATTCGTCTCATTGCGGCAGTCAAACAGCACGCAGGCGAGGGCCGCATCTTCCATGCTCAGTTGATGCACAAGACGGTAGGCGGGTTGGCCAGCAAGGTCCCACAGCATTGTTTCCTGATGAAGCGTAACGCCGCCGGGCGCTTGCAAGACATTGCTCTCGAGAACATTGGCCTTACGGGCATGGGAGGATTTTGTCGATACGAATCGTTTGTGTACCAATCGCTCGGCAAGGCCGCTCTTTCCGACACCGGTATCACCAACGAGCAGGACTTTGGCGTTGGTGTATTGGATCTGCTCCGCTGCCACAGCGGCTGTGGCAGCGGCAGATTCCAACGCTGGAATTGTTTCGTCACGCCCGTCCACCCCTGTTTCCCATACCCGCATCACACCATTCACCGCCCCGGAAAGGGCGCGTTGGCCATTGGGACTCCAGGATACGCTACAGACGTTGGCAGAGTGCCCCTCCAGCACGCGCAGACAGCGGCCAGTGTTGACCTCCCAGAGCCGAACGGTGTTGTCCTTCGCACCGGAGAGGGCATATTGACCATCGGGACTCCAGGACACACTTAAGACACTGCCGGTGTGACCTTCCAGCACACGCAGGCAGCGGCCGGTATTGACTTCCCAGAGCCGCACGGTATTGTCACCCGACCCGGACAAAGCACGTTGGCCATCGGGACTCCAGGATACGCTCAAGACGTTGGAGAAGTGACCATTTAGTGCGCACAGGCAGCGGCCGGTATTGACCTCCCAGAGCCGCACGGTCTTGTCATCCGACCCGGACAGAGCACGTTGGCCATCGGGACTCCAGGACACGCTCCAGACAAGGGAAGGGCCTTCCAGCACGCACAGACAGCGGCCAGTGTTGACCTCCCAGAGCCGAACGGTTTTGTCATCCGACCCGGAAAGGGCACGTTGGCCATCTGGACTCCAGGACACACTTAAAACACTGCCGGTGTGACCTTCCAGCACGCGCAGACAGCGGCCGGTGTAGACCTCCCAGAGCCGCACGGTCTTGTCATCCGACCCCGAGAGGGCACGTTGGCCATCGGGACTCCAGGATACGCTATAGACGCTGTCTGACTGACCTTCCAGTACGCGCAGACAGCGGCCGGTGTTGACCTCCCAGAGCCGCACGGTCTTGTCATCCGACCCCG
>JACRBZ010000029.1 GCA_016219185.1 Deltaproteobacteria bacterium
CGTCATCACGGACATGACCATGCCCCAGATGAACGGGATAAACCTCTCGAAGAAGTTGCTGGAAATCCGGGTGGACCTTCCCATCCTGCTGTGCACCGGCTTCAGCGATGCCGCCAACGAGGTAAAGGCGCGCGCGGCCGGCATCCGGGAATTCGCCTTCAAACCGCTGGCGTTGAGCGAGCTTGCGAAAACCCTGCGGAAAATGATGGACGATGCAAAAACTGAAAATTCGCCTGAAAATGGCAATTGCCGATCGTAGAGAAGCCGTTCATTTCGTGGTTCAATTGAAGGGGTAGATGGGGCATAAAGCATATGGACGGAAGCTCGAATCGCGAGAAGCGTCGCTATTACAGGCTGGAATACCCTGCCGCTGAACGACCTACGGTGCGGTACAAAGGCCGTGATTATAGAGTATCTGAAGCCTCAGAGGGTGGAGTTAAGATCCTTTTGGATCGACATCGTGCAGTCCGCGTAGGCCAGTTTTTCGCCGGCGTTATCCGTTTCAAGGATGCTGGAATCGTCCCGATTGTGGGAGTCGTGCTGAGGTTTGACGAGAGGGAGATGGTCGTGAAGCTCACGATAGGCATCAGTTTCAATCGCATGATGGCCGAGCAGAGGCGCATCCGACAGAAATATCCGATGTTTTTCGAGAAGGATTAAGGCAGGCGGAGTTGACTTTACTCAAGCTTCAACCCAGACGGCCGAGGCTCTTCATTGATATCTCTCCGGGTTAGGAAACCGAGAACGTTGCCGCTGAAGAAGTCGACCGTGATACGCAACCCGTGGGCTCTGTTCCATAAATTAGTTTGAAAAAAATAAAAGGATACGGAAAAACCCGTGTTCCCGCGGTAAGCATTCCAAAAATTAACCGGATATAATATTCAGGATTTTTTGAAAACTTTGACGCAGCCGGGGCGTGTTGTTATAGACGGCGTTTATTTGCTCCACCGTTAAGCCATCCAGGGTCATTTTGCCCGAATCGATCCGCTCTTTGACTTCGCGGCGAATCCGACTGGTAGTCTGGAGCAGACTAGCCGGGTCGGCTTCCCGTTCACGATGCATGATGATGGTCGCCAGCATCTGGTGGATGTTTCGGCTGGCCTGACATTTAGGGTTTTCCACCACAATCGGAGTAAATCCCCGGGCGGCTTTACGCACCCCATTATCAAAGGGGATGGTTCCCAGAATCCCAATATCCAGAAAGCACTTGTCCTTTACCAGTTTCTGCATTGACTCGGCAATCCGCAGATCCTTGCTGCTTTCGGTCATATTCAAGACGATGGATAAGCGAAATTGATCAAACTGCTCTTGCAGTTCAACAGCAGCCATGGGATTCCGGGCGCGAACTTCCTGATAGATGAAATCAAGGGAATAATTTTCTGATTTTTCAAATGAACCGTCTCGGATTTGCTCTGCCAGATCTTTAAGGGACTTGTGTTCTGAAAAAAAACGGTCTAGAAACCGGTTAAAAACAACTTTTATGAAGGCGTAGCTGTCTAGAACCGATGCCGGTTCCGTGCCGGAGACGACAATCTTTTGATCTGCCAGCAAAAAGAAATCCAGTCCATTATAAGTGGTATCACCACCCAGATCGATGATCAGAAAATCGGTCTCCAGCTCTTTGAGGTGGCGCATAATTTTAAGCTTCTGCGAATAGGGCAGATTGGCGCTTCCCAGCCTTGAAGAGTCCCCGCCGATCAATAATAATCCTCTGAATGCAGTGGGTGTGAGGATGTCTTCGATCGAATCTACATTTCTATCCAGAAAATCGTTCCAGGTTTTGGTAAGACTTTTAACACCGGTGTAAAGATGGACGTCGGCACCGCCCAGGTCGAGATCCGCCAGCACCACTTTCTGGCCCAAAAGTGATAGGCCAACCGCCAGATTGGCAGAAAACATAGATTTGCCGACCCCACCTTTGCCACCTCCCACCGCAATAATCTTTTTGTTGATTTTCTTGAGCGCCGAAGCATTCGGTTCTGTTTTGGATCTTTCGCCCGGCAGTACGACTTCCATTAAAGATTTGGTTGAAGCTGCATTGGCGGGTAAGGATCTGGTCTGCTCAACGGTTGTCACCGGCGAGACGGCAGGGGCTGTTTCCGCCTGGGCATCCGCCATCACCGCCGTGGGATCGGGTTGGGGTATGGTCTGTTCAACCGATCGCATGGGAGCCGATTGCACTGCTGCGGGGAATGGTAACGGGGGCTTTATTTCTTGCCCATGGGAACCGTCCTCGGAAAAGGGCTTTGATTCTTCCTGAGGTTCCTCTAAGGTGGTATCCAGTTGAAGATTTTCTGTATTTTGATCGAAGATCAAAGACGCACCTCCTCATTTCAAGTTGATCGAACCAATGGACTCCCAGCATCAAATTCCTATCAAGCCGAGCAGTTGCTTGTTATTTCTGAATGGTTGAATTCACTGCAAAGTCTGTACCATCATGAAAGCGTGTCGATATTCCCGTCTAACCGCAGTGTGCAGGCATTTGCAGCTATCTGATTTAGTGGCGGTGGCAGGTCAAAAAAATGACAATAGAGATATATTTGGCGGCAGGCATGAGAAACCCCGGGAAGCCATTTTCCGGGCGTTGTGGCATCCGCGAAAAAAATGATGAGGGTCAACCTGCAGAATTCAATTTACAGCTCTTCATTTAGTACCCTGATCCTTAAAAGTGAATAACCCCTGAAATGTGCCTATGACGGTCGAATGCAAGCTTGGAAAGAAGGGGTTTATGCCGATTATAGATTGGCATCAAAATTGCTGTAGCTGAACGATGAAGCTAAAAGCTTCGCCTTCAAGTTTTGCATTCCAATGGCTGAACCTTGAGGCCTTTCTTCTATTTTGACCAAATGACGCTTTTGCAGAACATTGATTTTTTTCGAGCGCCTGCTATCAGAGGCGCATCGCGAGAAGGGGCCGGTTTTGATTTTCCGGCGATCGTCATTGCGAAGGTTCCGTTTTTTCAAAAATTACAAGGGCTGGGAATATGCAAAATAGAAAAGTTCCTGAAGAAAGCCCTTACTCCCATCACGATCATGGTCATCCCTCATGAAACCGCCAAATCATTAAATATCCGGATTCCATCCATCGTCGTCCCGCTGTCTTTGTTCTTTAGCCTATGGGGTTTCGGAACCATGGCCTCCCTGGCCGTCCATGGGTTGGAATATGAACCCATGAAGCAGCAATTGAATTATTATTCCCGTGAGGTCAGTGAGTGGAGTTCGACCGTAAATGCGCTCAAGAAAACCGTAAGTGCCCTCCAGAAAGCCGAGCTGGAATATGAACCCATGAAGCAGCAATTGGATTATTATTCCCGCGAGTTCGGTGAGTGGAGTTCGACCGTAAATGCGCTCAAGAAAGCCGAGGCGGACTTCCGGCAGATTTTTGCCCTCAAGTCCCGGGAGACAGTGCTGGAGACGATCGATACCGAGTTCAACGGGTCCATCGATTTTACGGCATTGAAAAATGAGCTGCAAAGTACGGTCGAGACGGTTGAAGAAATCAAGGACTACCTGCGGGTCCAGAAGGACATATACCGGGCGACTCCCAAGGGCTCGCCGGTCAAGGGAAAAATTACTTCCGAGTTTGGCAAGAGGGAAGACCCGATCCTCGACATCTGGCTCTTTCATTCCGGCGTGGACATTTCGGCCAGCCCGGGAACCCCGATCCAGGCGACCGCCGATGGCGTCGTGAGCTTTTCCGCATGGAAAAACAACAGCGGACACCTTATCGTGATCGAACACGGCTGCGGCTTTTCCACCATTTATGCCCATAACAAAATAAACCTCGTGAAGGTAGGCCAGCGGGTAAACCGGGGGGATGTCATCGGGCAGGTAGGCTCCACTGGAAAAGCCACGGGGCCGCATGTACACTACGAAGTTTGGAAAGACGGAAAGCATTTGAACCCTCAACATTATTTCAAGGCGAGGTCTTAATGTTCTCAAGAAACGCTGAAAAAGCTAAAAAAGAGGAGGTCCCGATGCTGTCAAAAAACATTGATAAACTGGAATCTTTCGTGGGATCGAACGCCCGAATCAAAGGCGAAATGACTGTGGAAGGAACGCTGCGCTTGGACGGGACCATCGAAGGGGGCCTGAATGCCGACTGTGTGATTCTCAGCGAAAAGGCCATGGTCAAAGGGGACATCACGGCGCAAAAAATCGTCATCGCGGGAACGGTTGAAGGCAATCTCCGGGCGAACGAGTTGGTCGAGATTCAATCAAAGGGAAAAGTTCTCGGCGGAGTTTTCACTCCGAGACTTGCGGTGATCGAAGGCGGGGAAATAAATGGAAAAATCGAAATGAAAATGGAAGAATCCCAAATCATCGATTTCGAGGCCAAGGCGCGGGATTAGCCCCGGCTTTTAAATCTTCTGCCCGGCCAAAAGGGTACCTGCGTCCCGTACCCTTTTGCATTTCTTTCTTCAACTCCTGTGGGCCACGCGGTCTAAAAGCGCGCCCGTCAGTCGTTCGCAGCCCCAAATCGTCGCCCATTGATCAATAGGCAGGTCCGACGTTGCGATAACCATCGCTTCTTTGTTACGACTTCATTCCTGCCTCAGCTTTCGTTCTCGCTAGAAGCGGAGCACCCCTTGATCACGGCTTATCTGAGAGCGGTTTTAGTTCTTCATGAGTTACGAAGAGCAGGCCAAGGCTAAAACAGGTGAGCGAGTCCCTTGACGAGACCTTTGGTTTCTTCCGCGACCTCCGCGACCGTCTCCGGCGCCATCCCCAGAAGGCTGGCGGAGCGCAGCTCCGCAGGATCGATCCTGGCCGCTTCCATGATGCTGTAACCGATGATGCGGGTCACCATGTTGGCCAGGTTGACGACCAGGCAGTCCTTGGTGACCCCGGAGTCGAATTCGTTTTTCTCGTACGAGGTAACGGCCCGGATGAAGGCGTCGTTGAAGCCCCAGCGCTTGAGCATGATGTTGCTGACGCCGAGGTGCGCCTCCTGGATGTTGGCGACGACCAGTTTCATGTCCAGTCCCTTGACCGCCGGCTCCTCGGAAAAGGCCTTGAGCATGAAGGTCTTGCCGATATCGTGCGTGAGGCCCATCAGGAACAGCACATCGACATCCTCCAGCTTGATGAGCTGGCCGATCAGCCTGGCGCAGAAGGCGGTGGCGATGGAGTGCCCCCAGAGCCTGTCCATCAGCAGTCGATAGTGGGGGTTCCTGGTTTCGTACAGGCTCTTGTGGGCAATGGCCATGACGACATTCATGGTTTCCTTGAGGCCGAGGCGCGGGATGGCCTCCCGGATGGTGCGGATTTCCTTCACCCCCCGGTAGACCGGGCTGTTGGAGATGGAAACCAGGC
>JACRBZ010000033.1 GCA_016219185.1 Deltaproteobacteria bacterium
GCCCGGGTGAGCCCGTGCATGCACCCGGAAGCCGTGTTCATGGTGCGGGGGTTTGGCCGAGGCATTCCGGCCGAATCCAGGGCCTGTGGCAAGGGGGTTTCGGAGATTTCACTGATGCGCGGCGGATTGGACCAGTGGGATACGGCCGGCGGCGGACTGGCGTTTCAGGAGCATTTCGTGTCGGTTAAAAAGAAGTAGCCCGAATGATGGCTCATGCAGACAGTTCGCCAATGAATATTTATCGGGTTTCTTGATGATATGTGGCAATCTGCACAAGAACTTATCATAAGTATTTATTTTTAATTGTCAATGAATATAAAGTGACATAAAAATGAAAATATTGTTCATTTGTTCTTGACAGGATAAACGTCATCAGTGTAAACGGACACAGTTTATTTTTCAGAAACTTTCTACCAATCCAAACAAGGGTGAAAATCTCATGCAGTTTGACTGGTTGAACTTTGCAATCATTTTGTTTCTGTTGGCCGGCCTTGCATTCGGCGGTCTTCCGGTTGTCCTCTCGTTATTTTTATCCCCAAAAAGCAAAGCCAACGACTTATCCCTTCCCTATGAATGCGGAATGAACCCCATGGGGTCGGCACGTGTGAATTTCGGCATCAATTATTATTTTTACGCGTTGCTGTTTCTTGCCTTTGATGTGGATGTCCTGTATCTGTTTCCGGTATCGGTTGTTTATTCAAACAGCCCTGGCTGGACCCTGTTCGGGGAACTGGCCGTCTTTTTGGGTATTCTTGGACTTGCGGTGGTATATTTCTGGCGCAAAGGAGTGTTTACATGGCCAAGAAGGATTTCCTTCTAAAACAGGCAGTGACGGATACGGGTACGGATCCGCCGCTGATTCAGATTCAACCCGTTCAGCAGATCGTGGATCTTTGCAGGGCCATGTCCTTGTGGCCCATGACGTTCGGGTTGGCGTGTTGCGCTATTGAAATGATGGCTGTCGGCATGGCAAGATTCGATATTTCCAGGTTCGGGGCGGAAGTATTCCGTCCGTCCCCCAGGCAGTCGGATCTGATGATCGTTGCCGGAACGGTTTCAAAGAAGATGGCACCGGCAGTTGTCCGGCTGTATGAGCAAATGCCGGCTCCCAAATGGGTCATGGCGCTTGGCAATTGCGCCATATCCGGTGGTCCGTTCAGCTTTGAGGGGCAGTATGGCATCATTGAAGGCGTGGATCGACTGATTCCCGTGGATGTCTATGTGCCGGGCTGCCCGCCCAGGCCCGAGGGGCTTCTGGAAGGGTTATTCGAGCTCCAAAAGAAACTGACTGGCCGGCGCTGGTGGCCAGAACCCAAAGAACATTATCGTATATGAAAACGCAACTTATGAATCGCTCGCTTCCTGATGTTCTGGCCGGCTTCGAAGTCCGGGGAAAAGCAGTTTCCGATTATGCAAAAACCGGGTTTTATGCAGGGATGTTTATAGAAAAGTCAAATCTGCTGAACGTTGCGGCCCAACTTTTTGAAAATGGATATTTTCTTGAAGATGTTTCAGGCCTCGATGTTCAGGAGGGAATTCTTGTGGTGTACCATTTCGACCGGTATGACCGGTCCGAACGGCTGACCATTCGCGTGCTGGCATCTCATGATGCGCCATCGGTTCCGTCCATTGTCTCCGTTTTCAGCGGGGCGGACTGGCACGAGCGGGAATGCTTTGATTTTTTTGGTGTTGTTTTCGAAAACCATCCGAACCTGAAACCGCTTCTTCTTCCCGATGATCTCGGTGTGCATCCACTGTTAAAAGAAAACAATCGGCAGTCGCTTTATGCAGTGTTGCCCTTCGATCAACTGGTTGACGGCAATTCCTCATAACAGCGCAGAAAACGACAGGGTTAAGGGATTTGCGATCATCCTTGTTTCAGCATAGTTGCGTGCCTTTCAGACCCCTCATATGTCAGGTCAGAGGCGCAGGCGGAAAGTGGTTTGTAGCCGTTTCCCGCAAGACCGATAAACGTGTGTTATTTGACCGGCAGGTTTATTCATTATCACGATTTCGGACTGCTAACATTAAGCAAAAAGGCATACCCGGAAGGACCCCATGAAGAGTAAATACTCCATTACCCAAGATAAAGAACGATGTATCGGTTGTTTGAGCTGTGAGGTCTATTGCAAGCAGAACAAGCAGCTCTCGGAAGGCCCCCGGCTATGTGAAATTGTCGTGCTGGGCAAACGAAAACTGAGTGGCATTCCCCGCGAAGCCTATGTTTACATGTCCTGTTTTCACTGCGAAAACCCGGCTTGTGTCGCTGCTTGCCCGACCGGTGCCATGAAAAAGCGCGAATCAGACGGGATTGTTTATGTGGATTTTGATCGCTGCATCGGATGCAAGGCCTGTATGGTGGCATGTCCCTGGGGAGCGGTGCAGTGGAATTCCGAAGCTCAGAAAGTCGTCAAATGCGATTATTGTAAGGATCGTGTGGATCAGGGTCTTAAGCCGGCCTGTGTAACGGTTTGCACAACCGGGTGCCTGAGCTTTAAGGAACTGAACGGCAGCGATTCGGATTCGGATTAATTGCTTTTGAGACCAGAGAGGTTTTTCCGTGCAGTACGAAGGGCCTCAATATCTTTGATTACCATCCAGCCTAAGGAGGCATGAATGTCGGGGACAGCGTGTGCGTGCCAGGAGATAGAATGCAGCGAAATCGAAATCGATTACAGTCTTCTGGATAAAATCATTCGCGATGATTACGGCGGAAACAAGGAAGCCATGATCATGATGATGCAGGCAATTCAACGGGTGTATCGCTTTTTACCGGAAGCTGCCGTGAAGTACTTGTCCCAGGTCATCGAGGTGCCGCTCACCAAGATTTATGAAGTGGCCACGTTTTACGCCTCGTTCAGCTTTGAACCCAAGGGAAAATATATTCTTAGCGTGTGTACGGGCACTGCCTGCCATTTGAGAGGAAGCGGCGGCATGGTTGAGCATATCTCCAAGCTGATGGGAATTGCCCCTGGCAAAACGACTTCGGATATGAAACTGACCCTGGAAACAGTCAACTGCGTCGGCGCCTGCGCTGTGGCCCCGGTTGTGGTTATTGATGAGAAGTATTACCCCAAGGCTGATATCGCCACGCTGAACGCTTTCATGGATCGTTTGAATGCGGAATAAGGGAATGATGATATGATCGAAGCAACTCAAACCGCAAATCCCCCTGAGGTAACAAAAATCACGAGCCTTGCCGGTCTGGAGCTTTTTCGGCAGGAACTTCAGTCCAGACATGACCCGAATGCACCGTTGGTTATTGTCTGCTGCGGCACCGGGTGCCAGGCAGCCGGCAGTGTCGAAGTCGTGGATAAATTCAAGCAAGTGCTCTCCGGAACCGGGTGGAACGGAAAAGTCGTTCCTCTGATCAAACCCACCGGGTGTCATGGGTTCTGTTCCCGGGGTCCCCTGGTGATCATCGAGCCTCAGGACCTGTTTTATCAGCGGGTCACGGTGGATGATGTCGAGGACATCGTCAATAAAACGCTATTAAACAATGAAGTCATTAAAAAACTTCAATACAAGCCGGCAAACTCCAAGGAAGTCATTCCCAGGGCCAGCGACATTCCCTACTATGCCAAGCAGACCCGTCTGGTCTTAAAGAATATCGGGAAAGTGGATCCCACCGCAATCAATGACTCCATCATTCGCGGAAGTTATTCGGCGCTGGCCAAGGTTTTGACCCGAATGTCGCCGCAGGATGTGATCAATGAAGTCGCCAATTCCAAACTGAGGGGCCGCGGCGGAGCTGGCTTTCCCACGGGTCTGAAATGGGAATCCTGCGCCAAGCAGGAAGGCACCCGTTATGTCATTTGTAATGCGGACGAGGGAGATCCCGGAGCCTTCATGGACAGATCGCTTCTTGAGGGAGATCCCCACAGCGTTCTGGAAGGCATGGCCATCTGCGCATATGCCGTCGGGTCCAATCGCGGATACATGTATGTGCGGGCGGAATATCCGCTGGCCGTGAAAACCCTGACCACAGCCATTCGTCAGGCAGAGGCGCTCGGCCTTCTGGGTGAAAACATTATGGGAACCGGCTTTGATTTCAAGGTGACCATTTCGACGGGCGCCGGTGCATTTATTTGCGGTGAATCCTCCGCCTTGATGGCGTCTTTGGAAGGAAAAGTCGGCAGACCCCGGCCAAAATACATCCGATCCGTTGAAAAAGGATTCCGGGACAGCCCCTCGAACCTCAATAACGTGGAAACTTACGCCAACATTCCAGACATCCTCACCAACGGCGGCGACTGGTATAAATCCTATGGCACGGAACGTTCCTCCGGAACCAAGGTGTTTGCCCTGACCGGCAATGTCTACAACATCGGTCTGGTTGAAGTTCCCATGGGAATCTCGCTGATGGAAATCGTTTACGGCATTGGTGGCGGAATTCCCAATAAACGGGCGCTTAAAGGTGTTCAGACCGGCGGGCCTTCGGGCGGGTGCATTCCCATTCCGCACAAGATTCCCGACATCAACGTGGGATATGGGAAGCTGGCGGAAGCCGGATCCATCATGGGTTCCGGCGGAATGATCGTCATGGATGAAGATACCTGCATGATTGAGGTGTCCCGGTATTTCGTCAACTTCCTGGTCGAGGAATCCTGCGGTCAGTGTACGCCCTGCCGGGAAGGACTGATCCGGATGCGGGAAATACTGAACCGGATTACTAAGGGCGAGGGAAGAGAAGGGGATGTCGAGCTACTGGATGAAATCGGAAATTTCACCAACAACTTTTCGCTTTGCGGCCTGGGGACTTCGGCGGCCAACCCCGTACTGTCCACGATCCGGTATTTTCGCGATGAGTACGATGCCCACATTCGGGACAAAAAATGTCCGTCGGGCGTCTGCAAACCCCTGTTCCACTATGATATTGATGCGGAAACCTGCACCGGATGCGGACTCTGCAAGTCAAAATGCCCGGTCAAGGCGATTACCGGGGAGAAGAAAAAGACACATGTCATTGATCAGTCTTTGTGCATCAAATGCATGGAATGTTACAAGAACTGTAAATTCAGAAGCGTCAAAATCATGTGATAAAGTTTGAAGGCAAAGTGAAAAGCTCAAGATCAAGGCGAGCGCTCTGGAGCTTTTGGCGATAATTCTGTCCATGAGGCATATGTTTAGTACGCCACAATGACGACGGATGAAGCGCTGGCGCAGAGATTGGACTTTTTTACAAAGCTTTCAATTTTAATCCGTCATAATCACATTTAAGGACAACCCCGATGAAAGTCCTCAACATTGTATTAAACGGTAAAGCAGTTACCGCACAGGCCGGCCAGACCATTCTGGAACTGGCGAGGGAACACGACGTTTTTATCCCGACGCTTTGCGACAGTCCTGCTCTTGAGGCCGCGGCCATGTGCCGGCTATGCACCGTGCAGGTCATTGAAGGCAAATGGCCGAAATTTGTGACCGCCTGCAATTTTCCGCTGAGAAGGGACGCGGAGGTCGTTACAGACTCCCCGGAAGTTCGCCATGGTCGAAAACTGATTATCGAACTCTTGATGGCCAGATGTCCGACGTCTCCGGAACTGCAACGGCTGGCCGTTGATTATGGCTGTGATTTGGAGCGGTTTGCACCTCTGAATGACGATTGCGTGGTGTGCGGCCTCTGTACCCGGGCCTGCGAGGCGGTTACCGGCAGAACCCTGTCCCTGGCCGGAAGAGGCGTGGCCATTCACGTGGATACCGCGTTTCAGAAAGCATCGACGCTTTGCATCGGCTGTGGGGCCTGTGTTCAGATCTGTCCGGTTAAAAAAATCACCATGGAAGATGTAGACGGAGAGCGCCGGATTATCCTTCATGGAAAAATCGCATCCCGGGTCAAATTACCCCAGTGTACATGCTGCGGAAAGTTTTTCGGTCCGGTGATCGATCTGAAACAGGTCATGGAACGCATGGGAGAGCATTTGATTCCGCCGCCGAATGCATCGGTGTGTCCGGAGTGTTCCAGACGGAATCTGGCGATTAAACTGGGAAAACGATATTTCGAACAATACGGCGTTTTCGAAGAAGAAGGTCAGACTGATGCTGGATAAACCCTCTTTTAATCTTGACGGCGATTACTATTCGTCCAGTTTTTCAGAGCTCGGCAAGGGAGAAGGCGATACCCTGATTCTGAATCTGGGGCCTCAGCACCCATCCACCCACGGTGTGCTTCGGGTCATCGTGGAGCTGGACGGTGAATATGTTCGAAGAGCGGAACCGGTCCTGGGATACGTTCACCGGATGCATGAGAAAATGGGCGAGGTCAAAACCTACGTTCAGTATCTGCCCAATATGGGCCGCGTCGATTACCTTCACGCGCTGGCCTGGAACTGGGCTTATGTGGGTGCGGTTGAAAAGCTGATGGGGCTTGAAGTTCCGAGTCGTGCCGAATACATTCGGGTCATCACCTGCGAGCTGAACCGCATATCCTCGCATCTGCTGTGGTGGGGCGCCTATGTTCTAGATCTTGGCGGGTTTACTCCGATACTTTACGCCTTCGACGATCGGGAAATCCTCATGGATATCCTCCAGATTCCGACAGGTTCCCGGCTGACCTATTGTTATTACCGGTTCGGCGGGGTTTCGGCGGATCTGACGGATACGTTTCTGACCCAGACCCGCAACTTCATCGAACGCTTCAAAACCCGGATTCCCATGTACCACGACCTGGTCACCGGAAACATGATATTACGGGGAAGGTGCGAGGACATCGGTGCGCTTCCGGTTGAAATGGCCAGGCGCTACGGGGCAACCGGGCCCGTGCTTCGCGGTTCCGGCGTTGCTTATGATGTCCGCCGCATGGAGCCCTATTCGGTTTACGATCAGTTCGACTTTGACATACCGGTCGGGAAAAACGGGGATGCCATGGACAGATACGACGTCCGGATGGCGGAACTGGAACAGAGCGTTCGCATCATCGAGCAGGCCATGAACCGGATTCCGGATGGCCCGTTTATCAATCCGGATGTTCCGGACCGCATTTTTCCGCCAAAAGGGGAAGTCTATTTTGCGGTGGAAGGCGCGCGTGGGAAAATCGGCGTCTATCTGGTCAGTGACGGTTCGGCCAGGCCATACCGCCTGAAACTGCGGGCCCCGGGGTATTCGAATCTTCATGTTTTCGCGGAACTGGCACAGGGAACGATTCTGGCCGACGCGGTTTCCATTTTGGGAAGTCTTGACCTTGTGATACCGGAGATTGACAGATGACGCAAATTCTCCAGCTCCTGACGAATCCACTGGTGCATCTACTGGTTGCACTAGTCGCCATTCTGACCTTTATCGCGCTGAACGGCCTGATACTGGTGTATGTGGAACGGAAAGTCGCCGGCTTTATTCAAAGAAGACCCGGCCCTTTTGAGGTAGGCCCTCACGGACTTCTGCAGCCGCTTGCGGATGCGCTGAAACTGGTGGGTAAACAGCTAGTCATGCCAAGGGACGCGGACCGCATCCTTTTCTGGGCAGCGCCGCTGCTCTCCTTTGCACCGGTTGCCATTTGCCTGCTTCCCATTCCGTTTGGCCCCCACCTGCTGGGACTGAACGTCAACCTGGGACTACTGCTGGTTCTGGCATTTTCCGGATTAAATGTTCTGGCCCTCTGTCTGGCCGGCTGGGGCTCCAACAACAAATACGCGCTTCTAGGCGCGGCCCGTGCCGTGGCCCAGTCCGTAGCCTACGAAATTCCCTTGCTGCTTTCCGTGCTGTGCGTGGCGTTCACCTGCGGATCATTGAATTTTGTAGATATCACGGTATCGCAGACAACTCATGGACTATTGTCCTGGAATGTGTTTTCCCAGCCCCTGGCATTTCTCATATTTTTCGTCTCCGCGCTTGCGGAAACCAACCGGGCTCCCTTTGACCTGCCCGAGGCGGAAAGCGAGCTGACCGCAGGCTTTCATACGGAATATTCCGGGATGGGATTCGGGCTGTTTTTTCTGGCGGAATATTCATACATGATCGTGGTCTGTGCGGTGGCATCCGTATTGTTTCTCGGCGGGTGGAGCGGGCCTTTTTTCTCCGGTCACTGGTGGATGCTGGGCAAGATCTACGCCCTGATCCTCATCATGATGTGGTTTCGCTGGACGTATCCGAGAGTACGATTCGACCAGCTCCTGAATGTTTGCTGGAAGTGGCTGATTCCGCTTTCCCTGATCAACCTGCTTGGAACTGCTTTGATCATTAACCTTGTGAGGTAGGATGACAACGATTCAAAAAACCCTGAAGGGGCTGTGGAGCCTGATCGTCGGCCTGAAGGTCACGGGAAAAGAGTTTTGCAGACCCTGGATTACCGTGCATTATCCGCGGCAGGAAGTCGATAATCTGGATTCTTACCGGGGCCATATAGACCTGGTCCCGCTTTCGGACAATCCCCGCGTGGCCCGCTGTATCGTCTGCAGGCGCTGCGAGGATGTCTGCCCTTCGAGCTGCATTCGTATCGAAGGACATGTGCCCGGAGAGGAAAAGGAGGATTCGCCCCGTCAGCTTCTGCTGATTTCCAATGTTCCGCTGCCCGATTCCGTGGCCAGGGAACCGGTGCATTCGACAGATAAGTTTCTGCGGATACTGGATGGGTTCACCCTCAATTACAACCTGTGCAGCCTGTGCGGTCTTTGTGTTCAGACCTGCCCGGTATCTTCCCTGGCGTTTTCAAAAGATGTGTATCTGGCCAGCGGCTCCCGCAAGGATTTTGAGTTTGATTTGCTGAAGCGGCTCAGAGACCGCGCGGGTTCCGCAAGGCTCAAGAAGGCCGCGTGAGATGAAGTGGAAAAGTTTTTTTTAACATTTTGAAATGCAGGTTGGTTTTTAAGACTTTCATCATAATAAGGACAGGAGAAACATGGATCAGCTTTTAGGGATTCAGCTTCTAGGAATTCATCCGGCTTATGGGCTGTATTTAGTCCTCATCATCAGCGGAGGCGCCGTGGCCGTGCTCGCCAGAAGTTTGGTCCGGGCGCTGTCCGGACTGATCGTCACGCTGTTCGGTGTCGCGGGGATGTATCTGCTTATGGCAGCCCCGTTTATTGCAATCATGCAGATACTGATTTATGTGGGTGCGGTAACGGTCTTGATTTTTTTCGCCATCATGCTGACCCGAACATCCGAAGGCGAATCCGGTTCCGAAGGCGGACGTATCGGACGCGGTTTTCTGGGCATCTGGGCAGCCATGTTTTCGACCCTGGTGCTGGCTGCGGTGGTGATCCGCCATATGCCTAAAGCCATCCCGCTGAAACCTGAAATCTCCCTGGGCAGGCTGGGTGAGTTCTTGACCGGTCCGTATTCGCTTTCCTTTGAATTGATTTCCGTTGTCCTTTTTGTCGCAATGGCCGGGGCCGTACTTCTGGGGTTCGAGAGGAGAAAAGCCAAATGAATTTTCTGGTATTGTATCATCTTGCAGCGTTGATACTCTTTGGCCTGGGTATTTACGGCATTACCTGCCGCAAGAGTCTAGTAGGGATGCTGATATCCGTTGAACTGATGCTGAACGGCGCTGGTCTGGCTCTGGTGGCCAGCAGCCGGCTAACTCCGGCCATAGATGAACTGGGGCAGCTCGGCACGCTTTTGGTAATGGGGCTGGCCGCAGCAGAAGCCACGCTGGTGCTTGCCATAATCCTGATCGTATCCCGGCGTTTCGGAACCACCGAAATTGCCGATATCGCAACGTTAAAGGGCTAACGGATGATGACTGAAAGCGTATCTCTTCTTCTGCCGATTATCTTTACCGGCTTGTCACCGCTTTTTATATGGTTGCTTCGTAAAAATATCAATCAGCGGGAAGCAGTCTCTTTTGTTGCCGGCATTCTGACCTTTGGTTCTGTAATGACATTCGTGCCGCAAGTATTAAAGGGCAATGTCCTGGTTTATAAGCTATTTGAGATTCTTCCCGGAGTTGAGATCAAACTCTGCGCGGACGGTCTGGGGATGATTTTTGCCATTGTCGCATCCTTTCTCTGGATACTGGCCACCTCTTACAACGTCGGCTATATGAGGTCCCTTAAGGAACATGCCCAGACCCGGTATTATTTCTGTTTTGCCGTTGCCATCTTCGGGGCCGAAGGGGTCGCGCTGAGCGCAAATGTCTTTACCCTGTATTTGTTTTATGAAGTCATCACCGTCTTTACCTATCCCCTGGTTGCCCATCATCAGGATGAGGAAGGTTTTGCAGGAGCCCGGAAATACCTGGTCTACCTCATGGGCACATCCAAGGTCTTTCTGCTTCCGGCCATGGTGATGACATATGTCCTGTGCGGGACCCTCGATTTCAAGCTTGGCGATATGATGACCGGTATATTTCCGGCGGACGCCAATCCCGTTCTGGTCCAGATCACTTATTTTCTGTATGTCGCCGGTCTTGCCAAAGCCGCCATCATGCCCTTTCATAACTGGCTGCCGTCTGCCATGGTTGCGCCCACCCCGGTCTCGGCCCTGCTGCATGCCGTGGCGGTTGTAAAAGCCGGTGTGTTTTCCGTGAGCCGAATTCTGCTGTCCGTATTTGGGGTCAACGTCATGACGGACCTGAATCTGGGGTTTGTGACCGCCTGTTTTGCCGCTTTTACCATTGTGGCGGCATCGGTGATCGCCTTGACCAAGGATGACCTGAAAGCCCGGCTGGCCTATTCCACAGTCAGCCAGCTCTCTTACGTGGTACTGGGCGTGGCCATGCTGACGCCGTCGTCCATTACCGGCGGACTTGCTCATATCGCGCATCATGCTTTCAGTAAAATCACCCTCTTTTTTGCGGCCGGTGCGATTTACGTGGCAACGCATAATAAAAAAATCAGCATGATGTCCGGCCTGGGTCGAAAAATGCCCTGGACATTCGGTGCATTCGCCCTGGCCAGCCTTTCCATGATCGGCGTGCCCCCGGTGTGCGGGTTTGTCAGCAAATGGTATATGATTAACGGTGCCGTCAGTGCCAATTACACGGTTTTCATGGTTGCGCTTCTGGCCAGCACGATCCTGAACGCCTCATATTTTACACCGATCATTTTCAAGGCTTTTTTTGAAGCCCCGACATATGATCATTCTCATTTTTCCGAGGCGCCCATGACCATGGTGGTGCCGCTTTGTTTCACCGCCATGGTTTCGGTGTTTCTGGGCATGTATCCCCATGTCTTTATCCAGTTTATTCAGACGATCAAGGGATTTTAAGTTTTTCTTAACGACGGATTGAAGCGGGTTATGCGATCAACACCAAAGAGAGTCATCAGCCATGTCCTTTTTTAAACAGTTTATGGAACCGCCTTTCTTGAAAAAGGCGATGTATGCGGTTCTGGCCGTGATGGTCGTGCTGAACTTCATAATCTATCCGCCGCATCCTCATTTTGGTGCGGAAAAAATTCCCGGTTTCTGGGCCATTTTCGGCCTGGGCGTTGCGGTGCTCTTAGCCAGACTTGCCAAGGGGGCTGCGCACACTTTCCTGGGGAAAGACGTGGATTTTTATGAAAAACATGAAAAATAATTCATCTGCATCCCTTAAGGAGGCAAAGTGACAGCGTTTATTCATCCCGCCATTCTGTTTGCCGGCTGCGCGCTGATTGTAATTTTCCTGCCGGTTAAAATCGGCAGATGGTTTCCGCCCATAGCCGCATCTCTGGCTGTCCTGAGTGTGCTCACCATGCCCCAGGGGTCTCACGCCACCCTGCATTATCTGGGAATGACGCTGAGTCTGGGCCGTGTGGATGCCCTGTCTCTGGTGTTTGCCCATGTATTTGCCATCCAGGCGGTCATCGGATTTATCTTCGCGTTTCATATCGAGGATCGGGCTCAGCACGTAGCCGCCTTGATGTATATTACCGGCGCGTTCGGATCGGTTTTTGCAGCCGATTATCCCACCCTTTTTATCTTCTGGGAAATGATGAGCGTCTCCTCGACGTTTCTGGTCTGGCTCAGACGGGTTCCGGCCTCCACAAAAGCCGGTTTCCGGTATTTCCTGTTTCACACGCTCGGCGGATTGATGCTGCTGGCTGGTTTGCTTCTGCGCTTCAAGGCCACCGGTTCCTGGGCATTTGACCCGATATCGCCGGATTCCGCGCAATTTTATGATTATCTGATCATGATCGGATTCTGCGTGAACGCGGCTGTCATTCCGCTTCATGCCTGGCTGCCGGATGCCTACCCGGAGGCAACGGTCACCGGCGCCGTATTCATGAGCGCATTTACCACAAAAACCGCCGTCTATGTGCTGCTTCGTGGTTTTTCAGGGTTTGAAATTCTGGGTATCATGGGAACCCTGATGACTCTCTACGGGGTTGTCTACGCGACCATCGAAAACGATGCCCGCCGCATCCTGGCCTACCATATTGTTTCACAGGTCGGCTACATGGTTGCCGGCGTCGGCATCGGAACCGCCATGACCGTTAACGGGGCCTGCGCCCATGCCTATGCCCACATTCTCTACAAGGGGCTCCTCTTTATGAGTGCCGGCACCCTGCTCTATGCAGCCGGAACATCCAAGCTGACGGAACTCGGGGGGCTTTTTAAGCGCCTGCCGATGGTTTGCTTCTGGTATATGATTGCCGCAGTCAGTATTTCCGGGGTTCCGCTTTTTTCCGGGTTCGTCAGCAAGACCATTACGATCGCCGGTGCTGCCGAAGCTCACCATACCTGGCTTGCCATCGGTATGGAAATTGCCGCGGTCGGTACCTTCCTATCCGTTGGTATCAAGCTGCCGTATTTTGCCTTTTTTTCCAAAGAAGATCCGGGGATGAAACTGACCCCGATTCCCCTGAACATGTACATTGCCATGGGAATCGGCGGCTTTCTCTGCTTTTTCATCGGCATTTATCCTAACTTTCTTTACAGGCTTCTTCCCCATGCCGTCGAATATGTTCCCTACACGCCGTGGCATGTGCTTCAGTCTTCATTGCTTCTTGGCTTTACTGGCCTCGGGTTTTATATCATGCGGAACAAACTCAAGCCCGAAGCCAAGCTCAATCTGGATTTCGACTATTTTTACCGCCTGGTGGGTCGTGTGGTTCTGGCCATTGCCAGGCGTCCGATCGAGGTCATTGACCTGTGGTGGAGTGAATTCTATCGCATCGGCGGCCTGAAGGGCATGCTGAAAATTGCAGCCGGTTCTGCCTGGTTTGACAAGGCTGCCATTGACGGCGTGGTGGATGGATCGGCCTATACGGTTCAGAAAATCGGCCGGATTGCCGCCCTGACCCAGACTGGACGCTTTCAGGACTATTTGTCGGCAGCTCTTGTCGTTGCCCTGACCGTGTTTGCATTGATCTGGTTTTTATGAAGTTAGTAATCAGAAGTACGGGGGTGTGACCGACGTGCTTAGCGCCGTTGTGTTTTTATGCCGCCTGATCCAGAGCAACGCATGGTAGTTGATTTGAAAGTGTGATCTTTTGCACACAGGCCTTTTATAATTATTGATAAGACCGTCAGTATTCGTCGAACGGAGAACGAATGAGTCAGACCACAATGCCGATTCTATCCATTTTGACATTTTTCCCTTTAGCCGCCTGTTTTGTTCTGCCATTTCTAAAGAATGAAAAAACGGTTCGGGTCTTTTCTTTACTTGTTGGCATCGCAGAGGTTTTTCTTGCGCTTCCCCTGTTTCGATTCAGCATGACGACCCCCGGATATCAGTTCGTTGAAAAAATTGCATGGATGCCCCAGTGGGGACTGACCTACTACATGGGAATGGACGGCATCAGTCTGCTGATGGTGCTTTTGACCATATTGCTTCTGCCGTTATGCGTGCTGTGTTCCTGGTCCTATATTTCCAAGCGGGTCAAGGAATTTCATTTCAGTTTGCTTTTGATGACATCGGCCTGTATCGGTGTGTTTCTGGCCCTGGACCTGGTGCTCTTTTATATTTTCTGGGAAGCCATGCTGGTTCCGATGTTTCTGCTCATTGCCGTATGGGGCGGACCGGAGCGCCGGTATGCATCCGTCAAGTTCTTTCTGTATACCCTGGCCGGAAGCACCCTGCTGCTGGTCGCCATCATCGCCTTTTACAAGGTCGGCGGCACATTCTCCATACCGGATCTGACCGAGCAGACATTTTCTTTCAGGTTTCAGTTCTGGGTGTTTCTGGCAATGGCCCTGGCCTTTGCCATCAAGGTGCCGATGTTTCCCTTTCACACCTGGCTTCCGGCCGCTCACGTGGAGGCGCCCACCGCCGGCAGCGTGCTGCTGGCCTCCATCCTGCTGAAGATGGGGGCTTACGGCTTTCTGCGGTTCTGCCTTCCCCTGGCACCGGATGCCAGCGTCTATTTTGCGCCCATGATGATTGCCATCTCCGTTGCATCCATTCTTTACGGCGGTTTTGTGGCACTGGGCCAGAAGGACATGAAAAAGCTGATCGCTTATTCTTCGGTTGCCCACATGGGGTTTGTGACCCTGGGGATATTTATTTTTACCCTGAGGGGATTTCAGGGCGCGCTCATGGTCATGCTGAATCACGGCATCACCACGGGGGCTTTGTTTATGCTGGTCGGGGCCGTTTACGAGCGTAGCCACAGCCGGGAAATCGCCAATAACATGGGTCTGGGCAAATATCTGCCGGCCTACATGTTTTTCTTCGGCCTGTTTGCGCTCTCTTCTCTGGGGTTTCCCGGGACCAACAGTTTTGTGGGTGAATTGCTGGTTCTGGTCGGCGTTTTCAAGTCAAATCTCTGGGTCGGGGCTGCCATTATTCCCGGCGTCATGCTGGGAGCCGCCTATATGCTGAGACTCGGCCAGAAACTGGCCTGGGGAGAGCCCACACAGGCCAAGGCCTGGAAAGATTTGAATCTGAGGGAATGGAGCTATCTGGTTCCCCTGGCGATTCTGGTTTTCTATATCGGGCTTGCGCCGGGTCTTACCTTGAGAGTCATTGATCCCACGCTGAACCGGGTGCTGGATCGCTTTACGCCCAAACCCAAACCGGCCATCGTTGAAACCGCTGCTTTGCCAAAAACACAGAAAGGCATTTTTGCCGGACTGTTCTCTTTATCACGCTGAGGAAGGAGAACCTTGTGAAGGTTGATTTTACGCTTCTTTTACCAGAACTGGTTCAGATCCTGATTATTCTGGGACTGTTTGTTCAGACCCTGAAAAAACCGGGAACTGAGAATAAGGGGGTCTTTGGCATCGGCTGGCTGCCATGGGCTGCTGCTGTCGGCATTGCCGTGGCAGGTTTCAGCATGAAACGGTCCGGTCTTCTGTTTTGGGACGCTTACCAGGTGGACGGCTTGTCTCAATTTTTCAAGATGGCCGTTGCTCTGGGTTTTGCCATCGCATCTTTGAATGCCATGTCAACCCCAACAGTGAAAGACGATCAGCGGGCGGATTATCTTATGTTTTTTGCCCTGAGTTCTTTTGGGCTCATGCTGATGGCCAGTTCCGTTGAACTGATCACCATTTATATTTCGCTGGAGATTGCTTCATACAGTCTTTACGCCATTATTCCCATTCGCGGCAATGATCCGCGAGCAGCCGAGGCCGGCATCAAGTATATTCTCTTTGGCGCAGCTGCAACGGCCGTCGCACTTTTCGGCCTGTCATACATACTGGCGTCCCAGCACACCACCTATCTGAATCTTCTGGCTGTCAAGTCCTGGGCCTGGGCGGATTCTCCCCTGGCGGTTACGGGAATCACCCTGTTCATGGTGGGCTTCTTTTTTAAACTGGCCTTGTTTCCGTTTCATTTCTGGTGCCCAGATGTCTATGATGGAACCAGTAACGAAACCGCCGCTTTTGCAGCCACGCTTCCCAAACTCGGGGCAGTGGTCATCCTCATTCGGCTGGTTGCCTTGCTGAAACCGGAAATTGAAATAATCACCATCCTGGCGGTATTGTCGGCAGCCTCCATGACATTCGGAAATCTGGCCGCCTTGATTCAGACGGATGTCAAACGGATCCTGGGGTATTCCAGCGTCGCGCATGCCGGATATGTGCTGGTGGGGCTGGTGGCTGCCAGCGCCATGGGACTTTCCGCCGCTGGTTTCTACAGCCTGATTTATCTGCTGATGAACCTGACCTGTTTCTGGGTGATTTGCAGTCTGTCCACGGATGGCAAGAACCTGATGCTGGATGACTTAAACGGTCTTTACAAGCGGGCACCGTATCTGGCCTTTGTTCTGGCTGTCGGCGCCTTTGCCCTGGTCGGCTTGCCGCCCACGGCCGGATTCATGGGTAAGCTCTTCCTCCTGACCGCTGCCTGGAACCGCGGATATAACTGGTTGATCATTATTGCTGCGCTAAATACCGCCATTTCCATTTATTATTATTTAAACATCGTTCGTCATGCTTATACCCAGGAAAGCCAGGCTGTGGAGCCGGAACCCACGAGATGTGGCAGCGCCATCTGGGGCGGAGTTCTTGCGGCCTCTCTTCTTGTTCTTGGCATGATTCCTCACTCCGTTTTTCACTGGATGGAAGAAGCCACAAAACAAATGATGCCTTGATCCGATAATATCGGAAGCTTTGCTTGAACTTCTCTTTGTAACACGAAGAGAAGTTCAAGCGCTGATTTTGCCTGTCATAAGATACACGCAGCGCTTCACGAAGTGATTTGTTCGTCTTTCATTGTAAGGTGTCCGAGCTTTTTTATAGTAAACCCCTTCTCAGTTGTTGCAAAAATCGGTTTCATAACCGAGACATTAATAGTCCAGTCTCCTGCCAATGAGTAACCGAGGTATCTTCATAAGAAGCTGAATGTTTTATAGAGCCCGTGCATCCTTACTTCCACTATTTCCCATCCGCCTCCCGGCTGTTCGAAATTATATGTTAAAGATCACCATCATGTTCAATCCGCTGAGTTTAAGGCAAGACATATATTGACAATCACAATTTGAATATATTAATAATCATTCGTATGGTATCATAATCAATAAACCCTTTAAGCCTGAACCGTCTTTATGTATTTAAACTGATTTATCTGATGGAATGGCAGCTTTGGATAAATTTTCACATTATTTGACACATAGAACTATTCGTATGAATGAAAAAATTGATTTAAAAAATCGCGACACGATATTACGTTTAATCGCCGCTTCGGTCGTTATTCTGGAGCTGTTTATTTTTGCGTGCACCCTTGTTTATCAGCTCAATGAAAAGAATCATATTGAAACGCCGATAACTGAAGAAATGGCCAGATTGTATATTGACCATCCGGAAAAACTCAAGGCGAATGAACGGATCGCCGTGAGTACGCGCAACAGCATGTACAACAATCAGCAGATTTATCTTCTGATCAGCGATGAGACGATTGTTCATCAATTCCCTTGGAAAGGATGGATTCTCATTTCTATCGGTGCGCCCATCGGCCTCTTTTTTTTGGTTACGCTGATTACCAAGGCCTATTTTCAAGCCATTGAACCGGACTTCAAGGAAGAGGAAGAAAATACGAATCAATGGGTTTCAGCCTTGAACCGATTAAGCAAAATCAATGTCATCTGGTTTATGCTCCTTATGGTCTGCGCGCTTTTTTTGGTGTGGTACATTCCCGAAGTTGTTAAATTTGCGGGAAGTGTCACCACCGCATGGCTTGTCAAATTCTGGTGGATTCCAACCCTGCTGTTCGCCATTGTATTTTTGACCATCATCTGGTGGATTTATTTGCAGTATAAGCTTAAAGTCAATGTCATGCGCATGGAAATGGAAAAATTCAAGCTGTTGCAATATGAGGATAAAAAAGCATTGCTATTGCCGAATGATTCTACCCGGCAAATTCAGCTCACTGAATAGGGTACAATCCGATGAAACCGGTCATGCTTAAAAAATTCGACAGCGATCAGTTATGGGTTGCCCTGATTATTGGCCTGATGATTCTATGCGTGGCTGTTTATCGGATGTGGATGCTGTAAAAATGATGGTCAACCGCCGACGGCTTTCGCGATTTCATCGGCAATACGCTTTGCGGCAGTCTGGGGATCTTTGGCGTTCCGGATGGGCCTGCCGATAACGATATAGTCCGAGCCGTTCAGTACGGCCTGAGCCGGAGTGGTGATTCGCGCCTGGTCATCTGCTGAAACCCCATCCCAGAGCGGGCGGATTCCAGGGGTTACGGCGATAAAATCCCTTCCACACCGCTGTTTTACTGTAGATACTTCCTGGCCTGAGCAAACGATGCCGATGCATCCCGCGGCTTTGGCCATTTCCGCCCGTTTCATGACCAGGCTGGAAAGATCTATTCCATATTCCGGGCAGAAGCCGGCTGCAGTGATATCCTGTCCGGAAACACTGGTCAGAACCGTTACGCCCAGAACCCCAACTTTTCCATTCCCGCCTTCCACCGCAGCTTTCAGCATGGCTGGATTTTCACCGCAGTGTACCGTTGCAAATGTCGCTCCGAGTCCGGCGACCCCTGCCATGGCCCGGGAAACCGTGGCCGGAATATCGTGGAATTTCAGATCCAGAAACACGCCTGCAGTGCCCGATTCCAGAATCCAGCGCACCAGATCCGGACCGGAGCGGACAAAAAGCTCCAACCCCACCTTGAACATGCCGACATGATTTGAAAGCAGTCGGACAAAATCCCTGGCCGCATCGACGGATGGTACATCGAGCGGGAAAATGATGTAATCCCTGGCTGTTTTCATATCTATTTCCGTTACCGGTCAAAACTAATGATGAAATCTCATCCGACTGAATGCCTTGGCACGTAGCACATTATCCATGATATGCGGCGCTAACATTCATCAATTATATCCGCATCAATAAAACATTATATCCTGTTTTCCGGAAAGAAATAAAGAAGTTTTCAGCTTCAATCCCGTGAAGTCCGGTCTGATGATTCTGCCTCAAGCTTCTTTCCAGGGATCACGCCTGGCGGTGCAAAATTGTTTCAATCCCGTGAAGTCCGGTCTGATGATTCTGCCTTGAAAAAAGACAGTTGGTGTTTTCTGGTGAAAAAGAAGTGTTTCAATCCCGTGAAGTCCGGTCTGATGATTCTGCCATAAAAATTGCTTGGAAAGCAGCGGCTACACGTGTAAGTGTTTCAATCCCGTGAAGTCCGGTCTGATGATTCTGCCACTGAAGCGGACGCATGTCCGCTCAAACGATAACAATAGTTTCAATCCCGTGAAGTCCGGTCTGATGATTCTGCCCCCCTGTGGCTTATTGGCCAAGTGGGGGCTCACCATGGAGTTTCAATCCCGTGAAGTCCGGTCTGATGATTCTGCCTTGCGCTGCTGACCAGAACCCCCTGCGGATAATAATCGTTTCAATCCCGTGAAGTCCGGTCTGATGATTCTGCCACAAGAATAATGATGAACGAACCTCACAAATATACATATTGTTTCAATCCCGTGAAGTCCGGTCTGATGATTCTGCCGATAACAGCAGTTATGAGCTTCCCACTGGAGAAAAAGCTGTTTCAATCCCGTGAAGTCCGGTCTGATGATTCTGCCGTGGTCAAGGAGCAAGGGGTACGAGCCTATTATAGAGCTGTTTCAATCCCGTGAAGTCCGGTCTGATGATTCTGCCGGTAATGCATTACCGCTTTCTCGTCGACCCGGATTTTTTGTTTCAATCCCGTGAAGTCCGGTCTGATGATTCTGCCGCTTAAAGTAATCGCCGTGATCTTCACGGCACTGGTAATGTTTCAATCCC
>JACRBZ010000037.1 GCA_016219185.1 Deltaproteobacteria bacterium
TCCATTGCAAGCCAATATTCATTTTTTTGAACCCGTACTACCCTTTTCCATTTGTACAGCAGTCGTCAAAATAATGCTCGTAATTGTCATCCATCAAATAAGTTGAAACTTGGACCATCAGTTAGCGAGATCACGCTCACCAATGTGGGGCCGTTTATCACGGTGATGTCCCGAGATGCAAAACCATCAATTGCAGATCAACCGCATTTGATCCCGAGGTGGTTGTTGCCTTTGATTTTAACAGCCGGAGCTACACTCCAGACGCTGATACGGCCGTTTATAGGAAGAAAGTCAACGGCGGATGTGAAAAACTGAACTCACATTTGTCCAACACTCGTGCCTATGTTCGCGTGCGCGAGGAAAACCAGTTTTTCACTCTTGGCGATATGGCCATTTTCGATGTGTCTCTTGAAGACGTCGAATCCTGGAGACGGAAACTGGAAGTTGATAATATCGACTACAGCGTATTGCATGATTCTTATATTCGTCCGCCTGGAGCCCCTCCTGTCAACTCGCCCTATAAAACCGTAGTCCATGTGGGAATGGACAGTGCGTATCCGGAGGCCTCCTTTAATACCTTTTTCAAATATATCACCGAGTTTCTGGAGGAAAACCTCACTTCACAGAAAAGCAGCATACTCAAGCCCGGGTCTATCAATACACTGCTTCACATTCGTGTTTCCGACGGATCGATGTTCAAGGACTTATTCGGAAAGCTCGGGGAAATCGCAGGTTCGGTAATGGGACCCAAGGCAGAAGTGGCTAAAGTGGCCAAAAGCATTGAAAAGCAATTCAAAGGTTGGAGAACAAATTTTACCGTTCTGCCGGTGGAGATCATAGAGAACCGGTTGGAGGTGATTGCCATATGAGCTTGCTTGATCTTTACAATACATCGGTAAGTTTCAAGTTCTATTCAGAAACGGTGTCCATTTCCAGAAACACACTTGTGGCCCTATGCAGATTAATGGTGACAAGTCCTCTTTCAAACCATCGCGACATACAGGGCCTCTATCTCGAAGGCGACCATTATTTCCAGAAAGTCCTCCTGGCCAATGTTGCCGATCTGGAGGAGCCGGAAATAGCACGGATAACCGGAGTTACGCCCATAATAGAAGGTTCGGAACTTCCCTTTCATCTGACACGTAACGATCTGAAGATTTCCCTGTCGGGCAAGCTTGTTATCGGGAAACTGAAGCAATCCGTTGAGGTTGTTGTGGCCCATTTCGGAAAGTTAACCGGATATACTGCGGGCCTGCGTATTGAACTGCCGTTGCGGAGTACCTTTACCATGAAGCCTCCCAGTGGGATTCATGAGAAAATTCTTCCCGATCTACCTGAAGGCCATTATGAATGGGAAGCCATCGTCAATGATGAAAAGGATTCGGGTGAAATAGACCTGCCGGCATCCAGATTCCCCTTGCCTATTCAAAGACTTACAGAGCTGATTCATACCCCTTACACCATCCGTTTGACATCCGGCGGCAACCGTTTTGCCATCAGTCGCCATAAAATGCAGGAGTTGGGGGTGATGTTGTCTGCGGCGGATCCGAAGTGGTTTTTAGATGTTGTCAGTCTCTTTGAAAAACAGAACTTTTTCCCGGAAACAGCTCCTGACCCGAATCATGTCCAGCCGCGATGGGGTATGGGTACACACGGCTGAAAGGATTCGACCCATGGGAAAAACCCGGTTTGTGACTTTTTATTCCTACAAAGGCGGCGTAGGCCGGACTCTGGCCCTTGCCAATGTGGCCTGGAAGGCCGCACAGTATGGTGAAAGGGTCGTCGTCATTGATTTTGATCTGGAAGCCCCTGGAATCCGAACGATACTCCCTTTTCGCGATCCGATCGAAACCCTCCTGAACGATAAGAACCGAAAAGGCGGGTTTTTCGAGGCCGTCCTGTATTTTCAGCAGCAGAGGCTGATTCCGTCCTTGAGGGAATTGTACGCCACCGATCCGATCCCGGTTTCGGGATACGGGGGAAAAGATGGCGAGATTTTTATCGTTCCTGCGGGCAGGGAGGATGCGCGCTATAAACAGAAACTCCAGGAATTTAACTGGTCCGTGTTTTTTGAGAAGGAACAAGGATGGGAGTTTTTCCACAACCTGCGGCAGGCCGTTGAATTCCAATTCGAGGAACCGGATTGGGTGCTTATCGATTCACGGACCGGGCTGACCGATATCGGCGGGATCTGCACGCTGCTGCTGCCGGACAAAGTGGTGCTCATGACCGGCTTGAACGAACAGAACCTCAAGGGCTGCAAGGCGGTCATGGATGACATCAACGGTTATTCCCGCAACCGCAAGGGCGGACTTGCTAAGATAGATGTCGTCCTGGTGGCCTCACACGTGCCGGAAGCTGAGGAGCTTGACAAACGGGGGGAGAGGCTGAAATTAGCCAAAGAACGGTTTGGGCAAAAGATCGATCTCACTTTGCCTTATGTGCCGATCCTGTCGCTGGAGGAAAGGGTTCTGGTCCAGGAGCACGGGTTGAATCCGGAGAATCTCCCCTCGATAATCAGGAAGTATACCGAACTGTATTCGCTGATATCCCGGCCCTTTGATATGGTCAAAGTGCCTGCTGGCCCGTTTCTTGCCGGAAGCCGGGAGGATGATAAAACTGCCCGGGACAATGAGAAGCCGCAAAGACCAATCGATCTGCCCGATTTTTACATGGATATTCATCCTGTAACCAATGCCAGGTACTGTGAATTTCTCAACCAGACCCGACCGGATCCAGGTGTCGTTCGGTTATGGATCCGCCTGGAAGGTGGAACTACGGAAGAAAAGAGCCGGATCGCCCGATCGGAAGACGGAGAGTACCTGGTGGAAAAAGGCTTTGAAACACATCCGGTAATCCATGTAACTTGGTCCGGCGCGAATGCTTATGCCCAACGGGCTGGCAAAAGGCTGCCCGCTGAATACGAATGGGAAAAGGCGGCAAGGGGGGGTGACGGCCGCATTTACCCGTGGGGAAACGAATTCGATAGCGCGCGCTGCAACACCGAGGAAGGCGGACGAAAAGGCACGACGACGATCGGCTTTTTCCCGGAAGGCAACAGCCCTTACGGCTGCACGGATATGGCGGGAAATGTCTGGGAATGGACCGCCGGCAGCCTGGATGAGGACGAAAAACGGGTTTTGCGCGGGGGATCGTGGAATTTCAACCGGCGCTTCTGCCGCTGCGCCTTTCGCAAGAGCGAGCTGCATTTCAATACCGGGCCTGACATGGGTTTTCGTTGTGCGAAATCGTTTTGAAGAGCTGTCATGAACTCCGGGATAACTGAAAGAACAAAAATATGACCATAACGCAAATCCTGCACCTTTCCGACCTGCATGTAGCCTCAAAGGATGAATTCGACCGGCGCGTCGTTCTGGATCCCCTGATCGAACGGGTGAAAAATGACAGGAAGATCGGTTTTGATCCTGAAATCGTTGTGGTGAGCGGTGACATCGCTTTTCAGGGAATTGCCGCCGAATACGAAATGGCCGATGTGTTTTTCAGGGACCTGCTGATGGCGCTGAACCTGCCGTCGGATCGGCTGTTCCTGGTCCCGGGAAACCACGACGTGAATCGGAAAAAATACCGGCCCATCGATATTCCCAGTTATAAAAGCATAAAGGAACTCAACGATGAAATTGGAGATCCCGAATACCGGGCAGAACTGCTAAAGGGCATGGTCCCCTATTTTGACTTTGTGGAAACGGGGTATCCGCATCTTCAACCCCGCGAAGACCGGCTTGTGCCATTCGTTGTTCCATACGCTGCCGGCTGCGGCAAAACCCTTCAGTTCGTTGGCCTGAACTCGGCCTGGATGTGCCGCAAGCCTGATGACAAGGAATCCATTGCCATCGGTGACAGGCAGATCCGAAAGGCCGTGGAAGCGGCCGATCGTGAAGGCCCTTTTGATCTTCGGATCTTTCTTTTCCACCATCCCCTGCAATGGCTGTGGCCGGAAGACCGGAATCGCTGCAAATCCTTTCTCGACGGCAGTCTGATTCTCTGCGGACATTTGCATGAACCGGCCGGTGGTGTTATTGCCGATCTGGACGGCGCATACCACCTTTTCCAGGCCGGGGGCGCCTATATCGGTAGTGAATCAACCCGACCCAGCAGCTACCACTACATCACCCTGGATTGGGAGAAAAAGGAAATCCGGCTCGATTTCAGGGGGTTTGACAAAAGGACCGGCAAATGGAAGCTTGACGGCGCAACGGGCGATGACGGCAAAAAAACATTCCGTATGCCCGTGCCGCATTCCGATGTGGAATCGGGAAGCCCTACTGCGCCTCCGATCGAGATTTCAAAAGACTATTGCCGTTGGGTTCTGGAGAATTGCGGCACTATGGATGCCGACAAGCTCTATGGAAAGGGACATGCCTTTCCCCTTAACCTACCCGAGATATTCATTCCCCTGGAAGCCAATGATCCGGATGCCCCGGCGAAAAAGGGCGATCCCTCAGACGCCCGGCAAGTGCCGGTCGATATCAATGTCCTTATTGCCAGGCATGGGTCTTTGCTGATCGAAGGTCAGGCAGGATCGGGGAAAACCACCCTGTTCAAACACCTTGCTTGCGCCCTGTCCGGCAACGGCAAGACGGACGCCCTGCCGGAAGGGCTGGAAGGCTTTCTGCCAGTGCTGATCCTGCTCAAGGATGCCGAGACTTTTTTCCGGGAAGAAGAAAGAGCCGGCCGACACGGCGCCACGGCAAAAGACGCCCTGGCCTGGGTTTTTGCCAATCCGATGGGGAATTTTCTTTCCTTCAGCATTCTCGATCCATTCCTGTCGGTCGGCAAGGTGCTGTTTCTGGTTGACGGCCTGGACGAAATCCTGCCGGCCAACCGCGACAAGGTGGTGGATACCCTTGCCAATCTTGTCCTCAAACATACGCGGAATCGGATTGTGCTTGCCGGCAGACTCCACGGACTGGAAGGATCGGTCGTGAAGCGATTCGTCGGCTCCCGGCGCATCCGGATCAACTCCCTGACGCCGGATCAGATCAGGCTATTCATTCAGAAATGGTTCGCGTGGCTCTACCCAGGCAAGTACAGCCCGGGTCAAAAAAACGCTGATGCTCTGATCGCCGGTATTAAATCCCATCCGGCCACCGGCGAACTGGTGGACAACCCCCTGATGCTCACAGCCGTTTGTATTCTTTACCACGACAACAAGGAACTGCCCGATCAGCGGGTCGAGCTGTACAGGAAATTCGTGGACAATCTGCTTTACCGCCGCTTCGATGATCCGGAGCAGGTTCACCAGTTTCTGACCACCCTGGCTTACCGGATGCACACTGAACAGGTCCGGGCCGTGGATTGGTTATTTATCCGCAATGTCATGAGTGAACCTGACATAAAATACACAAAAGAACTCGGAGAAACGGATGCGAACTACCGCCTGCGACTGAAACGGATATTTGACGATCTGGAGCCCCGCTGCGGTCTCTTGCGGATGGAAGGAGGACAGTACGCCTTCTGGCATCTTACTTTTCAGGAGTATTTGACTGCGGTGTATTTGGTCGACAATACTGATGAAGAGAAAATGGGTATTGTCGTTGAACCGTTCTGGTCGAATGACTGGTATAAGGAGGTGGTGGAGCTTTTCATCGGGCATCTCAGCATCTTTTCCAAAAGAACGGCCAACGCTGTTGTAGCTGCAGGGATGGCGTCGCAGGATAAAAAGCAGTTTAAACGATGGCGTCTGGCCGGGCGGGCACTGATCGACATCCCCGTAAAGCGCAGGGAAGAGAAGGTGATTGAAGTTGCGCAGCAGCGTTTGCTGGATGTCTTCAGAACCGGGGCCAAGTCTATAGCCCTGGCCGATGCCGGCGAAATCCTGGGCCGCCTGGGTGATCCACGGGACCTCCGCGCCTTTGTGCCCATTCCGGGTGGAACGTACGAACTCGAAGATATAGGGAAGATCGAGATCGAACCTTTTGAAATCGGCAAATACCCGTTGACGAATTCATGGTTTGCCGCATTCATTCAGGCCGGTGGCTACGAACAGCCGGAGCTTTGGAGCGACGAAGGCCGAAGGTGGTTGAGCCATACCAGCGCAAAACAACCCCGGTTTTGGGATGAGCGCCGCTGGAACTGCCCGAATGCCCCGGTGGTGGGGGTGTGCTGGTTCGAGTCAGATGCTTTTTGCCGCTGGCTGACGGATAGCAAAAAAGGCGAACTGATTTACCGGCTGCCGGATGAAAACCAGTGGCAGGCGGCAGCGACCGGCAAAGATGGACGTGAATATCCATGGGAGAAGGGGAAAGAGAAGGGGAAAAAGTGGAAGGAAGGCTACTGCAACACAAGAGAAAGCGAAATCGGACGGACATCGACGGTAGGGATTTTCAAAGCCGGCGATACGCCGGGACCGGAAAAGAAAAGGGTTGCCGACCTTGCCGGGAATGTCTGGGAGTGGACCCTTAGCGACTACCATTCACAAAAAGGGCTGATTGATTTTCCCTTTGATGAAGAAGTATACAGCCTATGGGAGGATGCGGATAAAACACGTGATCAAAAGAAAATAGACCGTTACTTCGAAAAATTGAATGAAAAAAAACGCAAACTGCCGGTGCTTCGGGGCGGCTCGTGGGACTCCGATCATGTGCTCGCCCGGTGCGCGTATCGCGACTTCCACTTTCCGGAGCTCAGGAACCTCAGCGTCGGATTCCGTTGTGTCAGGACTTTAAAATAACCCTTTGCCCTTTTACTCTTTTACCCTTTGAATTTTAAAGTGGATGCGAATGATGTTGAGGATATGAAACCATGCCCAAGGAAGTGGATGCGGTGACCCGGCTGTATGATTTCATCCTCTGGATGATCCCCAAGCTGGAAAAATTTCCGAGAAATCAGAAATTTTTGCTGGGGGACCGGATGGAAAACCTGATGCTGGATATTCTGGAACTGCTGATCGAGGCCACCTACAGCCGAAACAAGCAACCGGCGCTGTTCGCCGCCAACATGAAGCTGGAAAAGCTTCGATATCTCATCCGGTTGGCAAAGGACCTCAAACTGATCTCCGTCAAAGGGTACGAGTTTTCCGCCAATGCCATGGACGGCATCGGCAGATCCGTTGGCGGGTGGCTGAAATATAACCGAAGTGAAAACATACCAACACCTGTTTCCTGAAATCGTCAGCTTCGAAAATTTGCTCGAAGCGGCCCGGAAAGCGCAAAAAGGCAAGCGATTCAAGCATTCCACGGCCATCTTCAATCATAATCTCGAAAACGAGTTGCTTAGCCTTCAACGCCAGTTGACGGCCAGGACTTACCGTCATGGGCAGTACACGGATTTTGTGATCCATGATCCCAAACAGCGTCTGATCAGTGCCGCGCCCTATCGTGACCGGGTCGTTCATCATGCGCTGTGCAACGTGATCGAGCCGATCTTCGAGCGGACCTTTATTCACGACTCTTACGCCTGCCGCAAGACTCCGTTAGGACCAGCAACATTTGGTCTGCCAGCCGGAAATCGGGCTGCCGGTTCCGGTTGGACACAAAAGAAAGATACCCATGACAGCTTCCGTGGGATTATCAGTGGTTGAGTTTCATGCGGGGCATAGTGGGTAGCAAAGCTAAGGGCATTATTAACAGAGTTGCCAAACAGGCAGTGTGGCTGACGTTTGGCTTGTTCTTGATCTCCCTGGTCGCGGTGCTTCTCTTAAGATTTGTTCCACCCGTGTACAGTGCGTTTATGGTTGAGAGGTACTGTAAAGGTCTCTTCGTATCTCGTGGTCAGACATCAATCTCGTACCATTGGGCTGATTGGAAAAAGATTTCTCCCCAGATGGCCCTGGCAGCAGTTGCATCCGAGGATCAGAAATTTCCGAAACATTTTGGATTTGACTTCGAATCCATGGCTGTGGCCCTGGAAGAAATGGAGGAAGGCGGCAGGGTCAGAGGGGCCAGTACGATCAGCCAGCAGGTTGCCAAAAATCTGTTTCTTTGGAGCGGAAAAAACTTCATCCGAAAGGGACTGGAGGCATACTTTACGGTCCTGATGGAACTCCTGTGGCCAAAGCGGCGGATTCTTGAGGTTTATTTGAACGTAGCCGAATTTGGGGATGGTATATATGGCGTGGAAGCAGCGGCGAAAAAATTCTTTGGAAAGCCTCCGTCGGGACTGACAATGAAAGAGTCGGCGCTTTTGGCAGCAGTCCTCCCTAACCCGATAAAGTTCAAGGTGGCGGACCCATCTGCCTATGTGAAGCGGAGGACACAGAGAATAGAGAAACAGATGAGAAACCTTGGGCAATCATACTTGAAGGATGTCTGGAGCGGATCTTGACGCGCCTTCGCGTCATTCAAGCCTACATCGTGGCAGGCTTTCTTTAAATGATGGGTTTATTTCCGGCAAGTGGTTCAATCCGAACAAATTTGCGTCTCTTATGCAGAGAGGGATGTGAGGCTGCGATTCCAGTCTGCACGGACCAGCCCGAGGATTTCCGTGGCCCGGTCGGTATATACTTTGATTTCATCCCAGTCCGGCTTCTTGCGGATTTTTTGCATCAAAAGCCCGTCGCTGTCAAACCAGCGGGGAAGCGCTCCGCCAAGGAAATAGCCGCGGCTTATCAGGACTTCGATTGCCTCACCCACCCAGGGACATGCAAGGTTCAGCCACATCTGAATCACCAGAATCTTTCTGTCCTGGATTTCCTTTTCCAATGCATTCAGGCGGGATGAAAAATCCGCTCCCGCTTCATGGATTGCAACCCGCGCCACACCGGCGAAGTCGAAGAACTGTGGTCTGATATCGGAAACGATACCGACCGGAGTGGCCTCTTCGGATATGCGGAAATCCCGGTCGTCATCCAGGTTTTCATAGAGGAAAAGGAGAATATCCCGGTATGCAGCCGGCAGATAGACCGCATGCGGCCTGGGGTGGAAGGTGCGGAAGGTGAGAAAAGCGGCAACACGACCAGCGGCACTGGCCTCCTTTTCATAGGCTGCGGCAGGCATCAGGTCTACTTCCATGGCACGAAGAACAAAACCCGCCTTTTCCGTCAGCTTTTGGCTGAAAACATGGTTGCAGACTGGTTCGCAAAATACGGCGTTTATCATGGGAAAGGTTGCGGCCATTTCCAGGCCGTGGTCCACCATTCGCGTGAAAATTCCCTTTCCGCCGCGGTAAGCTCCATGCACTGCCCCTGCGCCCGATTCGTAAGTCCCGGGGTGCGCGGCGCTGTTGAACAAAGCGTTGTGGCCGACCACATCCCCTCGCGGAGTCCTGGCGACACTTGATATGGTCCTGCGGGCAGCATTTTCTTCGATCAACAGTTGTGGTTCGACATAGGTCCTGACGGGATATCCCTCTCCGTAAACCGAGCGGAATATCCGCACAACGCCTTCCGCGTCTTCCGGTCGAAACATGTCCACTTCCCAATCCTGGCCTGGTTCGATATCATGCATCTGAGTTGTATCGCTGTTCATGTATTCAGGTTCCTCCTGAAGAAACCGTTATATCCGCTACTGCGTCCGGCTCGCAAAAAGGTCAAGAGCTGCCGGTAGAGGATAAGGGTTGCCTTTAACGAATCCGGACTGTACGGGATTTGCTTTTTGATGTCAAACATAAAGCCGGAGACTACCTCGTTTGTCAGATCCCGTCAATGGAACAATGTTTAAACATTGTTGACGCAATATTTTGAAAATGTTATTTTTAGTGTAAACATTGTATAAACATAACCAGGAGATTGATTATGCAAATGACGATTAAAAAGTGGGGCAACAGCCTGGCCACAAGAATCCCTAAAGCCGTTGTTGATTCCATCGGGTTACATCTCAACCAGCAAGTTGAGATTGAAGCCGTTAACGGGAAAATTATTATAACACCTGCTAAAATAATCGAATACAACCTTGAAGAGCTGCTTCGCCAGTGCAACCCCGAATCAATGGCACTTACCCGGGAAGACCAGGAATGGATCAATAGCCCGCCACTTGGCAAGGAAGTCTGGTAATGGCGAAAGAATACATGCCGAAACGTGGAGATATTGTGTGGACTGATTTTGACCCAGCAACCGGTCATGGACAGATGGGCAAAAGACCGGCTCTTGTTCTCTCGCCAATCTCTTTCAATAAAACAATGATGTTGGCAATGGTTGCACCGATCACTGGCAAGGTGCGCGGTCATGGTTTTGAGGTTCATTTGACCGGCAAAAAAGTTTCGGGGGTGATTCTGTGTCAACAGGTAAAACTGATCGACTTTACAGCAAGAGGCATCCAGTTTGCGGAAAAAGCACCTGAAGATGTTGTGAGCCATGCTTTGGCAAAAGTCAGAGCAATTGTAAGTGAATCAAAATCGTGAGAAGGGCAGGGAAATAGAGAAAGATACCCATGACAAATTATCTTCACTCAAATGTAGTGCATATCGGCTTTTTCGGCATCCTGACCAGCCTTGCGGCCTATTTTGTGATGACCCATGCCGCCAACGCGGCCGGCCGCCGCAAACAAGACGCCTGGGCCTTGGCCTATCGGTGTTTCCGACTGCCGGTCGCGTTTGCGATCTGTTCCGTGATCACCGACGACTTCCTTGATGCCGGGGGATACAAAGACGTTTGGTGGAATGACGAGGTTCTGGCCATATTCCGCTCCCTGACGGCTATATTGTGTGCCTGGGCCTTGACCTCGATTATAAAATTCGTGGCCGCCGGGATAATTGAAAAACGCGGCGATGATGCCGGAGCGCTATGGACTTTTAAGGTTTTCAGCAACACCATTATCGCCTTGTTGTGGATCGGAACGGGATTCATTGTCCTTATGGTATGGGAAATAAGCCTGACCCCGTTCATGGCTTCGGCCGGCATGTTGACCGTGGTCATGTCTTTTTTCTCTAAACACCTGAGCGGCCTCTCGGTTTACTTCAACCGGCCGTACGCCGTTGGAGACATCCTGGTTTTGCCCACCGGGGAACGGGGCGAGGTGGTGCGCATCGGCATTGCCAACACCCATATCCGCACCCGGGATGATACGCACGTCATTGTCCCCAATTACATCATATCCGATACCCGAATGGTCAACGAAAGCGCCTTCTTCCCCCATTCCCGCGTCCGCTGCAACGTGGGGGTGGCCTATGAAAGTGATCCCGATTATGTGGAAAAGATCCTACTGGAATCCCTTGCAGGCAACGCATTCGTGATCGATGAGCCGGCCCCCAGGGTACGGTTTCGATCCTTCGGTGATACCGCTATCCAGGTGGAGCTCCTGGCCTGGGTCAATGACCCCAGGGACCGGGGAAAGGCTCTGGACATAATGATCCGAAGCATACACCGGGCTTGCAAGGAAGCAGGCATCGAAATCGCATCGCCCAAGATGGAGTTGTCGATCAAATCGGACAATCTGGAACATATCAAAAAGCTGCCATAGCCGAAATCCGGAGTGGAAATAAGGAGGAAATTTTTATGGATATTCGAAACACCAGAACCACCATTCTCAATGAAGGCAATCCGGAGCAAAAGCGCTCCGAGATACTCGAGTATTTTCATAAAACCTATGATATCGACGAACGGCTGTACGAGACGCTGAAAGGCGACGACACCTTTTACCTGCGGGCCGACCGCCTGCGTCACCCGCTGATCTTTTACTTCGGGCATACCGGCACCTTTTTCATCAACAAACTGAACATTGCCAGGCTGATCAACACCCGCATCAATCCGCGCTTTGAATCCATGTTCGCGGTAGGGGTGGATGAGATGTCCTGGGATGACCTGGATGCCAGCCATTACGATTGGCCCACGCGGCAGGAGGTCAAGGCATATCGTGACAAGGTCAGGGACCTGGTTGACGGGCTGATCCGCCGCATGCCCATGAATCTGCCGATCACCTGGGAAAACCCGTTCTGGGCCATCATGATGGGGATCGAGCATGAGCGCATCCATTTGGAGACTTCATCGGTATTGATCCGCCAGCTTCCCATCGATCGGGTGGTTAAACATCCTTTCTGGGATATCTGCCGCGAAGCGGGCGAGGCGCCGCAAAACCAATTGATGCCGGTTCCGGGCGGCAGGGTCGTGCTGGGGAAAGCCTATGATCATGCCCTTTACGGCTGGGATAACGAGTACGGCCGCCGGGAATCCGAAGTGGCTGATTTCAAGGCTGCGGAGTACCTGGTCTCGAACCGGGAGTATCTATCCTTTGTCGAGGCCGGTGGTTACCGCGAGCCGAAGTGGTGGACGGATGAGGGCTGGAGCTGGCGCAACTTCAAACAGGCGCAATATCCGCTGTTCTGGGTCGAAGGTGGCGGCGCGGATGGCGGCTGGGGACTTCGGACCATGCTGGAAGTCATCGCTCTGCCCTGGAACTGGCCGGTTGAGGTCAACCAGCTCGAGGCAAAGGCTTTCTGCAACTGGAAGGCGGCCCGGACCGGACTGCCGGTTCGTCTTCCCACGGAGGATGAATGGAACCGGCTGCGCGATGTCTGCAATATTGCCGATCAGCCCTGGTGGGAGAAGGCGCCCGGCAACATCAACCTGGAACACTGGTGTTCCTCCTGCCCGGTGGACCGTTTCCGTTCCGGCGATTTCTTTGATGTCATCGGCAATGTCTGGCAGTGGACCGAGACCCCGATCTATCCGTTCCACGGCTTCCGGATTCACCCCTGGTACGACGACTTCTCCACGCCGACCTTCGATACCCGCCACAATCTGATCAAGGGGGGATCCTGGATATCCACCGGCAACGAGGCCACCCGCGATTCCCGTTATGCCTTCAGAAGGCATTTCTTCCAGCATGCGGGTTTTCGCTATGTGGAGAGCGGCGCTCCCGTGGAAATCCATCAGGAACAATATGAAACCGATGCACTGGCGGCGCAGTACTGTGATGCCCATTACGGCAAGGAGCATTTCGGGGTGCCCAACTTTGCCTCGGCCTGTGCCGCGGCCTGCCTGGAATTGATGCAGGGCCGCAAGGTCGGGCATGCCCTTGACCTGGGATGTGCGGTCGGCCGGGCCTCTTTCGAGCTGGCCAGGGGCGGGTTTGCCAAGGTGACGGGACTCGATTTCTCCACCCGTTTTTTCCGGCTGGCCACGCGGATGCAGGAGGAAGGATACCTTCGTTACGCCTTTCATGAAGAGGGGGATATCTATTCGTTCCATGAAATCGTGCTGGCGGATTTGGGCCTGGATGCCTGCCGCGACAGGGTCGAGTTCTTTCAGGCCGATGCCTGCAACCTGCCGGAGAAATTTACCGGCTATGATCTGGTGCTGGGTGCCAACCTGATCGATCGCCTCTATGCACCGCGCAAATTCCTTTCAACCATTCATGAGCGAATGCATCCGGGCGGCGTGCTGGTGCTCACTTCTCCCTACACCTGGGATGAGGCCTATACCAAGAAGGAGGAATGGCTGGGGGGATACCGCGATGCCGGTGAGCCTGTCTGGACCCTGGATGCGCTCAAGGAAGCGCTGGCGCCGCATTTTCGCATGCTGGGCGATCCCCGCGATGTTCCGTTCGTGATCCGCGAGACGCGCAGGAAATTCCAGCACAGTGTTGCCGAACTGACGGCATGGGAGTTGAAAGGATGAAAGCCTTTGGTCTTTGTTTCAGACAGAAATGAAAATGCTGATCGGGAGGTGGAAAAGGCTTCATTCCACTTCCCCCATCCTACCGGCACACAGGTCGATTCTTGGCTTGCGCGGTTTTGGCGCTTCATGTAAACGGTCATGTCCGTCTGCGAGGTTATCAATTCTGCTGGCTCCAGTCCGTAATATCCGATAAGTGCTGCATTCACCTTTTGTCCCGCATCGCATGCTTTCATTATCCAATTTGAAACCCGTTGTGATTCCCTACAAAGCCTCCTGATCAGTATAGAGTTTCCCCCATGTACGATAAATGGGGGAAACTCCCGACTGTGGTACATTTTCTCAGATAGAATAAAGCATTCCCTCTATGGACAAAAATCGTTATAAATGTCAGGAAATAAATGTAAAATCATTTACTACGTATGTGCAAGCTCTCGGATTTTTATCTCTTCTTTTTTGATATATGTCGTCCAGTGCCTGCCTGTAAACCAAAACCACGGGCATCAGCAGGAAGGATCGTTATGCGGAAAGATTGTTCAAAATAAAAAACCAATGAAATCAGGTAATTTTATTATAAAAAATTACCCGCAAACGGAAGATAAACGAGAACAGTGTTGAAAATCTTAATAGGAAAAAGAAGATGACAATTTATTTATCGAATAAATTTTATCATTCTATTCCATGGATTGTTCTGATCTCTTCATGGGTTGCTTTGCTATCTGAGAATATAAATCCATTACTTGTGATGGTATCGTCGATAGCCCATTTATATTCTCTGAACGTGTTCAGAATGAGATTTTTTCGCATCGGGCACTTCCCAAAGAAAATATTATGACGTGGCGGCAACCATCAGGCATTAGAAATATATCCCATGATTGATGCCGAATCCAAATACGATCAATCGAACCCCCTGACTCGTTGATCTGCGGAATTGATTTATTCAGGAAACAGACAGAGGGAATATTGTTCGGATAAATGAAAAAAACAAAGATGTTGCCAATTGCATAGGAGGATTATGACGTGAAATATCGACTTTTGGGACAAACCGGCCTTTACGTTTCGGAGATGTGTCTCGGCACCATGACCTATGGCAGCGCCGGGTTCTGGGAAGTCATGGGCGGGCTGGACCAGGCGGCGGTAAGCACGCAGGTCAAACACGCCTTTGATCGGGGCATCAATTTTATCGATACCGCCAATGTCTACTCGCTGGGTCAGTCGGAGCAGTTGGTCGGTCAGGCCATCCGGGACCTGGGGCTGCCGCGTGATGAACTGGTGATCTCCACCAAGGCCACCGGGATCATGAACGACCTGCCCAACGGCCGGGGGCAGTCGCGTTACCATTTGATGAACGAGGTTGACGCCAGTTTGCGGCGGCTCCGGTTGGACCATCTGGATCTCTACCTGTTGCACGGGTTCGATCCCCTGATCCCGTTGGAGGAGGCACTGGACACCTTGAACGATCTGGTTCGGTCCGGCAAGGTGCGCTACATCGGTTTGTGCAATATGGCGGCCTGGCAGATCATGAAGGGGCTGGCCATTTCCGAAAAACGGGGCTGGGCGCGTTTTGCCACTGTCCAGGCTTATTACACCATCGCCGGCCGCGATCTGGAACGGGAAGTGGTGCCTCTGATCCGCGACCAGGGTTTGGGGCTCATGGTCTGGAGTCCCCTGGCGGGTGGTTTGCTGACCGGTAAATTCAGCCCGGACGGCAAGGGGCCGGGTGGCAGCAGGCGCAGCAAGTTCGATTTTCCCGTGGTCGACAGGGAGCGGGCCTTCCGCTGTATCGATGCCATGCGGCCCATGGCGGAAGCGCGCGCTATCCCCATTGCAAGGATCGCCCTGGCCTGGCTCCTGGCGCAGGAGCCGGTCTCTTCGGTGATTATCGGGGCCAGGACCCTTGAGCAGCTCAAGGACAACCTGGAAGCCGCGGAAGTGGTCTTGAGCGCCGGGGAACTTGAGACCCTGGATCGGGTCAGTCTGCTCCCGGAGGAGTATCCGGGCTGGATGCTGGAACGGCAAAAGCAGTACAGGGCCGAGGCTCCGGAACGGAAAGGATAGGAAATAACTCTCGATTTTTGTGATCGCTTACGTTGCAATCAATCTAAAATGACCCAGGTTAGTTGCTAATCCGAGCGCTCCACGTGACGCCGAGGTCGGTTGTGGCCGATGAAGCCGCGTTACTATTGGCGGCGCAAGCGGGCTTAACGTTATTGAAACAAAAAAGGAGGGAAATTAAGATGGGTTATATACAGTGGTCGGATAATTTCAGTGTCAAGGTCAAGGAAATTGACGATCAGCATAAAAACTTGATCGGCATGATTAACACGTTACACCAGGCGTTGCTTTTAAAAAAAGGACGTGAAATACAAAAAACAATAATAAACGAGATGGTAAATTATGCAAAAGTCCATTTTGAGAAAGAAGAAAACTATATGCGGCAATTCAGGTTCCCCGGTTATCAGCAACATAAGATGGAACACGAACAATTTGCAATTAAGGCACTTGATTTGAGAGATCGCGTGGAAAATGTCGGATTTGTTCTTACGCTACAAGTATTGACCTTTCTTAAAGATTGGCTCCAGAATCATATCCTCGGGACCGATATGAAGTATTCAAAACATTTCAATGAGAGCGGTCTTCATTGATATGGAAAGCAATAACGGTTAAACCGGTCTTTATCGGCACAAAATAAATTTTGTATCATTAAAGGCCGGTCAAGACCGACGCGAAGATTTCCTTTCAGACTTTCCGCAATTCCCGTTTTTTCTTGACGTCAATAAAGTTTGTCCTTATAGTTATATTGTAGCTAATTTATAGATATATTGTAGCTTTAAAATTGGGGAAGTTATACATGTCAGCATCAGTTACCTGGCTCTGTTGCCAAGGGTTCTAAGCTAAACATGCCTTCGTTTCTTGAACCATGTATTTCGATACGACACGTTGCAACTACTCCATAGATGCACTTTTTCCTTGACACGTAGTTACGATGTGGCTATGTCGTAACTATATTGTGGTGAGATATACTATCATAGGTTTATTGTTCCCAGAGCTTTTTGCGCAGTTATTGCTTGAAAATAAATTCAGTAATTTCAACCTCCGCCTGACGGGCGAAGGCCGTTTTTGAGATAAGTTCCTGCAACCCATGATTAATCAAATGCTTGCCACGGATTCAGGTAATATAGAAGGGTAAAAAAATGAGGTACGGAGAGACTGGATTTAATCTGGAAATTGATTTGACCCGAGGAAATATTCAGAGGGTTGAAACCGACCCGAGAGATACCGAACTTTACCTTGGGGGTCTCGGTACGAACGCCAAGATATTGTGGGATAGGGTTCCTCCCGAAGCAGATCCCTTTTCTCCCGATAATATCCTCATATTCAGCACCGGCCTTTTATGTTGCACACCTGCTCCCGGTGCCAATCGTACCATTGTTGCCACTTATTCTCCTCAAACGTTGTTCATGGCATATTCTATGATGGGGGGCGTTTTTGCGCCGGAATTGAAATTTGCCGGTTACGACAAAGTAATCTTTCGCGGCAAGTCCCCGAATCTGGTGTATATATGGATACACAATGACAAAGTGGAAATACGTGATGCCTCTCATTTGAAGGGTAAAGGCGCTGTCGAAACTCAGGAACTTATCCGAAAAGAGTTGAAGGAGCCGGACGCCCAGGTGGCTGCTATCGGCCTGGCCGGTGAAAACAGGGTCTTTATGGCTTCCATCGAGCAGGGCAGGTCCAGTGCCAGTCGGCTCGGTGTGGGCGCAGTCATGGGGGACAAAGGGATTAAGGCGATAGCCGTCCGGGGGACAAAGGACATCAATATCGCCCGCCCGGCCGAATTTGTAAAGCTTTGCGACGAAGTGATGAAATACATAAAAGACCGGGAAGACAAGCCGGTCCCCGGGGTAATGCCCATTCTGGCGGGTCTTGGATCGCCACAAGAAATGAAACACGTTGATGAGAAGTGGCACACCGAAAATTTCATGTGGGGAAATGCCCGCGTTCGAAGAAAAGGCTTCTGGACTAAGGAGATTGAAGAGAAGTGGACAGATACTCAGTTAAGTGCGCGAAAGCGATTAATAAGTTGCTATAACTGTCCGATGAAATGCGGGGCAACAATTTCCCTTCCGGGAATGCCAAACTACATGATGAAATGCTTCTCGAAACTTACCTATACAATGGCGGCTTATGTAGATTCCCTTGATTTTGGTTTTAGAATCGCACAACGTGCCACGGAGTATGGCGTGGACGCATTCTCAACGCCGCAAACCATGGCCTTCGCCTTTGAGCTTAAAGAAGCCGGCATTTTGACTGACGCGGACTTTGACGGATGCCCGTCCGATAACGAGGGGAAATTTTACTGGCTTCTCGACAGGATTGTCCGGCGGGAAGGGATAGGAGATGTTCTGGCCGACGGCACTTATTGGGCGGCCCAAAAAATCGGCAAGGGCGCCGAAGCATATGCGCATAATAACATCAAGAAACATGAGCAGTTGCCTCTCAAGCTATCCATGCTGAATCCCATATATTTTCTTATGTATTGTACCGGCGAGAAGATGAACATTACCCAGATTGAAGGGCAGTTCCCCCAGTCGCCTTTTCCCACGATGGAGGAGAGATTGGACTTTGTAAAGGACTGGATCCAGGTTCCCGATGACAAGTTCAAGCAATATTTGCTGGACTGGGAACTGCGTGGAGAGTACTCAAACCCCTACTATCCAACGCCTGAAATAGCTACCGACATCGTTGACTGGCAAGAGATGATGCACTTCATCGATGACTCCCTCGGGATGTGCGCCGGTTTGTCGTCATTTCCCCTGAAGCCTCCCTATCATATACACAATTACCCGCGTTTTATCTCGGCGGCGACCGGGATCGATATGGATGAAGAAAAACTTAAGGCCATCTACAGAAGGAACCGGAATCTGGTGAGGGCCATCAATGTCAGAAGAGGCTTGAGGCGAGTCGATGAGAAGCCGCCGGAAGACCATTGGAAAAAAAGATTTCCCGAACTTGAAGAAAAGCTCCTGGACACGTATTACAAATTCAAGGGGTGGAATAATGATGGTATTCCTACCACGGAGACCCTGCGGGAATTAGGTCTGGGTTACGTTGCCGAAGACTTCCTGCAAAGGGGTATTTTGACAGACGACGAAGCCACTCCCGCCAAAGAGGCTTCGGTGTAAACAGGGAAGAAATAATGCGACCAGGAGTAACCATCATGGCTGAGAAAAAAAAGAAAACAGTTAAAACAATCAAGATCGATCTTGATAAATGCAACGGTTGCAAGGCATGCGAGATGATTTGCTCCGCCTTTCACGCTGCACCGAAATATAGCAGCAACAATCCGGCAAGGTCTCGTATCCGGATGATTCGTGAACCCATAAGAGACATCTATGTCCCTGTGTATGCCGGCGAGAATGCTAAAGCCGAATGCGTGGGAAGAGACAAGTATGTGATCGGCGAAAAGGAATATGACGAGTGTGTTTTTTGCAGGGCTTCCTGTCCGTCCAGGGACCTGTTCAAAGAACCCGATTCGGGCCTTCCTCTCAAATGCGATATGTGTGAAGGCGAAGAAGAGCCTTTGTGTGTTAAATGGTGCATAACGGATGCCTTGACGTACGAAGAGCGGAAAGAGGAAGTCGAAGAAGAAACGAAGATGGATGATGTGGGGACAGGTCTGAAATCTTTGATAGACAAATATGGATTGGAGAAGATCGCGGATACCATTGCCCGAATGTCAAAGAAGGGCTAAAGCATAAAAAGGGAGGAAATGGTTCCTCCCCTGAAACAAAACGAGCCGGTCGTTTTAAGTAATATGAAAGTTGTTGTCATTTCAGTAAATTGGGCACATCTGCCAAGATAATAATGAACCGGGTTTAAGAGGGTAACGGATCAACCCATGGCCGGAATGGCACCGTCCCAATTTCAACTTCCCCTTCATAATGGTAACGTTTGGCTTTTCCGGGCTACATCGGAATTATGCCACCTGAACCTCCAATAAAAAACGCTGCGATTTCTAAACAATATCTGAACCGCCGTCTTCCCGATGATGAGACTTTCCGGGATGAAGTGCTCGCATGGTTTGATGGACATAATTCTCAATGAAAAACTGTTGATTGGAAATTTTCAAAAAATAATGCCAGTATAAAATTGAAAGACATTATTCACATGTTAAAAAACTTATTTGACAGGCCACTGAGTTTTAAAAAAAATATTATTGCGCATAATAATTTGTCAGTATCCTTTGAAGAAGCGCAAAAAATCATTTTAAATTCCATAAATCCTCTGGACTGTGAAAATATTTCCATCCTGGAAGCATCCGGCCGTGTTTTATATGAGGACATTGTGTCGGAAATCATGATACCCCACGTGGATGATTCCGCAATGGACGGCTATGCAATAGTCGCGGACGACACGCACGGCGCATCAAAAAATAATCCCGTAACACTTCAGATTGTCGGAGAAATACAGGCAGGTGGATCTATTGCTGGCAAAAAAGTCTCAAAAGGAACGGCAATAAGAATAATGACCGGTGCTCCGATACCGGAAGGGGCGGATTCGGTGGTTCGGTTTGAAGATACGAAAGAAGAAGCCGAGTATGTTAAAATATTCAGCGAAACGGCTAAATACAACAATTACAGATCCGCGGGTGAGCATATCAAAACAGGAGACGAGGTGCTGCAAAAAGGAGATCGATTGAGATCCGCGGATGTGGGCATCCTTGTGTCGCTGAATTACAATACGGTCAAAGTATATAAACAGCCGACGGTTTCAATCATTTCCACAGGCGATGAATTATTCGACATCGGCGATGAAATTCAAACGGGCCGGATCAGAAACGTCAATGCGTATACCCTGTGCGCTGAAGTCAGAAAGTATAACGGCATCCCTGAATATTTAGGTATCGCTAAAGACACATTGAAAGATATGAAGGGAATGTTTTTGAAAGCCTTAAAATCGGATGTCGTCATATCCACGGGCGGTGTATCCACGGGAAAGTACGATTTTGTTAAAGAAATTTATTCCGATCTGAACATTGACATGCAATTCGAACGGGTCAATGTCAAGCCCGGCAGTCCGTTCGCTTTCGGGAAAAAAGACAATAAGCTGATTTTTGGTCTGCCAGGAAATCCCGTTCCGACGCTGACATCATTCATTCAATTTGTAAGACCGGCACTGCTGGGATTAATGGGTGCAAAAAGGATAAAAAAACCGATCGTAAACGCATTTCTGGAAGAGAATATCAATTCAGCCAAAGTTCATCATCTGGTGAGGGGATATTTTACGATTAAAAATAATAAATTCCATGTTTCAACAACAGGCTATCAAAAGCCATCCATGCTTCGTTCAATGAGCGCGGCGAACTGTCTGATCATCCTTCCGGAAAACCTAACAAGCGTCAAGGCCGGAGAAGAAGTCGCGGTTCAGTTGATTGATCATGACGAGATATAGCCGATTCGGTTCATCCGATAAACCGCCCATCATCCGATGAAGGGCAGCGAAATTCAACTCAAAAAAACCTTAATTCCCGAATTGGGGACATGCCTTGAAAAAGGTCCGTCACCAATCATTGACAATGTCTCCGCAAGGCGGTAGATATTCAGAACCATCAAAAAAACAAGCATCAAATCAGGAAAAGTCGATTCAGCGTCAGGTGGAACCGAGGACCGGATGAATACCCATGAGCAGACACATTTAGTCATCCCCGAGAATGTCGAGCGTCTTATGGCGGATAGACGGATACTGAAGGATGATTTGCAAAATACGATCCACCATGCCGAGACCACCGGGGAGAAGTTCATTAATCCTTCCACCGGCCGATCTCTTGCATTTCTGCGGCCGGGAAGGGTTACCTACTGGGTGGAATACAGTCGGGTCGGTGAGGATTATCGCATTCATAGCGCCTATTCCCACAGAATGGAGATGAAGAGAGGGCCTGGTTTATGACGGAATGGGAGGAACCCGGCATTGACCGTGGATGGATTTGCAACCGGTGCCAGATATCCTTGGAGGTCCAAAAGATCAGGCTCCAGTATTCCAGGGTCATTTTTGCCCTCGATCTGCCTGTGTGTCCCGGGTGCGGAATGATACTCATCGCAGAAGAGCTTGCGACGGGAAAGATGGCCGAGGCAGAGCAGGTTCTTGAAGACAAGTAGCCTCACTATCGCGTCGATGATATTTGGAACAGATCGGGGGCATCATGATCGGCATCACTCCTCTTGAGGCGTGGATCAGAGAAAGGGTCCGCCTCGATAGCGAGCTGACGGGCAGCGCCTTTTTGGAAGCCCTTAAAGTTTACCAGCTCCAGAGGGTCAACGAGACCATCGATTACGCCCGTCGCAATACCGCATTCTACCGTCATCACCTGGCCTCCCTGCAGGATTTGCCCCTGTCCGATCTTTCCGGCCTGGCCCGAATTCCGTTTACCACCTCATCGGACTTTGCCGATAACCCATTGAGATTTCTGGCTGTCCGTCAGGATGACATCGCCAAAATCGTTACCCTCCGCACATCGGGGAGTACGGGAGAGGCAAAGCGACTCTTTTTCTCCGAAGCGGATCTGGAACTGACCGTGGATTTTTTCCATCACGGCATGTCCACCCTTGTACAACCGGGGCAGCGAGCCGTGGTTCTGCTTCCCGGTGAAAAACCGGACAGCGTGGGGGACCTGCTCCTTCGAGGCCTTCAAAGAATGGATGTCCAAACGCTTGTGTACGGTCCCGTTACAGATCCCCTCCACGCCGCTGAAGCCATCGCCTCATTCGGCGCCCATTGTCTTGTAGGTATTCCCACGCAGGTCCTTGCCGTGGCGCATTCACGCGCAGGCGTTGCAATCGGAAAAGGCAGCATAGAAAGCGTTCTGCTGAGTACGGACTATGTTCCGCAGACGATATCGCAAACCCTGGAGGAAGTCTGGGGCTGCCGGGTGTTCACCCACTATGGCATGACCGAAATGGGATTCGGGGGAGGGGTTGAATGCGAGGCATTGGATGGGTACCACCTCAGGGAGGGTGACCTCTACTTCGAGGTGGTCGACCATGAGACAGGAGAGACGTGTTCCGATGGTGAGACGGGCGAGGTGGTTTTTACAACTCTTACAAGAAAAGGTATGCCGCTGATACGATACAAGACCGGGGACATTGCCCGGATCATGCCTCAGTCCTGCCCCTGCGGCAGCATTCTGAGACGGATGGGGCGGGTCAGAGGCAGGTGGGAAGGTGCTGTCCGTTTGGGGCCTGACCGTGTTCTGACCCTGTCCGATATGGATGATGCCCTGTTCCGGCTCCAGGGTCTGCTCGACTACCGGGCCACGATGTCAAAAGGCGGGGATGGAAGATTTCGGCTGCATATCGATGTCCACGGGTCTGAAGTCGGCAGTCCCACGGACAGTGAAGTGCTTAAAGCGCTTGGCGGCCTGGACACGATACGGAAAAGTGTTGCCGTATCCGACCTGGAAGCACCCACCGTGCGTTTCTCGGCAGAGGGTCGCTGGACGACGACCGGTGCGTCAAAAAGAAAAATCATCGTAAAGAGTGATCCGCCTGGCTGACAATCTACTTCAGCAGTTGAACATGAATTACCGATCCCTCTGAAAGGCAATCTTGTCCTTCGGGTATCGATGCCACTGCCGTGGCCCTGGCTATCGAACTCAAGCGGCTGCGCTTTTTCATCGGATGGAAGGTCGGCAATCCGCCATCAAGTTCAAGCGTGCCGAAGAAAAAATCAGTCCAGTCGGACTTGCCCTCCCCGAGTTCAGACGCAAGCCTGGCACTCACCACGGGCAGACCCAGGTTTGTATGACCGGAAAGCGCAAGGAGGCCCGGCAAAGCGATTTGCAGAAAGCCCATCAAGTTGGAAGGGGGGCCCCCGGGCAAAATAAAAACGGGTTTTTTCTCCAGCATGCCGAAACCGACTGCCTTGCCGGGTCCGATGCGAATCCGGTGAAACGCCTCTCTCCACCCAAGCCCTTCAAGTACCCGCGCCACCATGTCATAGTCTCCCGTCCATGCCCCTCCGCTGGTTATCACGGCATCCGTTTCGTCGGACAGCATCTTTAAGGTGTTGAAGATCGCTTCATGATCATCCTTCACAATTGTCATGCGGGACTTCATCTTATATTTATTGCACCATCCCGCCAGGGTTATGATATTGCTTGCGTAGAGCTGACCCTCCGCCAGGGAGTTGCCCGGTTCGACGAGTTCGTCGCCGGTTCCGATAATCCCTACAACGGGATTTCTAATGACGGGGACCATACTGTGCCCGGCCGCGGCAAGAAGACCTGCCATGACAGGCGATATTTTTTGGCCTGACCGGAGGATGCATTTCCGGGCTGTCACATCTTCGCCGGCCGGCAGGATATTCTTGCCGGGTTCGATAGCGGTCTCTATCAGCAGATGATTGCCTTTTCGTTCCACAAATTCTTCGGCCACCACGGCATCAGCGCCGGTCGGAATACGGGCTCCCGTCAATACCCTTATCGCTGTCCCCGGTTGGATCCGGATATCTCTTTCGTCTCCCGCGGCTATAGAACCCAAAAGTCGCAGTCGGACAGGGCTTTCGGCAGTCGCATCGGCTAACTCATGGGACAGCACGGCGTATCCGTCTTTGCGGGAGGCATCCACGGATGGGGAATCCACCAGTGCGTGGAGATCCGAAGCAACTATTCGGTCAACACTGTCAACCAGGGTAACGTTCTCGTCAGGGAGCGGTTTTATGCACTCCAGGGTTAAGCGCAGGGCCTCTTTCAGGCCGAGAGACATGCCTTTCATGATAACCTCGATTTTAATATGTTTTTCACCGTCTATTTACGGCGGGTAATTGTTCAAAATATATTTAATAAACCAGAAGTCAACAGAATTTCTTTAATTATTGTTATGGCCCGGTCTCGATGACCAATATTTTATGTCTCCATTCACCTCCGGTATGGTCTTCTTCAATATTAATAGCCTGTAAATATTAAAAAAACATTGAGTTGTGAATATTTTAATTTATATGATTTTTAGCTTGACATGTAGTTACGATATAGCTATTTTGTAATCATATCCTAAAAAGTATGAAATCTTCATTCTCCGGGTGAAGACCGTTTTGAGTCTGCCTGCACAACCCATGATAAGTTTAAAAGAATGATAGGAATTCAGGCAATAAATATTGGAGTTAATAATGAGATACGCAGAGACAGGATACAATTTAGAAATTGATTTGGCGACGGGAAACATTGAACGGGTAGAAACCGACCCGAAGATGATGGAAACCCATCTTGGGGGGCTTGGTACCAGCATCAAGATACACTGGGATAGGGTTCCCCCTGAAGTCAAACCTTTTGATCCTGAGAACCTGCTGATATTCAGCACCGGGCTTTTAAACGGCACGCCTGCTTTTAGCGCCAACCGTGCTGTTGTTACCTTTGTTTCTCCTCAGTCGGATTTATTGGCATATCCCATGATGGGAGGGTTTTGGTCGGCGGAATTGAAATATGCCGGTTATGACAAGGTGATCTTTCGCAACAAGTCCCCCAAGTGGGTCTATTTATGGATAAACAACGACAAAGTGGAACTGCGTGATGCCTCTCATTTGCAGGGTAGAGGCGCTCTTGAAACGCAGGACCTTATTCGGAAGGAGTTGAAAGAGCCGAAAGCCCAGGTGGCTGCCATCGGCCTTGCCGGCGAGAATCGGGTCTTCACGGCTTCCATCGAGCAGTCCAGGTCGAGCGCCAGCAGGCTCGGCGGAGGTGCTGTTATGGGAGATAAGATGGTAAAGGCCATAGCGGTACGCGGGACCAAGGATGTCAATCTTGCCCGAGGGGAAGAGTTCATGGAGCACATGAAGGGTGTAACGGAATACATCAATTTCCGAAACGCAAATCCCATTAAGGACGTCATGACCATTTTATCCGGGATTGGCTCACCCCAGGAAATGGTGCATACTGATGAGAAGTGGCACACGGAAAATTTTGCCTGGGGCAATGCCCGCACTCGAAGAAGAGACTTCTGGACCAAGGAAAACGAAGCGAATTGGACCAGCACTCAAAAAGGCGCGGTGAAGCGGTTAATAAGCTGCATGAACTGTCCGCAGCATTGCGGGGCATTGGTTTCTCACGGGGGCGGTCCATACTACATGATGAAATGTTTCGGGAAACTGACCTATTCAATGGCGGCTTATGTAGATGATCTGGGTTTTAATTTCAGAATCCTTCAAAAGGCTACGGAATATGGAGTGGACTCATTCTCGACCCCGCAAATTCTGGCCTTCGCCGTTGAGCTCTACGAAGCCGGTATTTTGACCGACAAAGACTTTGAAGGGACGTCCACTTATGAAGCAAGTCCGACCGATAAAGAGGGAAGATTCTTCTGGCTGCTTGACAGAGTGGCTCGGCGGGAGGGAATCGGAGATGTCCTGGCTGACGGCGTTTATTTTGCGGCCCGAAAGATCGGCAATGGTGCGGAAGCGTTTGATCACAATACGATCAAGAAACATGAGCAACTCCCTCTGAAACTGGGCATGATGGATCCCCTCTATTACCTCATGTATTCCACCAACGAGAAGATAAGCATTACCCAAATCGAAGGGCAATGGCCCCAGACGCCTTTCCCCACGAAAGAGCAACGGGAGGATTTCGTAAGGGATTGGCCCCAGCTTCCCGATGATCATTTTAAGCAATACTTGCTGGACTGGGAGTTGCGCGGAGAAAACTCAAATCCATACTACCCGACGCCTGACATGGCCGCTGAAATCGTGGATTGGATGGAGATGTTGCACAACATCGATGATGCCTGTTGTATTTGCTGCGGTATGTCATCGTTTTGCCTGAAGCCCCCCTATCATATACACAATTACCCGAAAATAATTTCGGCAGCGTCCGGGTTGGACCTGGATGAAGGCAAATTAAAGAAAATAGTCAATAGGAATCGAAACCTGCACAGAGCGTATAATAACAGAAGAGGCATGACGCGGGCGGATGAGAAGCCGCCTGAAGACCATTGGAAAAGGAGATTTCCCGAACACGAAGAACTGCTCTTGTCCACGTACTACAAATTCAAGGGATGGAACATGGACGGTGTTCCCACGAGAGAAAAACTTGAGGAACTGGATCTGGGTTATGTCGCCGACGACTTGGAGAAGAGGGGGATTTTAAAACATGGCCAAGATTAAGAAGAAAATCAAAACAATCAAGATCGATGCGGATAAGTGCAATGGCTGTCGGGGATGTGAGATCATCTGCTCCGCCTATCACGCAACCCCGAAATACAGCAGCAACAATCCGGCAAGGTCTCGCATTCAGATCATCACCAACCGCCTGGAAAACAAATGGCTTCCGGTATTTGCGGGTGAATATGCGCCGGCCGAATGCATGGGCAGAGATAAATATGTGATAGACGGAAAGGAATACGCTGAGTGTGATTTCTGCAGGGCTATCTGCCCATCCAGGGACTTATTCAAAGAACCCGATTCAGGTCTTCCTCTCAAGTGCGATATGTGTGAAGGCGCGGAAACGCCGAAGTGCGTTGAGTGGTGCCTCAATGATGTCCTGATTTACGAAGAAAGAGAAGAGGAAGTAGAGGAAGAGGTGAAGTTGGAGGACATTGAGTTCGGGCTGGCATCCATGGTGGACAAATTTGGATTAGAGAAGGTAATGGACACCGTTGCCCGAATGTCAAAGAAGGACTAAATCATTAAGTCAAAAAAAGAGGATTAATAAAGGCAGCGGAAACAGTCGCCCACCTTGGCCAGTCAGAGTTTGATCGGCTCGGTCTTGGGGCTTTTGGCACGGACTGAATAATGCGCAGTAGTGTCTCAGGATCAGCAACATCGGTAAGATAGGACTTCCCGTCCGCCGCAGTCAACTTCAGTTGGTTACATTTTGTAACCGACTCGCTTCCTTCCTTCTTTAGCCGGTTCTTCAAGACTTTCCAATAGTTGCGCGCCGTCTGGTAGTCCGGTTGCTGAATCAACGCTGCGATAATGTCCACCACCGAGAAAAACCAGACTTCCAATTTTTCGTCGTATACCCTGCGGATTTTGAAATTCTCGAATACAGCCAGCGCATTTTCGTTATTCACGATCTACCTCCATCGGGCGGATATGGATTCAATGAAGACGATTTCGCCTTTGGTCAGCCCATAGCGCGTGTATAGTTTATCATCCGTCCATTGGCTCGTCCATTTCTGGGTTGGCACGAAGGTGTAGACCTTTCGCAATGTGTCTTGCGATGGTTTGTGTAGAAGAATGAGGATGCGCAATTCCGAAGAAATCTTACTAAATTCCTTTACGCCGTTTATCATGATCAAGAATTGTGTGAGGTGTCCCCGGAACTCCAATGGTTTTGTGCACCCATAGCGCTGTTTTGAGACCCAAAATTCAAACTATAGACAACGAAAAGTCCCCGAAGCTCTATTCCATTAAAAGCGAAATCAGATATGACGGCCAATCGCAAGCCCGTCCTTTTATGATCCGGAACAAAATGTCGATTCAAGCTTGCCATTGATTTTTCTTAAATGGTCATTTTTACGGTCAAAAACAAGGTTATAGCCCCAATAAATGGCTTTATTATACATGATAATTATATATTATCAGAATGTTAACTTGGTCCGACCCAATACCCCGCAATACCCTCACGGGGATGCCGGGAACCTCGGAAACCCTCTCGATAAGCTTTTCCTTGAAGACTATTTATATATATTTAACTATTAAGAAGTCCGTAGCGATGCATCCCGGCAAACCGGCATGATTTCCGCCAAGTTTTTTCTTGACAAATCCCAGGAAACTTTCTATAGCTATATCATAGTTATTTTGTAGCCGTGAATGACCCGGGTGATCGATAGCGGCACCGGGCTGCGGCGACCCGAGCTCAACGCCAGATCGACCCGCTCAATGAGGCCGAGCCGGCGCTTGGAACCATTCTCAGGCCGAACCACGTCCAGCCCCGACGGGCTGGAAAATGGCTTTCTATGGAACGATTGATCCGTGGTTCGGCCTTGCATCCAATGACGAGGTAATCGAAAAGTGGGAAACGAACTGATACCAGAATCCGTTTTGCAGCAACGCTTCAACCAATTGGGAAACCGCAATTATGCCGATGTGCTGGTTGTCGGCGGCGGGATCAGCGGCATTCAGGCGTCCTTGGATCTTGCCACCGCCGGTTTCAAGGTCTGTTTAGTGGAAAAAGCCCCGAGCATCGGCGGCCACATGGCCCAACTGGACAAAACCTTTCCGACCAACGACTGTTCCATGTGAATCTTGGCTCCCAAACTGGTCGAGGTCGGCCGGCATCCAAACATTGAAGTGCTTTCCTATACAGAAGTGAAAAGCGTTGAGGGGGAGGCGGGGAATTTTACCGTATTACTCAACAAGAAACCCAGATATATCAAAGAGGACAAATGCACAGGATGTAATACCTGCGTTGAATATTGTCCTGTAAATTTTCCCGACCCATATAATCAGGAAATATCGCCGAACAAAGCGGTTCATATTTATTTCGCACAGGCCATTCCTCTGGTAGCCTATATTGACGAAAGCTGTCTGTATTTGAAGGAGGAAAAATGCCGTATTTGCGAGAATGTATGTAAAAATAATGCGATTGATTTAAAGCAGGAAACCGAGAGAATCGAAATAAACGTAGGCGCAATCATCCTTGCTTTAGGCATCGAACCATATGATGCCAGGCTGAAAGCAGAATACCGTTACGGTCAATACGGCAATGTTGTTACCAGTATGGATTATGAGCGTCTGCTGTGTTCAACCGGGCCGTATGGCGGTGAAATACTGCGAAAAACCGATCTGAAACACCCGCATAAAATCGCATGGATTTCGTGTGTCGGATCCAGGCAGGCAGCAGAAGGCGCAAACAGCTATTGCTCCGGTGTTTGCTGTACTTACGCCCAAAAACAGGTGATCCTTACAAAAGATCATGACGCTGAAGCCGAATGCGTAATATTCCATAACGATATACGTTCCTTCGGAAAGGATTTTGAGCGGTTCTATCAAAGGACTGAAAATCTTCCGAGTGTTCGATTTGTTAAAAGCTATGTAACCATAGGAAAGGAATTTCCTGAGACCAGGAATGTCACCATTAAATACTGGACGCCTGAAGATGGCATCACCGAAGAATCCTTTGATATGGTGGTATTGAGTGTGGGATTGACTCCTCCTGTAAATGTGAAAAACATCGCAAATACATTCGGCATCGAACTCAACAATCATGATTTTGCAAAGTTGGACACTGCCAATCCCATGCAGACGACCAGGCCGGGTATTTTTGTCAGCGGGGGCTTGCAGGGCCCACTGGATATTCCGGAATCCGTATTCAGTGCCAGCGGTGCCAGTTCGCAGATTGGCGAACTGCTGAATTTCAGACGTGGTAAGCTTTCCAAGGAAAGAATCTATCCGGAAGAAAAGGATGTATACAAAGAAGAACCGAGAATCGGGGTTTTTGTTTGTCACTGCGGAGCCAATATCAGCAGGGTTGTCAATGTTCCCGATACGGTTGAATACTGTAAGACGTTGCCATATGTCGTTCATTCTCAACAGCAGATTTTCTCATGCGCAACAAACTCTGCTAAAGAGATAACGGATATGATAAAGGAAAAGGGATTAAATCGGGTAGTTGTGGCTGCGTGCTCACCGAGAACCCTTGAACCGTTGTTTAGAGATACGCTTCGTGAGGCCGGAATTAATCAATACTATCTGGAAATGGCGAATATCAGAGAGCATGATTCCTGGGTGCATTCGAAAGAGATGGACCATGCCCTGGCCAAGGCAAAAGATATTATCAGGATGTCAGTGGCCAGGGTCGCCCAGCTTGAGCCATTACAGGAGTACGATTTGCCGGTAAACAAAGCGGCGCTGATTGTTGGGGGCGGTGTTGCCGGCATGACAACGGCGCTTTCCATCGCCAATCAGAAACACGAAGTTTATCTTATTGAAAAAGAAAAAGACCTTGGCGGTACAGCACGAAATATACATTCAACTTTGGATGGCATGGATGTTCAGGCTTACTTGCATGAGTTGATTCGAAAAATATATGCGCATCCATTGATCCATGTATATCATAAAGCAACGATTACCCGGGCTGATGGTTACATTGGTAATTTCGTAACCACGGTAAAATCCGACAGAGGTGAAACAGCGATAAAGCACGGTGCAGCGGTTCTTGCAATCGGCGCCGATGTTTACACGCCGACTGAATATCTGTATGGCCAGCACGAGGCGGTAGTAACCCAGCTTGAACTGGAAGACAGGATCGCCAAAAGAGATCAGAAGGTTGTCAATGCCCGGAATCTGGTAATGATTCAGTGCGTCGGATGCAGAAATAAAGATAGAAATTACTGCAGTCGCGTCTGTTGCAGTGAATCCGTAAAAAATGCGCTTGAGTTGAAAAAGAGTAATCCGAAGATGAATATATATGTTCTGTATCGAGACATTCGGACATATGGATTCAACGAGGATTATTACAGGGAGGCAAGGGGCAAGTCGGTAAGGTTCATCCGCTACATACCGGAAGAACAACCCGTGGTTGAAGCAACGGGCAGCGGATCCCTGAGAGTTACCGTAACGGATCAAACCTTACAAAAAAAGGTATCCATAGATGCCGATGTACTTTCCTTGGCTGCTGCGGTTATTCCCTCGAAGTCAACCAAAGAAATTGCCGGATTATTCAAGGTCACCCTGAGCCCTGACGGTTATTTTAAAGAGGCCCATGTAAAGCTGCGTCCGGTAGACTTTGCGACCGATGGCGTTTATGTGTGCGGCATGGCGCATTATCCTAAATTTATACAAGAAACAATCAATCAGGCCTATGGGGCCGCAGGTAGAGTGCTGGCGCTGCTATCTCATGACCTTGTAACAGCATCCGGGTCCGTATGTGTAATAAACGAAAAGGCGTGCATGGGCTGCGGGGCATGTGTTGAGGTGTGTAATTATGGTGCTCTGAATCTTAAGGATAGCAAACAGGGGAAAAAGGCAACCATCAACCCTGTTCTTTGTAAAGGCGACGGCCTTTGCAATACAATGTGCCCAACGGGTGCAATTTCGCTCAAGCATTTTACAGATGCGGAGATCATTTCAGAAATTGATGCGTTGACCAATGGAGAGCAGGGGGCTGTAAAACAAAGTGCTGCGGCATAGATGAGCACAAGTTACAGCAGTTCATAAATTTGATACATAACCATGAAAGCGGATACGATGAGTACAGACCATAAATTTAAGCCGAAAATATTGGGTTTTGCATGCAATTGGTGAGCATACGGCGCTGCTGACCTGGCTGGAGTTTCCAGACTACAATATGCAACCGATATGAGAATTCTCCGAGTTATGTGTTCCGGGAGAGTTGACATGGCACATGTACTCAGAGCGTTTTCCAATGGAATGGACGGCGTATTTATTGGCGCCTGCCATTTGGATGAATGTAATTATGTAACGCACGGCAATTTTATTGCCAAGAACATGGTGCTTCTGTTCAAGAAGATCATGGAACACATCGGACTTCATCCGGAACGATTAAGAATGCAGTTCATGTCCGGTGCGGAAGCCAATGTGTTTGTTGAATCAACAAACAGCTTTATAAAAACAATCAAGGAATTGGGCCCTCTCGGTAAAAATGAGGGATTGGATGAGAAGGAGATTCGGTCAAAACTGGCACAGGTTGAAAAACTGGTTCCTTACATAAAGATCACGACAAAAGAGAAGCTAAAGAAACGATTGAATCAGGATGAATATGAAGGCTATTTTACCAGAGATGAGATAGCCAAACTATTTGATGAAGCGCCGTCATATTATATTCAACCTGATAAGTGTCAGGCATGTATGACTTGTGCCAGAAGATGCCCGGTTGAAGCGATCATCAGCGCAAAGAAGGAAGTACATGTCATTGATCAGGAAAAGTGTATAAAATGCGGAACTTGTATCGAAGTCTGCCCGGCGAACTTTTCGGCAATAACAAAAATTGTCGGACATCCCGTTCCTCCGCCTCCTCCTGAAGGGCAAAGAGCCATTGTCAAGAAGAGTAAAGAAAAGGAGGCCGCCTGAACCATGACTGAAGCAGCGATCAATTTGGATGAAAGCAGCCTTAAGCTCACGGATCTCGTCTCTGCGGTGGGAGGAGTGGATGTCAGCTACTGCTACCAATGTGGCAAATGTGCTACGGGTTGTCCTGTTGCATATGAAATGGATCTTGTGCCGACACAGCTTATTCATGCAATTCAGCTGGGGTTGACAGATCTCGTTTACAAGAGCAAAACGATGTGGTTGTGCGCCGGATGCCTGACCTGCACGACACGTTGTCCTCAGGAGATCGATATTGCCGAGGCTTTGAGCACGATTAAAATTCTGATGACTCGCGAGGGAGGGACGCCGCAGGTTCCGGATGTACTGAAGTTCAACCGGAGTTTTGTTCAGAATCTGAATTGGTTCGGGCGTATTTATGAATTGGGCATGGTTGGCATGCTTAAACTAAGGACGGGGAAATTTACACAGGACATGGCAATGGGAATGAAGATGCTCAAGAAAGACAAGTTCCATCTCATTCCCAGAATTCGAGGCGGCAGCGCTGTGCACCAAATATTCAAACGCGTGAAAAAGCAGGAAAAGCCATGAAATACGGGTATTATCCAGGATGTTCCCTTCATTCGACGGGACAGGAGTTTGATAAGTCATTCAAAGCTGTTTGTCATAAGCTGGGCGTTGAGCTGGTCGAGCTTGAAAAATGGGTTTGCTGCGGTGCAAGTGCTGTTCACAACCTTTCCCAACTGATGGCAATTGCATTGCCAATGGCCAATTTGGCACTTCTTCCCGAGATGGAATTGGAAGAGGTTGTCATTCCATGCGCATCATGTTTTTCCAGGTTCAAGATCGCCCAGCACAGTGTCAAAACGGATAAAAAGCTCAAAAGAAAAGTGGTGGAGGCCATCCATAAGGATTGCAACGATGAGGCAAAGGTGATCCACCCATTAACGATTTTTTCTCAAAAGCCATTGAGTTCCCAAATCCCAACGCTTGTGGAACGCAATCTGTCAGGACTCAAAGTGGCATGTTATTATGGATGTCTTTTAACCCGGCCTCCGAAAATAACCGAATTCGATGCCGCCGAATATCCGATGACCATGGACAATGTGCTCCGGGCAACCGGTGTCACTACCGTTGACTGGCCGTATAAAACTGTTTGCTGCGGCGCTTCCTTTGCGCTTTCCAAACCGGACATTGTGGTGAATTTAAGTCACAACGTGATTCAGGAAGCCAAATTGGCAGGGGCGGATGCCATTGCTGTGGCATGCCCATTGTGCCATGCCAACCTGGATACGCGTCAGGATGATATGGCAAAGAAATATGGAACACATCCTCAGCTGCCGATTCTATATTTCACTCAGCTGATGGGGCTCAGCCTCGGAATTTCACCTGAGGAACTATATCTCCATAAACATCTGACAGATGTAGAAAAGATTTTTGAAAAGGTTGGACAGCCTGCATAGATCCTTTGTCAAAATCATTCACTTGTTTTACCCGGTCCATAACGGCAGCGTATCCGATCGCGAATACGGGACGTTGTTGACTAATTGGACTTTTTATTATTTATCCTCATCAAAATCTTGGCCACGGCCGATGTGGAAACTCCCAATAGGCGAGCCGCCTCAGCGAGACTCAACCCCAATTCCGAAGTCAGCCTATAATGCCAGATCTTGCCGCACTGCGGATACCTGAGCCAGTCGGCTGCCGCCGCTTAATGCCTGAATCAAAATGCCGCGTTCCCGGCCGGTCTTGACCAGGGCGCTATATGCTCCCCCGTCTTCTTAAAATTTGCGTTCGGACGATCTCTTTCGATTGGCCTTAAAAAGAAAACTCGTGGCACTCAGCCATGGTGCTGCGAGTTTTCCGTATCTCAAGACAAGTTTCCGAAACCTCGCAACACACGGGCTCCAGGTCCGATATGCTCTCCGACATAGTCATTTATGATTTTCAGATATTCTCTTCTGCCGGAAGTTCTTCTCTTTGCAACAAAGTGAATAACCCCTAATACTTTTACTATGTTCTCACTCGGTATATCTGATAAGTCTTTTTCTATCGCTTTGTTTACATAATCAAACCCGTTTTGAACCAACTCGCTGTCAAATTTTATTATTTCATCTTTGAAATGATATCTGTCGAGTAATAATTCAATAATCCCTATGGCTATGGTGTCATTTATCGTATTGTCTGTTTGATGATCAAATGAACAAATGGCGCCTTCGATGACGTTTGAATAGGTCTGAAGTTCAGCGTTTGCCTCCATCTGCCTGGTCGTATAGGATGGTACTTCGTTGTACTTGCGCCTTAAGCCTGGCTCTTTATAAAAAGAGCAACTCTGGCAGGCATCTTCATTCCTTGTTTGCCCGCAACATAATGAGCAGATGCAGCCATCCGCGATCAAACATTTTCTTTTTCCCTTCCTTGAATTACACAGAGGACATTTCATGGGATTATGATCTCTTCTTTTTCGATAAATAAAGGTTTAAAAAAGAATGCCGGAATGCCGATCCCAGGTGAAAAACTCCGGGGCATTTATTTCATGCGGGCCTCTATCCACAGTTCAACATCCCGCAACACCCCGGGATGTTCGGGCTCGTTATACACTTCATGGTAAAGGCCGTCGTAGATTTTAATCTCTTTATCGATTGATCCAACCGCGTCATACAATGCTTTGGCGCCGGCAGGACTGACTATCCTGTCGGCGCCACCCTGAAGAATAAGAATCGGCAGCGTGATTCTCCCTGCATCCCTGCTGACACGCTGCATGGCCTTAAGGATTTCGGCAGCCAGCCCTGCCGTGGTTTTCCCCTTGTGCACCAGGGGATCATCAAGATAGGCCTGAACAACGGCCGGATCTCGGCTCACATCAGCGGGTGCTGTTCCAATCAGTCCGAATTCGGGCATAAGGACAGCGAGAATTTTCCCGATGAAAATGGTAATCGGTAAGATGTTGTCAGGTATTTTGACACTCGGCCCGGAAAGAATGGCCCCTTTGAGTCCGTCCTGATGATCCAGCAGGTATACAGCGCTGATCAGTCCGCCCATGCTGTGGCCCACCAGAAAAATCGGTTTGCCGGCATGCCGTCCTTGTATTTTGTCAAAGAACGCTTTGACATTATCGATGAAATCCTCAAAACGGCCCACATATTTGCGGGTGCCTTCGGATCTGCCATGTCCGGGATGATCCATTCCGTAAATCGCAAACCCCATCGGCACAAAATGATCGACAATATTTAAATACCTGCCGCTGTGTTCGCCCAGGCCATGAACGATCATCATCACCGCTTTCGGCTCGCTTTCGGGCAGCCAGCATTGGTGGTAAATGCGGGTATGGTGAACACCTTCAAAAACCCCTTCTTGATGATTCATTCGGTAAGACTTCCTGTTTTAAGTGGCGTCTTGATACCCGTTGTTGATGCAGCCCCGCCAAAGAAAATGCATTATACGAATCGCGGGTCCGTTTTGCCGCGCTCGGGCTATTTGCGGCATTTGTTTTCAATCATGGATTTCATGTCCATGAGTTGCGCCTGATCCTCCTGAGTACCTTCGGCGGCAAAGACTTTTTCGGAAGCAGTGGCCGGGTCCGAGACATAGGCGGCGGTGCTGACAACGCGTAGCGTATCCGGGGTAGCCTGAGGGTAGAAAAGAATCGTGACGCGCTCTTCCGCCGGGCCGCCGTAATATGTGCGATACCAGAACGCGGAACTATTGGTCGTGGTCCTGCCGGCCACGATTTGCGTACTCGACACGTTTCGAATCGTATATCCCTGATTCATGAAACTGTTCATAAAAAGAGACCGGACGCAATCGAATTTGACGTTTGTCAGTACGACTTCCGGATTGCCGGATGCGGTATCGGGAGGCGGCATGGACGCACACCCGGCAATCAAAGATGCAAAAATTAAGAGGATGATTCGCAGCATGGTTTCCTTCCTTGGTTTTATTTTGAAAGCGAAGCGAAAAATGGGGTTATTCCGTGCCTTTTTCCTTAATCATCTCGATTTCCAGGTTGATGAATACCGTCTCGTCAATCATCATACCGCCCGATTCCGTTGGCTTGTTCCAGTTGAGGCCGAAATCCATGCGATTGATTTTCGTGGTTGCCGAGGCCCCGCGACGGGTGTTGCCCAGGGGATCCTTGATTTCGTTTGTGGGTCCTTCCACATCCAGTGCAACTTCGCGCGAAATGCCGTGAATGGTGAGGTCGCCAAGAATTTTCAGTTGTCCCTTTCCGTCCGGGATTACTTTCCTGGATACAAAAGTCATGGTCGGGTATTTTGCCGAATCGAAGAATTCAACGCTTTTCAGATGCTCATCACGTTTGGTAACCCCGGTGTTGATCGAGTCAATTTCAATGGTGGCATCCACGGCCGATTGCGACATGTCCTTTTCATCGATCCGGATCAGGCCTTTCACCTTGCCGAATGTGCCGTTGACATTGGCGATCATCATGTGGCGGATCTTGAACTGGATATTGGAATGATCCGGGTCGATCGTCCAGTTAGACGCCATTGCCGATAAGGGTATCAGGCAAATTGCGGCTATTGCAAGAATACGAATGAATCTGTTCATGATTTCATCTCCTTTAGGAGTCGGTCCATTCCACTTACTACTCCTTCCGGCGGCAAGGAGTTTGAGGCTGTCGAATGTTTCTGCCGGCAGGTCAGTATTTGCCGTCGATCACCTCCGCAAGCACCCCATGACATTGCTTCGGATGCAGGAACGCAAAGTACCTGTTCAATGCTTTGGCAAAGCGCGGTTTCCGGTCAATTAATTTAGCCCCGTTTCTATTGAGGAGTTCGATCGATGCAACGGTATTATCCACGTTCATTGAAAAAACCATGATCCCTTCGCCGTGTTTGTCAATAAACCTGGCAACCTCGCCGGTTCCATCCATGTCTTCCATGATTTCAAGGGCTGTTTGACCTATCATGTAATACGAGACGTTGATCTTCTCGTCATGGTCGGAATAACGTCCATCGACTTCCCATCCAAAAGCCTGCCTGAAATCTTTTTCAGCTTCCCCAAGATCCTTGACGGCGATACTGATATGGTCGATATAATTTGTTTTCAACTTTTCCGGCATGCTTCCCCCCTGTTGTTCAGGGACTCTGGATCCAGCCAGCATCAAAGGCTTCGTTCCAGGTTAATGGTTGTGGAGGGGCTGAACTGGAAAATACCGAATTCTCCCATATAGAGTTCCCCCATTACAAATCCCGCCACCTTTCCATTTTCTTCCTCCGCCACAAGCGATGTGGGCAGATATTCCTTGGATTTAAAAAGCCTTTCAAACTTCACTTCATAGTACGCCGCCCGGGAAGCCTTGAGTACTTTCTCGTCAATCCCGACAACGGCGTCAAATCGCCGGCCTTCATGAGTCTGATTTTAATGGTGCTACCGTTCATGAGGCCTCCTTTCTCTTTAAGGTCTTTGAGATCCAGCTTCAACGGTCTTGTTGTGTGCTTATGATGGACAATCTTTTAGCTTACCGAAAAAAAACTAATCCAGATCAAGCTTTGCTTTACACTGATTACATTTTACAGCGCCCCGGAAAACTCTATTCCCGCATTCAGGACAAATATAGCGGGCTTCTTCATCTTCAATCCATTTTTCTGTACCAAACTCCCGCCAATACGGAATGGCACGCAAGATAACCTTTTTGCCGACAGCCATGGGGAAACTGTCAATGAATCGGCAAGGAAATGCGTCGCACTGATGACATCCGGTGTAGCCCTTTTCCTGGGTGCAACTCCTGATCTCGCAATACTTGCAATGCATAAAGCGATCATCGGACAGACACCCGCCACATCGAATATCTTCTGCTGAAAGATATTCATTATTGGGAAGCGTGCCCTTGCTGGGAACTTCTCCCTTGTAAAGACTCACCAACCGCTCCTTGAATTTTTGATTGTTGTCACGGTTTGCAATATAAATCGCACAAACGCCGCAATAAAGCCCGCAAGGTGAAACAAAATCCGGATTTACCGTCATGATCCCAATCCTTTCTAATTTATCATTTTCTTATATTACAAAACCATAACAAAAAATATAACAATTCCCCTCTTTAACGTTGCCTGACCGCCTGAGTTGAACGCCTTGTTCGCTTCGGTTCCAAACGATTAAGCTCATGCTTCTTTCCCCGAATGGCCAACCGGCCTTGCGGACTTGCCACATAATTGATTGATTCTCGTGACAAAATCGTCGGGTTGATCGGGTGTCACCACAACCGTACGATCGGAGAACCTCAGCACCACGGATCGCTTGGGGTCCGTGGCAAAGACGCGGTAAGTGCCGAGCCTGTTGTTGTTGAATGTTCCGGAAAAACAGAACATGCCGCCGTTTCCGCATGTCCGGATGGATCCGGACATGGCTTCGGGGTCCACTTCGGCGGATTGCAAACCCGAGAGCCCCACTCTTGAGTTCCAGGCCAAACGCCGGACAAGGAGTGCGTCAAGGGTTAGCACATAACCTCGAATTGTGAATATGGCGGTAATGAAGAGTATGGACAATGGCATTGCGATCATGCCGAAAATCCAGAGCGGATTGTTATGAGGACCGGCGAACATGCCGATGGCCGGGATTCCAGTAAGGATGAGGATGGACAATCCCGTCATCACTTTCAGCGATCTTCCCCAGGGGGCGTTAAACGTGGTGCGCGGATTCACCTGTTTCTCCTCAATTCTGGATTCATAAATAGCTTGTTGAGACGTTGTTTGTCATAACCAGAGTGACAAACAACGTCTATTTTCAATTTGAGATTCAATTAATTTTAGCCGATTGATGTCAAATAATGTCGGACTGAATATTATGCCGATTAAAATTCGAAATCCGCACATACCGAGTAGACTTGGAGCATTCCCCCCAAAGCCCCTGTTTGAGTTCTCAGGGTTACGCTTAGGCTAGAGACCTGATACTGTGATCCCAAATCCAACAATTGCCATCCCAAATTGCTTCCCGTCCAGTTCACCGGCATGTTCGCACCCAGTTGCGTTCCCCCGGACCAGACAGCAACCTGATCCACGTAGATATCCCCTCCGGCTACGCCATTAAGATTAAGGGCTATGAACCGTACCCATGTCAACCCAAATGAAGGAACAGGAAAAACGACCCAGTTGGTCGCATTGGGCTTCTGATTGTATCCCATGCCCCAATCGTAGTACACTCTGGGCTCCGCGGCAGTGTTGAGCTGGGATGGATCGTTTAACTGGCCGCTGCTGCCCTGGGCACAATTCCATATGGCAAATGCCTGGCTGTTCAAGGAAAAACAGATGAGCAGCGTTACGAAAAATAAAGCAAGTGCTTGAGACTTTCCTGATAAGATCTTCATAACGTACCTCCTTTCTTTTTCACCTGTCGCCTGCAATCATAATCTATTTATTCTAAACAGTTACATGTGGTTACCATTGTATAGGGAAAAATATTCCCTATTGGGATAATTTTAATACAATATACTCTATATTCAAGTTTATTTTTCCCGGAAAACGCCTGACCTCTGAGCCGCCGCCCTGCTTCCGGCTGTCCGGTGAATGCAATTGCTGTTATTTTTGTGATATTTCAATATGGTAAGTACATGAATCACCACTCCTGTCCCTGCAAGGAACAGCGTCGTCATGCCTGACCATTAAATGATGCCTTTCATCTATAAACTTTCTTGCAATTCCTTCGATTATCCCTCTGTCAAATTCACAGGGGTAAGGATTGTTGCATGTAAAGTGCAGGGATCCATCCGGCGATTTTTGGAAATTGTAATTGCCGATTTCTCCGCCTCTATGATTCATATGATAAGCGGTATCGATTGACTCAAGCGCTTTTTCGAGCGAATCAATACCTGGGGGGAACTGAGCATTTTCAGGGATTTTTGTACCGATGCAATATAAAGCATATGGCCCGACTTCCTCTGAAATTTTCTTGAAGGCATTCAGCCAGGATTGCTGACAATACCACTTTCCCGGCCTTGGATTTTGTATCCCGTTTTCTGCTAATATCTTTAAGGCATTTTTTTCAAAGTGTTCCATTCCCTTGACAATGGAAAGAACTGTTTGACCATTTACTTCAATGGCATTTGCGAATGCTTGAAATTGAGCCATTCGGTCCTCCTTTTATCGTGCCGGCCTCATTCCCACTACCGTATATGCGGTCAGGGTGCAAAGAAAACCACCGGAATGGCTCAGGGCCTGCAACTCTGATATCCATTCGTCGGCAACTGCCGGTAAGAGGCGGCCGGCTTCCACGGCGCGTTTCACAGTCTGACGCAGATTGTAGACGCGATCTGCGAGTTCAAAATCGGTCAGCACCGAAACCGATGGTTCCATCACTACATTTTGCAGCCCCGCCTCAAGGAAATAGCGTTTCAAATATCTGCCGATCCACCTGTTCTTGAACGACTCCTCCCACAGCGTTTCAACAATCTTCGTGGATTCTTCATTGCCGCCGTTCAAGGTAAATGTTCCCCAGTCGTTGTCGTATGCAAGCAATAAACCGCCTGGTTTGAGAACGCGAACCATTTCACGAATGGCCTGTTGCGGGCCTTCGATGTGCTGCAACGTACGGTCTACCCGGCAACGTGCGAAGCTTTCCGCTTTAAAAGGGAGATTGCGGGCATCTGCCTGGGCGAACGCGACGCGTGCGTTGGCCGGGGTTCGGCCGATGGCTGCCTCGATCATGCGGGCGCTTGCGTCCACTCCTGCAACCACCCCGTCCGGGCCGACTCGTGAAGCCATCCGCAGGGCGTCATCCCCAATCCCGCAGCCAACCTCCAAAACGGAAAGGCCGGCGGATAGGCGGAGCAGATCGTAGCTTCGCTGTTTGTATTCGCGAAAATACGGCAGTGAATCGAGCAGGGCGAGACAATGCTTATACGCCGTCGTATCATCACGACCATCCACATTGCTAAACCCCGTCGCCAGATATTCATTACACATGGGCACTCATTTGACTTGTAAAAATCCTGTTACAGATTAAAGCAAAAAGCGGACCGTTCATTTCTTCATGGTTAATTATTTCCATTCTCCCTTGCCTTGATTAAAAGGAACCCCCCTCTATTTTTTATCTTCTTCATGAGACCCGAAGGTCCATTGATAGCCCGCGTAGGCCGAGAATCTGTTATCCCCCGCAATGTCACTTCCCGCGGAGAATAGAATGTGGTGATTTTCGGTCAAGTTGAAAATGCCGCCGATGTTATAACCGGTCCGATCTCGTCCGTCGTCCGTATCTTTACCAAAATAGAATAGTTCAGTTCCCAAAGTGAGGGATTTGGTGATTTCACGCTGGCCCAGCCAGCCCAGTTGCCAGAAATTCTTGTTTTCCGCACCTGGATTTATCCAGTAGCCGCCCCCGCCGTAAGTTGTCCATGGCCCCCAGCTCTTTTGAGCCCAGATCGGGAGGAGAGTCGGAACATGGCCGCTGCCGAGGCCAAGGTCGCTGTCGCCCGTGGGCACATGCGCGATTGGGAAGATGCCGATCTGCGGAGTCGTCTCGCTCTCATGGATAAACCGGTACTTTACCCCCACCTCCGTGTCTCCAAGGCCATAGTCGGTGGGTCCACCATCCGGATGGACAAAGGCGAGCGGGACAAGAAGATGCAATTGTACGTCCGGTATTACGCCGTAATTGAACTCAAAATGGGGCAGGGTCCCTGCCTTCCCGTCCTTGTCGTTCGCGTACTGGGAGGCGATATAAAATTCCCCGTGCTGGTACTCGACGGTTTCAGGGTCGTCCGTGATAAATGGGGGCCCGGCCCATGCCGTGGACGCGGCTAAGGCGGCAATGTACAGAAGTAAGATAAAAGAAGTAGTCGGCAATTGTTTGAACTTGTTTAAATTGCTCTGTTGCATGTCAACCTCCTTACCCCGGTATGCCACCACGGCCCGTCCGGAAACTTCTCAGCGGGTAGTTTGCGATAGTTATCCCCGTTGATAGAGATATGCCCAACGATAATAATAAAGCAAGCCGTTCAAAGAAACGTATTGATAAAATAATATCATGATCTATCTTTTCCTTATAGAAAAAAATAGAGGGAGGATGGCATGAGCAAAATAATGACACAATTGATAGGACTTGAAGTAAAGGCAGCGCTCGGCGCTCCTGTTTTGCTGTCTGAATTGCGGCAAGACCTTCCGGGAATGAACAAGGTCAAATTTGACGAGGATGTTTTGGATTTGGCGAGATCCGGGGAGTATTTTTTGATCAGACACTCTCGTCCGGACAGTTTGACAAGGCAGGAAATGGGAATGATGATCCCAGATGGTGAAGGCGGGTTCTTTTACGCAATCATCCCCCGGCCTGAAAGCAAGCCGACATCATCCAGACGGAAGACCCGCTCGCCGGCACCTTCACTTCAGAAACACTATTAATGGCGGCATATAACGGCTTTACATATTGAAAATGGGTGGCTGCGAATCAAGTTTATCATTACGGAGGTACATCCCATGCAAGCGCATTTGAGAGGTGTCCGATTCATAAAGTTAACTTTTTTGTTAATGATCGCAGCCATTACCATTGCCGGTTGTGGGGGAAGATTGTTCACCTATAAGGGAGACAAGGTGACCCAGCAGAATCTCATCATCGTGCTTAAAGATGGAAATCAGCAAGGGGTGTGGAAAACCAATGAACTTGCGATAAAATATCAATATCAGATGACGCCTGAAACCTTGAAGTTTACCGGAACCGTCGAGCTGGTTGGCGGATTCGCCATTGGATTCAACTATGTTAATCACCTTGCCGTGTATTTGTTATTTCTGGACAATCAGGGCGTTGTGCTTGAAAACGCCCTGATTTATGCGGGAGAAAATAATCTTTCCATCCCGATTCCCATGGGCTTTGAAAGAACCATACCCATACCCGAAGGAGCCCAATCAATTTCCTTTGCTTATGACGGAGAGTTGATGGATTTGAAAAATCATGACACGACAACTTATAACATTTGGCTCTCACCATCCGGACAATGAAATCCTGAAATGATTTCACCCACGTACATGCGGTGATAATCTTTTTCCGGATAATTGGCCGAAATCTCCGGATCGAGAAAATTAGCAGGGTCCAGGTCCTGGTAATAAATTTTTCTGCACTCGATAGCCAGCCTGGCTTCCGTAAAATATATGGATCCGCTTGTCGTTTCAGCCGGTGAAAGCCCGGTTTCCTTGGCCTTATCGCAATCGCGTCCCGATTTTGTTCCGCAGAGATTGAGAACAGGCTTATATTTCCGGTCAAAGAATGACAGCGTATAGGTATCGGATTTTTCTATAAATCCATACGTGTATCTGGAGGGTCTGATAAAAATAAAGCATACGTTTTTATTCCATAAAACACCAAGTCCACCCCAGGATGCCGTCATCATGTTATACGATTCTTTATTTCCGGCGGTTACAAGCATCCACTCGGCACCGATAAGCTTAAAGACATTATCTTCAATTTCTTCCGGCTTGATTATTCTGCAATCAGACATTTTCTTTCCTCGCTTCTTGTCATTTGGATAACAGCGTCAACGGTAATGTCAATATATCTTTTTCTTGAAGTCAACAAGCGTTTTTTTTATCTGCTGCATCTCGTGCTATGTGAACTTATACGCCAATCAGACCCACAGTATGATGAACTTATTTTTATTTTTCCATCCAAAGTTCTATACCCGGAACCCCCAACATCTGAAGCCTTGCAACGTATAAATTTTTCGTTTCCTTTTTCATCATACAAAAATGCAGTAACGGTTAATAATTTGCAGGATTTGCCGTAAGATACACTGCCATGAATTGATAGTTCGTCGCCAGTGACTCTTGGCGTCGACCATTCGATTTTATAGGGCGTTACTTCCGGGGCGGCTTTTTCTTTTGCTTGTGATGTGTTGGGGAGTTCGAATTCCAGGTATTTTTTTGTTTCAGGCCTGGATTCTGTTGAATCAATAGATGAAAAAGGCTCATTTGTGGGAACCGGTACGGTGTAGTTTGTTTCATTGCCGATTGATTTTACTTTTTTTGTGTCGGTTTGTGACGTAACCGGCGTGTTTGAAAATCGTTTTACGCCTTTTTTATCTGTCCATGTGTAGACTTCCCCACAAATTGCGATGGATGACAAGAACAACGCCGAAAAAGCAAAAATAATTTTGATCATATGCCTTCCTTCTATTCAACTCCCCCCTGCAATTTACTCCAACGCCTCCCTTATTTTGGCGGCCAAGTCCTTTATCGAGAACGGTTTCTGGATGAATTTGACTCCGGGATCAAGCACTCCGTGGTGGGCGATGACATTGGCCGTGTACCCGGACATGAACAGGCGTTTAAGGTTGGGGTGGATGGACAATAAATTATTGACAAGGTCTCTGCCGTTCATCTCAGGCATGATCACGTCGGTCATGATCAAGTGAATCTCACTGCCGTGGGCTTCCGCCAGTCGGATGGCTTCGCCTGGCGTGGAGGCTGCAAGCACGGTATAGCCTTGCATTTCGAGCATCTTCGTGGTCATTTTCAAGATTACAGGCTCATCCTCAACCAGCAGGATGGTTTCATTGCCGCGTTTAGAAGCATCAACCGAAACTTCCTTCTGCAATAGCCCCGCCTTGCCTGCATGGCGGGGCAGATAAATCGTGAACGTTGTTCCTTGCCCAGGCTCGCTGTAGACGTTTATAAAACCTTTGTTTTGCTTGATAATGCCGTAAATCGTGGCCAGTCCCAGCCCGGTGCCTTTGCCTATCTCCTTGGTGGTGAAAAACGGCTCAAAAAGTTTGTCCAGGATCTCCTTGTTCATGCCGCAGCCGTCATCGCTTACAGCCAGCAGAACATACTCACCCGGGGTAAACCCCATATGTTGTGCGCAATAGGCTTCGTCAAAGACGGTGTTCTTTGTTTCGATGGTAACCTTGCCCACTCCCGAAATGGCGTCCCGCGCGTTGACACACAGATTTGCCAGTATCTGGTCGATCTGGGACGGATCCACCTTGACCGGCCACAATTTCTTGCCCGGCAGCCAGGCGAGATCGATATCCTCGCCAATGAGGCGCCGAAGCATCTTGAGCATACTTTCAATGGTCTCGTTCAGGCCGAGAACCTTGGGAGCAATGATTTGCTTGCGGGCAAAGGCCAGCAGTTGCCGTGTGAGGTCGGCGGAACGCTCGGCGGCTCTTTGGATTTCCTGCAAGTCCGCATGGAGTGGCTGCTCCGGGTCCACCTGATCCAGGGCCATCTCTACATGGCCGAGGATAATTCCCAGCATATTGTTAAAATCATGAGCCACCCCGCCCGCAAGGCGGCCCACCGACTCCATCTTCTGAGCCTGCTGGAGCTGGGCTTCAAGTTTGGCATTCTTTTCCTCGGCCCGTTTGCGTTCGGTGATGTCGCGGATCATTCCCAGTAAATAGCCGTTGGGCATCATGGTCGCGATCACTTCCGCCGTGAAGACCGAACCGTCTTTGCGTTGGAACTGCCACTCCCGGTGGTAATCGGACTTGGCTTTGATAGCGTTCAACGCCGGCACAATGTGCTGAATCTCCGTCTGGGCAACGATATCCTTGGCGTGCAGCCCGATCAGTTCTTCGCGCGTATAACCGAGCATCCGGCACATGCTCGTATTCGCGTCGGTGTAGTAACTCTCGGGATCGGCGATGACGATACCGTCTGGCGCATACTCAAAGAGTGTACGGTAGCGCTCCTCGCTCTCACGCAGGGCCTCCTCCGCGTGCTTGCGATCGGTAATGTCCGTGATGATGGCAATGAGCAGGTTCGGGGCAATTCTTACGCTGATGAGGTTGATATATAATTGTTTGCCGCTGAGAATTGAGGTGTATGGCCCTTCGAAGCGGTGGATCCCGTTTTCAGATATGGCGGCAACAAGATTCTGTCGTACAGGTCCTTCCGGCATTTTTTCCAGTAGATTCAGTCCGAGATATTTTTCCCGCTGCGCTTCGAAGATGATGGAAAAATACGGATTGCAGTCCAGCACCACGCCGCGGTTGTCCAACAGAATGAGGCCGACGGGAAGGTTTTTTAAAACGACTTGAAGTTTTTCCTCGCTCTCCCGAAGCGCTTCCTGGGCGATTTCCTGTAGTATTCTCCTCTCTTCGGATTGACGGCGCGCCTGGTGAAGCAACTCGCTTAGATAACTGGAAAGAATACCGCTTGTGATCAGCATGAACCACTGAAAAAGATCATGCGATTGCTCGATACGCAGACTGTGCAACGGAGGAATACAGTAATAAGCAATGCCCAGGGAAGCTATGGCGGTTGCGATCAGCCCGGGGCCGAATCCCCCCAGCACTGAACTCAAGATGACGGGCAGCATAAAGAGAATGAGCAGCGGCCTTTCGCCGAAAGAAACGGCTATTCTCATGCGTACAAAGAGCATGGCCAGCGTAACGGCCGCTGCAAAGACATAGGCGATCCAGCGGGGCAGTTGATCGGCCAAAATCAGAAATTGAGAGGTGAGATACCTGCTTTGCGATTCGGTCGCTTCGCGATCTGGAATGGCGGATAACGTGAGAACCAGGAGCAGGGCGGTGAGAAGAATAAAGGCAATTCCCTTGGCTGTAGAGAGTCCGGAAATGGTCGAGATATCTGTAAATAACAGGAGCATGCGGTCGGAGATAAAAATCCAGAGCGATCCAAAGACCAGGTAGCCGCAGACCGCATAGAGAATAAAACGTTTTCGAGGTGAAAGATTCATGAAAAACCTTCCTATAGACACGAACAGAAATCATGCCTCTCATTTGAATACAACAGCTCAGATGAATTCCATCACCCTGCACAACACATAATTCATTACAGTCAAGCTCGGTCGGTTCAAGGATCAAGTCAGGGTTGTCGCGCACCAGGAAAACTCCTTTCCCATTTTCTGACTCAACATAAACTTATATTTTTATGTACGTCCCATCACTCCTTCCTTTAATCAGAAACAACCACCCTCTGAATCGCTTCATAGCCCTTATCAATCGGCATTGCAAAAGGCAGGCCCCTCCGCTTCTCATAGCCCACAGTGCTCCAAGTGCTTTCCTCTCTTGTTAGCCAATAAACAACCAAGCTCATCTGCGCATTGAAGTGGACCCATTTCAAAGAGCGCTTTTTAGCCAGCGCGGATTTTTACGCTCTACTGAAAATATTTTGGACTTTGGACAACCTTAGCCTCTAAACCCCGGAAAACCGCTCTGGGATTGGATTTTGCTTCAATCATGATTACACTTCTTTCCCGACGTAATATTTCATCAGGAATTACGAATCGGCAAGGAGGTTATCAAGAACA
>JACRBZ010000038.1 GCA_016219185.1 Deltaproteobacteria bacterium
CGGAGGCGTGGATTGAAACATGAGCAGGTGCCCTTCCTGCGAGCGGGGGTGTTGTCGTCATACCCAGCAAAACGTTTCAATCCACGCCTCCGTGCGGGAGGCGACTGGGCTTGCTCCCAAATCCAGACATGCTTGCATTTGTTTCAATCCACGCCTCCGTGCGGGAGGCGACTATTATCCTATTTCAAGGACCTGGCCGATTACCTGGTTTCAATCCACGCCTCCGTGCGGGAGGCGACCTCACCTGTTGGGGTTGATGGTCCTTCATAACTATGTTTCAATCCACGCCTCCGTGCGGGAGGCGACGTGGGCATAGCATCCATATTTTAAATGGCTGGGATGTTTCAATCCACGCCTCCGTGCGGGAGGCGACAGCATATCCATTACATAGTTGAATACATTAAATATTATGGCATGAATATGCGAACTGCATAAACAATTTTATTTATCCAAAGTCTTTATCTTCGACAAATTAGAAATTGATGTATTTTAAGGTGGTTATAATTGCGCGAACCGGCCGGGAAAAAGATGTATGCTTGGGGTTCGCAATGCGTTAGACGATCAAAGGCCCCTCCTGATTGAATGTGGGTTTAGCCCCTACGTGCTCCACCCGTTTTTGCCAGTTTGCTCCAAGGAAATAATAGCGCAGGCTGTCTTTTGCCGGGTCGATTTGGTCTTCCAGTTTTTTCCGCAGCAAGGTCCATTGAGCTGGATCCACCAAACATTCGAAGACTGAATATTGAACCCGCTGACCATAATTTTTACACATTTTTGCCACTCTCCGAAGACGCCTCTGTCCACCGTCGTCAGTCGTGGCCACATCATAACTGACAAGCACCATCATGGTTTACTACCTCCAAATAAACGGCGGATAGCCGTCCAAATCGCCTCTCAAATATCGTGCAAGCAAAAGCGCCTGAACGTGAAACAGAATACCGATGGCAACCTTTTCGCCGATAAATGGATGTAAAATTTCATCCTGCTTGCGCTTTTGGTAAGTAACAATGACTTCCTTGCGGGTATCGTCCGTCATGGTAACAGCACCAGAATCGGATTTCTTAAAACCCCTGGCCTTTACCTGTCCAAGATTGATCAGAGATAACGCCAACCTGTCCGATAAGAATGCACGGTACTCTTCCATCATATCCAGCGCCAATCCGGGGCGGCCAGGTCGATCACGGTGAAGAAATCCCACTGCCGGATCAAGTCCCACGCCTTCCAGAGCAGATCGAACGTCATGGAGCAACAGGGTATAGAGAAAAGACAGGAGGCAGTTGACGTTATCCAGCGGTGGGCGCCGATTCCGCCCCTTGAAGAAAAAATCTTCCTTCTGACTGGTGATCATTTGATCGAACACGCTGAAATAACTGCGGGCTGTTTCACCTTCGACGCCTCGCAGTTCATCCAGATTATCTATGTTTTCAATCCGTTTTAAAGCGCCTCCCAATACGGTTACAGCCTGATCGACTTCGGGTTGGCAGATCTTGTCGCAGTGATCTCTCACGGCGCGTTGCAACACCGTCCGGGAGTTGGCGATTTTTCCGGTCAGGGTGAATCTTGCCATCGCAGTCGAAAACGCGTTTGCATCGGCCCGGCGGTATTGCTCGCGTCGCAGCAACACATTGCCGGACACGGGTCCCTGTACCCTCGCCATGAATCGTCCATTTTCAGTCAAAAAGCTCATTCCAACATTGTTTTCCGCGCAAAATCCCATCAAATATGGGCTACACATCACCCGACCAAAGCATACAATACCGCCGAGGGTGTGCACCGGCACCTGAAGGCGTTTTTGCCCCTCAACGGAAACCAGCACGGTTTCACCCTCCTTGGACAGATAAGCGCCCTGAGTGGTTACGTACAATGTATTCAGATGTTTTTTCATGAATCACCGATCATTGTTTTGAGGTAATTGCGAACGGTCTTTGGCCTTTCGAGAGCATGCGGCAGGCAGATTTCAAGAAACGAACAGTTCTCGCATACGGATTTAAGAACCGGCGGCGGCGTTTGTCCGCCGGCAAACAGATCATGCAGCCGGATGGCCGTTTCCTCGGTCTCACGGCGCAGGTCCGCATCGAAAACCACATCCACCCGACGCCGGGTTTTTCCGTAGAAAAGCGCTCCTTTGGGAACTGCAATGGTCAGCATCTCTTCCAGGCACATGGCCTGGGCACAAAGCTGAACCTTGTCCCAAAGCTCTTTTTTGGGCCGCCCGCGTTTGTGCTCCACCGGAAAAGGCCGCCAGATCGCCGCATCTGACGTTTTTTTCGCGTCATCACCTTGCTCCCGGTGAAACTCCACCACGTCGGCTTTTCCCACCAGTCCCAGTCGTAGCGAACGCAAGGGTAGACTGAACGCCAGACGCACATCCCCCCTGGTTTCGCTGCGTCCGGAATCCACCCGCTCGTGCATAATGCGACCTTCTGCCGTATAAACGTTTTCCACCCACACCTGCTCGATGTGGATCAGCGCACACTGCCGATCGCAGAAGAGCAGGTGCTGGAGGGCGGAGAGGGGGAGGAGGTCGTCTTCGTCGTACAGTGGCAAATCGGGCATAATGCCGTTAAGCTGTTCTGGTCCGGTTTCAGACATGTGGATATCCCGGCTTGGAATTTGCCGTTTCTGCCAGCAGATTGACGATCAGGCGAATAAGCACGTCTTTCTGAGCCGGAGCGGAGGCTGCAACGAGCAGTGCCAAAGCCACCAAGCCTTTGTTGTCGAATCGGATGGCATCGATCAACCCATTTACTTGCAGATAGATTAAAAAGAGGAAGGAGCCGATGCGTTTGTTGCCATCGCTGAAGGGGTGATCCTTGATCACGAAATAAAGGAGATGGGCGGCCTTTTCCTCGACGCTGGGGTAGAGTTCCCGGCCATCAAATGTCTGATGGATTGCGCCGATGATGCCGGCCAGCCCCTTGTCCCGCTCCCGGCCAAACAGATCGGTGGCCTCGCCCCTGGCAGCCAGATCGTCCCGCAAACAGACAATACTCCGGCGGACAAAGGCCAGGTCAAACTCCACAGACGCATGCCCTTTGCGGCCGATAGGCACGGATAAGCGATCTTCGTCGTATTGCAGCAGCAGTTGCCAACTCAAGCCGTACCGCCGCACCAGTTGCACGACTTCCAGCCCGGTCTCGTCGGCCAGTTGATGCTGTTCCAAAGTGGCGGCCAAGAGGTCAAGAACCCCGCGTAGCTCAGCCACCCCGTTTTCCGCCAGCCGCCGTTGATTGAGGGCATAGCCCTTGATCAGATAATCTTTCAGTACCGTGCTTGCCCAAATACGGAACTGGGTACCGCGCTTGGAATTGACCCGGTAGCCGACCGAAATAATGGCATCCAGATTGAAATAGTCAACCTGATAAGTTTTGCCGTCAGAGGCAGTTGTTGCATTTTTTGCAATAACTGCCTCCCTATCCAGTTCCCCTTCACGAAAAACATTATTTAGATGTCTAGAGATAACGGATTTATCCCGTTCAAACAAAACGGCCATCTGGGTCAATGAGAGCCAAACGGTCTCGCCCTGTAACTTAACATCCAACTTTGTTTGGCCATCCTTGGTTTGATAGAGGATGATGGCGCCATTGTCGAAACCAGAAAGATTCTGTAGATTATGCAGCGTGTCCATTGTTTCTCCTCTATCCAAGAACCAACTTTTTACAGTTTCTCATCCACAGTTACCCCGTTAGGAACCTCACCGGCAATACGCACGGAATAATCCTTAAACGAACGTGCCGGAGCACCTGTTTCGTCATTTCGTTTAATCTCAATCAGATCGAACAGTTTGTGTGCATGGGCATTACCCATTTTGTTGTCGTGCTTGAAAACAAAAAGTTTGCGACTGCTCATCAGACCACGGGCCGCGGAACGGTCGTGTTCGAACATGTTACAGAGGGCATCCCACAGCAAGTTCAAATCCTCATCGGAAAAACCGGTCTTCTCGGCGAGGGCGGCGGAAACAAAGCCATGGGTCACATAACTGCGATGCTCAGCATCTCTTCCAGGCATATGGCCTGGGCACAAAGCTGAACCTTGTCCCAAAGCTCTTATTTGGGCCGCCCGCGCTTGTGCTCCACCGGAAAAGGCCGCCAGATTGCTGCATCTGACGCTTTTCCCCCATCATCACCTTGCTCCCGGTGAAACTCCACCACGTCGGCTTTTCCCACCAGTCCCAGTCGTAGGGAACGCAAGGGCAGACTGAACGATAGACGCACATCTCCCCTGGTTTCGCTGCGTCCGGAATCCACCCTCTCGTGCATGATGCGGCCTTCTGCCGTATAAACGTTTTCCACCCACACCTGCTCGATGTGGATCAGCGCGCACTGCCGATCGCAGAAGAGCAGGTGCTGGAGGGCGGAGAGGGGAAGGAGGTCGTCTTCAGTGTACATCGAGTTCTTTCTCTATGCTTACGCCGTTTGGCACATTTGCCTCATCCAGTTTCACGACATAATCAGTAAATGCTCTGGCCGGACCATCAGTACCATTGACACGCTCAACCTTGATCAGGTCAAACAATTTATGAGCATGAGCTTTTTCCATCTTCGTCCTTTGATTGAAAAACGATTAGATTGTGGATCGTTAACCGTAAACAAGCCATCTGGATATATCATATGACAGCTCCTCCGGAGGATATGAATTCCTCCATCTTCAACACACCCTTCATGTACCCAAGAAATTCAGGGTCATAATCATAGTTCCATAAATAGATATCCGATGAGTAACGTTTATTTTGTGTTAATGGTTCCACTGCAAGTTTATCAATCTTATTCGCCCATATCTGAACGCTACCCTGAAGTAATGTTTTGAAATCTACGGGATTGTGCCTTTTTAAGTTTTCTTTCAAATTCGGATCAATAACTACGAATCGGGTATCTGCATCAATAACTCGTCCAAGTTCTTTCACCTTTGGATAATTTCGTTCCAATTCTGCTTTTAACAATAGATCAGAAGGAAGTCCGCCACAATTCTTTAGCTCCTGTTGCATGGATAAAGTAACTACATCGGCTGGATTAGCACTGTTGAGTTTGTCTGTATCCATCAAACCCAACAATATGTCTGCTGACACATTGGCTCCGGGATGCTGTGTTATTCCTTCGTCGACAAGCGCAAAATCATACACTTTCCCTCCACCATAGTCATTGTACTCTCCATTACGATTGACTCTTCCTCCAACTTGGACAGTCGAGGCTGTGGCGAATCGTTCTCGAAAAGCACAACGAAATGAAAGATCAACACCTGCTTCGACGCAACTTGTTGCAACAAGAGACCAGTCTCGAACATCTTGAAATTGAAGTCTTCGCACAACACGTTTAAGAATGATTTCCCGATCGAACGGAGTCAATGCTGTCGATAGATGAAGAACGTCCATGCCGGATTTACGCATTGCATCGGCAACTACTGCAGCGTTCTGTACGGTATTTAGAATTACCAATCGAGGTCCAGGCTCATTTCTGATGAAGCTGTTCAATTCTTGTACATTCAATATTCGTCCGCCATCCGTTTCAGCGAACTTAACTCTATGCCGCTCTTCTCGCATGACTTCTTCCGCCTGAATAGTCGGCAACAATTCAGGAAGTTTGATCGGTTTATCGACAATGTCTTGATTTTCCCAAAAGCGAGCAAGTGAGCCACTGGCGAAGACAAAGCGGCAACCCCAGCACTCCGCAAGCTCTCTCACCCATTTCCAGTTCTGAGGCCAAAGCCTCGTCGGTAAGGCAGCATGTGCCTCATCAATGAATATCGCACTGCCGGGCACTGCGTGAAACTTGCGTAACGTCGCCGGATCACAGGCTGCAAGTGTCTCAAAAAAGCTCACCGCAGTTGTAAGCACGATGGGAGCGCGCCAAAGGACTGCCAGCTCACGATCATCGTGGTGTGAAAAGTCTGCCCTGTGATGATGCTCGACAACAACTTGACCGGGTTGTTCGCCCGGCAAGACAAGAGCCTTCCGCAATCGTTCTGCCGTCTGAGTAAGAATGTTCGTGAAAGGAGCAACAATGATAAGCCGCCGAAGATCCTCGTCATGCGCCCGTCGGATGAGATAAGCCGCTACTGCCGTCGTTTTGCCAAGCCCGACAGGCCCTTCACATGCCACAAGGGAATCTTTGATGCATGAATCTAAACAGGCTTCGAAGAATTCTCTTCGACGTTTATTGCGCGCGTGTTTGGCCTCGTTATCCCCAGTGGGCAGAGATCGAACATACTCACACAGGGCGTTCAACCGTTCGGTCCATCGTGCTTTTGGTGCGTCTGGCAGATTGCAGTTACTGTCGAAAAAAGCGGTATCTGAATGGTCGGCATCAACAAGACATGATAATGCCAGTCGCATCGACAACCCATGACTGGGGCGCCGTCGCTCGACATTGTGCATTCCAACAGCGGCATCGTGCTCTCCGAGATACCGCTCGATCATCTGATCAGTATGCGCAATCTGTTCATCGTGCTTCTCTTTAGCATCGCTGTCTCGTCGGCGACCTCGTAATCGCCGGTCCGTCTTCTCAGTGAAATGCTCGCACTTTTCCGGAAGTCCGGGCGCGTGATGCGCACGGACCAACCAAGCCGCCATCCAATCCTGCTTGCTTGACAGGTAGGACACCCCAGCATCAATGTGGTCCCACTTGAGTTTGTTTCCGCGACCTTTGCGAAACACAGCCTGAATGACAGGATCAAGCTTACCCAGATCGTGAAAAATCCCCGCTGTTTCGATGGCCTTGAGTAGTCCCTGCGGTGGATTGTGTGCATGACGTAACATCGCTTCCGCCCGCTCCAACGCGCCCTGTCGTACTGCCTCAGCGTGCCGTGAATATGGATCGCCCAGCATGCCATTTTTGGGTGGGGAGTGAGCCAGTGGCTCCAGGAAGACATTATCCTTTTTCATACCTCACCCCCACTGCTTCGCACACAAATCATCGAAATTTGCCAGTCGTTCCTTGATGTCTTGCGGCAGTTCGATAGGAATATGGTAATCGTCGATTGATACGGATGGCTCATCGGCATTACCTTTGATCTTCTTGGGAGCCAAAGCATCAAGGATCATGGAATCCGGGCAGGAACCAAGTGGCGTTTTATGCTCAGCGTACCAGGCGTGCCGAATCTCGACAAACGGCCGAATCGCAGAAGCGGTATTACGATATGCATGGGGAATCAGGTACTTCATCAAGTTGATGTCTGACGGTTCACAGCCATTCTTTCTCGCCATCATGGGGTTGATAAAAAAAGGCATTGTATATAAAGCATGACGCACAACTCGCCACCCAAGAGGAGCCATGCCACGATCTTTGCCCTCTTGCACACCCGATTTATTCGTAGTTGTGAGCCTCTCAATCTCGATTGGAGCAATACTGATACCTGGGCCAAACTGCACAACCCCTGTACTGATGAAATGGTCTTTTTCGCCCGGCTTGAAGTCCTTGCCTTTGATGTCTTCAAGAAAGGTGTTCCCAAATACTCGACCATCCCAGAAGCTACCCATAAAAGTTGCAGCATCCATTTTAAAGATCGAGTCCCGATCACGACCGCGCTTTTCCAGAATATCAAAGCGGGCACCATTGAGATTCAACGCTTTTTTCGCCTCGTGCCAGACTGGACCTTCATGATCGGCCACAAGGTCCCTGAGTTTCCGTTTAAAGGAAACCGGCGAGATCAATCCTATACCGTCAGCATCAAGTGTCCGTGGATCGCTTTCGGCGTCTGGATCCCCGTTGGGGTTGCTGTATCGTACTTCGATGAGAAGCAGACCAGTTCCTCGATTGAATGGTGCGCTGCCATTGGTTTTCTGTTCGGTTGTCATGAATTAGTCCTCCTGTCCTTGGTTTTGATCTTGAACATCGTTATCTTGCTTCTGCGCCTTAGGCAAACCGGACATATATCCCAAAAGCAATTCGGCGCGGAAAACATCGTCTACGCGGCACGCACCCAGCAATGGTGCAAGTTCGGCGGCAATCGGACCCATTTCACGGGCGTAACGCAAGGCCTTTTTGATATCCCAACCGCGCTGCTGTTCATCTTTCTTGCTATTAGCGACCAGTGCTTGAATACGGCTTGGCTCGCGAGTGGCCTTCTTTGCCCAACCGTCATATGGTTTCCAACGGCGACAAAGCGTTGCAAGAGCTTTTGCCGGAGCGGTTTGTGCCATAGTGAACACCTGATTGCCCAGTAGTGAGGGTGGCACCGCGCCGCCTCGAATGTCCGCGCAGTATCCGGCATGGACTATGTCCGCAGCCGCCAGCAGTTGCCCGAGTTTGAATGCTGTCTCATTCATGTAAGTCTCCTTTTCTCGGCTGAGCTTGTGTAATAGTACACCCAGCAATGTGATTGTCCTCAATGCTTCGTTGCAGTCGAATTTTTTTATAATCTCAAGCTGCCGCTCCCAAGATCTTGGCGTGTGCTGATGCTGAACATGGGCCACTCCAGCCAGGAGCGCTGCCCGTCGGTTCAGCACCAGCCGCAGCATCCTTTTAGCCCGCTGCCACACCTTTTTGTTCCGATCGAGGAATAATCCCAAAGTTTCAGATGCAGGTAGCCCCATAACTTCCTGTCGTTTTGTCCCGCCGCGGTTATAGAGCTGTTTGCTGAAAGCAATCATTCCCAGGGGCGCGATGTGTGGAGGAGAGGCTGGCTGTGGTTTTCGCTCGCCTTTTTTCAGTACTGGTAGTCTTACCCACGAGGGTATGTTTCGTTCACCGGTTGCCCAGTTTGTCGCTGCTTGATAAAGGTCGGCAACACTGAACGTATTGGCACAGGAGACCTTGCGATTAGCAGGATCGACCTTGCGAAATACTGCAAGCTGAACGGGCGTTCTGGTCACATCGTCCCCAACTGTTGCCTTTACAAGGTTGATCATCCGTTCCGTGCGTTTTTCAAATGCCGAGATCGAGTCTTGGGTGATGGATAACTCCTCGGATGCCTCATCTGAAAAGTCCTCTTCCACCAGCGATTCCACAATCGGGGCATCAGGAATCACTTCAACAAAAGCCAAAAGGAGATCACTTTGCTTCGGGGATTCACCGGGAATTGCCCTCCATGTGATGTTCTTTCGTATATCACATGTAAGTGCTTCGAATGCCGCAGATAGACGGATTACCGTCTCCTGGCCAACATGCATGGCATCAACAGAAAATTGACCGTAACGATCATTGGCAGGGATATCCCTGTTTTTGGCAAATAGATATGTTTGCCCCAACACGTGCAGGTTAGGCTGGGGGAAATTTCCCTTTAAAAGCTGTTCTTCGATACCTGTAAGAGCACAAATCCCCAGCGTTGGTCTATTACCTTTGTCTCCAGCTTCGGAGCTGGGCTGCCCCAATGCCTCGCTTACACTTGAAACTAGCCTTGGGTCGAAAATCGATAGGTCCTTTCCATGCGCTTCGAAGAGTAAAGCTCCACTGCACTGCCACTCCTTCTTTTTATTGTCAAAAGCACCGATCAGTAACGAAACTGCGATTTCTATCCAATCGTCTTGCGGAGATCGCTCGAACTCTTCCATGAGCCTTTCTGCCACTTGGCGCAATAGTTGTTGCGGTCCATTGCCTTTGTTTAGGTTGCAAGATAGCAGGAAACGATTGATCGTAGCCAAGACCACATCAGATTCCGTGCCCTCCAGTTTCAGGAGTTGTTGCCGTCTTTCTCGCAAACGCTCCAGTAGCCCTTTGCCGAGCCAATCATCGAAAGCCTCGACATCAAATGACATAATATCTGCGAGATCAAGCAACGCTTTCCGCCGATTGGAATTCTTCTTGTCGAGAGCAGATGCTCGCAAAGCGTCATTCTTAGGATTTTCCAGAACATTCCATAAAGGACCTTTGGGTTTGACAAAGGGGAAGCTGTTATGTTGTGCATCTCGGAGTGTCCATGGTGTCACTATATGGGGAACAGGTCGAACGGATGCAACCTGCCCCTTGTCGTCAAGCTGCACTAATAAAGTCGGCATCCTCCGAGCATCCTTTACGTCCGGATGACGAGGAACCGTTTTAATCCCCACGTGCCGAACTCCACGTTCAACGATCACCAGTTCATTGAGCATTTCCCATCACCTCTTTATTTTGTTCACTCAGCCACTCGGCCGGAATCTCGTATTTGAGAACACCGTCCACGATCTTAACATCCTGACAGAATTTCGGTTCATACACTCCACGCGATGGGGTATCCCACATGCCCAAAAGCATCGACGGTATCTCAAATGCCAGATCGGTATCAACTTCTGTCATACCATCACGAAACGGCCCCCAATAGGAACAGGTGAACTCACTCCAACCGAGGCAAGGGGTGCGAAAGCATTGGCCTCTCTTTAATCTACGGTCGAACAGATCCTGCAAGTGGTGCCGGGGATTGATGCGTCCCTTCCATGGAGGACCAACGATGGAACCATGCAGGCGGAAACAAACGCCGCTCAAGATCGTTGCGAAAAGTTGCATGCTGCTGCCGCCCGAAGCCGTTCCTTTGTTGAACAAAGCTCTTTTTCGCAACGGCCCTCCATAATTTGTTGTGTATCTTTGAAAGGTTACCCGGCCACCGGGGTCACCAATACGGCGACAGACATCTACCTTGGTTGGACAAATCCACGCCGCTCCATCGGCAAAAAATGCAATTGACTCAAACAAGCCCTTCGCAGCCGACCAAGTTGGTACAGGGTAGCTCGTCGGAGTTCCACCAGTATCCGGCCGAGCAAACATCGCTGCTGGCCCATCGACTTCAAATTGAACTTCGTAAACTTTAGGCATAATATTTATTCTCCTTCTTCAATGCCTTGAGGTTTAACACGGATTTGGTTGACCATGGTATCTTGTGCTTTTGATTATATTTCTGACATGCCGGATAACCACTACGTCGGTATGTCATAGGATAAAGCCACATCAAACAGTTCTTTTTGATGCAAGCAATGAGAGAGAGAGTCGCCTTCCCTCCGCGATCAGCTTCCCAATCAGGCAGGCCGGCATGATGCCCGGCAATCAGGTATGCTAAAATTCGTCCGGCTATACGCATTTGCGTTATTGCGTAAAGTCCTCCTGCCGTCGAATGATCGACACGAGCTTTGGCTTCAAGGTGAGCCTCTTCCCCGGCAGCGGCCCGGATTTTTTTCTGAAAAGGTTTTCCGTATTTTCCCAAATCATGCCATAGTCCGGCAATCCAGTCCCATTGCCGAAAACCAAATGCAGATGCAAAGAGTGCAGCTCGTTCTGCTGTGCCAAAGAGATGATCCTGGAGTTCGTGCAATCGTCCATCTTCAGCAACGTGTGCGATGGGTTTTGCGATCATGCTTTCAATCCTTTGTTGGAATGTTTCTTGGCCTGTTAAAAGTATCTAAAATAAAATTGTAAAAAATACGGTAAAATTTTAAAGATTGAACCGATCTTCTTCAGTATTCACATGGTTCTGTCGGCTGTCGGGGTCATCATTTCTTTCAATGAACGGCCAGCGGCTACCCATGCCTGAAATGTTGGCATGACTTCCAGGCGCCTATACCGGCCAAGAGGACAACGGCGCCTTTAATCGTTTCGCGCGTCGGGATCGTCGGTTCCGCAGTGAAAATACTGGTTCCATTCAGATGATAGGATGTCAACGGCTTTTTCCAGCTTCACCGTAACTTCTCCGCCGTTCTGGTTGGGATTGATCTTCAGGATGAATTCGCTGAGTCCGAACGCGGAAAACGGATTTCCCCAGTCATAGGTATACCCCAGGCGCGTCCACGGCCAGCCCCAGGTTGCCGGGTCCGCTTCGTTGGTTGTTGTATAGATCGTCTGGGCCCGGTTGACGAACCAGTCCCGGAATGTCACGGGGGTTGACCAGGCGCTGTCCATATACATCTGGGTGTTGTCCAGTTTGACGAAAGGGTTCGTATCGGAGGGGAGTATCCACTGGTTTTCCCCGATCTGGACGGCCAGTTCGGATTCATGATCGGTGATTTCCGGGTCCGGGGAGGGCCGGAACAGATCTCCGGGATTGACCCACAGTTCCAGAAGGACTTCGTAATCCATGGCGGGATTCAGCCCGAGTGCCTGTATCATGCGGCCTTCGGAGGGCGGGCAGAAAGGTTTGCGGGAAAAATACCAGGACATCTCCGGAACCACGGTCACCCAAAGACTTTTTTTCAGGGCATAGGATTCCTGGTGCTGTTCGAGATTATCCCGGTAATATTTCTCGTAATTGGCTCTGGACATGAACGAGACGACCAGGACCCGGGAATTTCCCGGCTCCGCCTCCCAGCGGATGCCTTCACCATGCAGCCGCTGGGCGTTGATGCGGTCGTCTCCCGGAACAATTGCCAGGAGCCCCCGGAAAACTTCCTGCTGGGTTGGGGTCTGGGCGTTTTTGATGGCGGCAAAATACGCATTTTTCTCGACTTGCGTATACTCCCTGGCATTCGTGCAGGATGCGGATACGGATAATATCAACGCTCCGATCAGAAGCGCACTGCTGATCCGGGCTGCCTGCCGGCGGATGGTTTTGAAGGACATGACGGTTCTCCTTATTCGGGTTAACCTGTATCACATATGACCATCATAGGATAGAATCGCTGAGAATTCAATAAAATCCATCCCCTCCCCTATTAGCACCTGCCGCAATCCCCGATAAAAAAATGGTCTCCCGGCGCCCGGCTCCTTTAAAAATATCATGATTCAACTTGATCATCGGCGTAATTTTCGATAATATTTTGAAATCAATAAAATTTTTATAACGACTTCGGAAGAAGCCCATCTGAGATTGCCGAGGCTGATAAATGTCCATTAACCCCAATGGTTCCAAATCGCTTTTGTTACTGGTTGCCGGCGCCAAAGGCGCCATCGGCTCGACCCTTGCGGCAGCCGTTTCCATGCTGAAACATCATCCGGAAAGTGTTCTGCCTTATCTGATGACCGCCGGTAAATTTTCCGGGCTTTTTCCCCAGCAGGCCATTCATCTTGCCGGCTGGGATATCGCCGATCATGCCATGACGACCGCCATTTCCCGGCACGGGGTCCTGCCGAAGGCCCTGTGGGAGCCTCACCGGGATGAAATCGACCATGTGAAGGTTTTTACGCCGCCCGGCCCGAACCTGGATCGGGCCGCGCAGGTGGCGCGGATCATTCAGGATATCCAGTCCCTGAAATCCGACTTTCCGGATGCATTGCCGGTTTTTGTCAACCTGCTGCCGGCCTGCGCCGCGGAACCCTCGCATGCGCCTGAAACCCTCTCGGATATCCATGCCCAGACAGACACATCGGAATTCCCGGATCTCTCCTATGCGCTGGCCGCGATTTCCTGCCGGATCCCGGTTGTAAACTTTACGCCCAACCCGATAGAGTGCCCGGCCCTGGTCCGGGAAGCCGTCAAAAACGGCGTCTGCATGGCGGGCTGCGATGGGAAAACCGGACAGACCTATTTCAAGGTGGTTCTGGCATCGGCATTCAAGGCCAGAAGCCTTCGGGTGGACGGGTGGTACAGCCTGAACATCCTGGGCAATGCCGATGGAAAGAATTTAATGGACCCGGAGCGGGCCGCCGGTAAACTGGCCAACAAGACCCAGCTTCTGGACGACATCCTGGAATACCCGGTCGGGGAAAAATACGGTACCCCGTCGCACAAGGTTCATATCGACTACTATCCGCCCCGGGGCGATGCCAAGGAAGCCTGGGACGTCATCGATCTTATCGGCCTTTTTGGCCTTCCCATGAGCATTCGCGTCAATCTTCAGGGAAGAGATTCCATCCTGGCGGCCCCGCTGGTTCTGGATCTGGCCAGATGGATGGCGGCCCTTTCGATGTCCGGACGGAAAGGCCTGGTTCCGGAGCTGGGATTTTATTTTAAAAAACCCATGGGAGACTGCCCGCCGATCACCTTTCAGCAGCAGCTCAATTGCCTGCAATCGCTTGAAAAAGATCTTTAAGTTTTCACAAAACCAAGGGAGACGATACCACTGCCATGATACTGGGTTACAGCACCAACGCATTTGTCAAATACACATTGCCGGATTCCCTCAAACGCATTGCCGATCTGGGATTTAAAGGGGCTGAAATCATGTGTGACCGGCCCCACCTGTATCCGCCGGATTACCGGGATACGGATCTTCGGGATATCAAGAATACCGTTGACCGCCTGGGCCTTAAAATTACGAACCTGAACAGCTTTACCCTGTTTGCGGTCGGCGATACCTATCTGCCGTCCTGGATCGAACCCGATCCGAAGCAGCGCAGTATCCGCATTCAGCACACCCGGGAGTGCCTCGGGATCGCAAGGGAGCTGGGCTGCGCCAATATCTCGATTCCTCCCGGCGGCCCGCTGAACGGCATGTCCGAGGCCGAAGCCATCCGGCTTTTTCACCAGGGGCTGGATCAGGTGATTCCGCTGGCCGAATCCCTGAACATCAAGCTGCTGATCGAGCCCGAACCGGATCTATTGATGGAAAATTCCGCCCAGTTCAAGGCTTTTATCCGCGATGTCCGATCGGCTGCGGTGGGCCTCAATTTTGACATCGGTCATTTTTTCTGCGCCGGCGAAGAGCCGCACGCGGCATTCGAGGACCTGTTCGAATGGATCGGGCATGTGCATATCGAGGATATCGCTCCCAGCAGGGTTCACAACCATCTGATCGCGGGCCAGGGCGCCATAGAATTCAAAAAAATTTTCGAGGCCATGGTGCAGTTGAAATATGCCTGCGATATCAGCCTGGAGCTTTACCCATATGTGGATATGCCGGAAGAAGCCGGCCGCAAAAGCCTTGCCTGCCTGCTGCCCTTGATGCGGGATGCGGGCATGGTCATCAATTCCGATTGATTTATTCCAGCAAGCATTCAAGCTGATACCTTTGTCAGCTTCACTGCGCTGCGATTCGACGTACTAAAGTACAGTCTCATCGCTGCTCGTTTGCTTTCGCGGTCTCAGCCTGAATGCTTGCTGGAATATCATTTTGAACGTAAAATGAATTTAGGAGACTACACCATGTTTTTTCCAAAAACCGTCTGGCTGAACGACCGCATGGAGCGGGCCAGGCTGATTTCCCGGCTGACCCGCGAAAAGCTGGCCACATACGGGTTTTACCAGGTGCCGGAAAATGAAAAAGTGCAATACGTGCGCAGGCATTTTAATTCGGTTGCCGAATGCTACGACCTGATGAATACCATCCTGAGCTTCGGCATCCATTATTTGTGGAAACGCGCCGCCATCCGCTCCCTGAAGTTAAGGCCCGGGGACAGGGTTCTGGATGTCTGCGGCGGCACCGGGGATCTGGCCATTCTGGCGGCCGGACAGGTGGGTCAAACCGGAGAGGTGATTCTCTATGACATCAACCGGGACATGATTCTGGCCGGCAAAACCCAGGAAAACCATCTTGCCATCCGAAATCAAATCCAGTATATTCAAGGTGATATCGAAACCATGTCGTTTCCCGATAACAGCGTGGATGCCGTGATGGTGGGCTTTGGCATTCGAAACGTCACGCACATGGACAGGGGGTTTAAAGAACTGTACCGGGTTCTGAAACCCGGGGGCAGGATGATGTGCCTGGAATTCTCCAAACCGGTTTCGCCGGTCTTCAGATGGCTCTATGACATGTACTCTTTTTTCATCATGCCCTGGCTCGGCCAGTTGATCGCCGGATCCCGCTCGGCCTATATCCACCTGCCGGAAACCATCCGCCTTTTTCCCCTGCCGGACGAACTTGCCGAACTGCTGGAAGGAATCGGCTTTAAAGATGTCTCATTCACCCGACTGACCAACGGCATTGCCGTGATCCACCTGGGCGTCAAGCCCGAATAAACAGGTTATGGGTAAAGCCTGAACGATTATTCCCCTTTACCCGTATTAAAGGAGTTGTCTTGAAAATCAAGTCCGATAAATTGGGCCGAAACAGCCTTTGTCCCTGCGGCAGCGGCCTGAAATATAAAAAATGCTGCGCGTCCAAGGCCCGGGAAACCGGGACTTCCTCGATTCCGTTTCTTAAAAGTGAATACACCCGAAAACACAAGATCCGGTTCAAAACCCCCGAAGATGTCGAAGGCATCCGAAAAGCCGGGCGAGTGGCCCTGGACTCCCTGGATCTTGCGGAATCCATTATCCGGCCCGGTATCACAACGGATGAGATCAATACCCTGGTTCATGAATTTACCATCAGGAATAACGCCATTCCCGCGCCGCTGCATTACCGGGGATTTCCCAAAAGCGTCTGTGTTTCGGTCAATGAAGTGATCTGCCACGGCATTCCCGGCAGCCGGGTCCTTCAGGACGGGGACATCGTGAATGTGGACGTGACGCCCATTTTAAACGGCTATTACGCGGATGCCAACAAGACATATTTTGTGGGAACTCCCGGACCCGAGGCCCGAAAAATTGTTGCAGTCACCCGGGAATGCCTGCGCGAGGGGATGTCCATGATAAGGCCGGGAAACACCACCGGCCACATCGGATGGGCTATCCAGCAATATGCGGAAAGCCAGGGATGCTCCGTGGTCCGGGAATTTGTCGGACACGGCATCGGGTTTGAATTTCACGAGCCGCCGCAGATTCTCCATTACGGCCAGAAAGGCGACGGCTTTCTGCTCTTGCCGGGCATGGTCTTTACCATAGAGCCCATGATCAATATCGGGGCCCGGTTTTTACATATTCTTGATGACAAATGGACGGCCGTGACAGACGACGGCAGACTCTCGGCCCAGTTTGAACAGACCCTTCTGGTTACCGAAGACGGATACGAAAGCCTGACGCCGTTTGACTGAAGCGCAATCCCGGGAGACTGTCATTCCTCCAGGGTACAATCGGAGCTTTCACAGTCGCCATGGGACTGGGCAACCGTAAACGCAATCACGTTTACGACGTTTTCCATGTCCGTATCTCGCTGAACCACATTAAAGGGTTTACTGATTCCCATCAGAATTGGGCCGACCGCTTTTGCCCCTCCAATATGATTGAGCAGTTTATAGGCGGCGTTTCCGGCATCCAGATTCGGAAAGATCAGCACATTGGCCGGCGCACCCAGACGGTTGAAGGGAAACAGCCGGTTAAGTATTTCCTCGGACACGGCCGTATCGGCCTGCATCTCGCCATCGATGATCAGCTCGGGCCTGCGGGTCCGCACGATCTCCACGGCCCGCTCAACACGTCTTGCGTCCGGATGCCGGGTGGAGCCGAAATTGGAAAAGGAAAGCATGGCCACGATCGGCTTGATATCAAAAAATCCCACCATTTCCGCGGACAGGATCGCAATCTCGGCCAGCACCTCGGAGCTGGGGTGAATATTGACCGTGGTGTCCGCCAGAAACAGGGTATGGCCCCTGAAGATCATCATGTAAAGCCCTGCGACCACGGAAACCCCGGGCCTTCTGGGAATGACCTGAAGCACCGGCCGGATGGCATCCGGGTAGGACCGGTTGATGCCGTGAACCTGGCCGTGAACCAGGCCTTCCCTGACCATCATGGCCCCGAACGTATACCGGTTCCGGAGCTGCCAGCGGGTTTCCGCAGGAGACCAGCCTTTTCTGGCACGGGATGCAAAGAGCTTTTCGGTGAATTCCGCATAAAGCGGGCTTTTCAAATGATCCAGAATTTCGACCCCGTCCAGGGAAATGTTCAGCTCTCCGGCCATGGCCCGGATCTCTTCTTCATGCCCCAGCAACAGGGGCAGGGCAATGCCTTCCTTGACCACCTGAGAGGCTGCCCGCAAAATGACCGGGTGATTGCCTTCCGGCAGCACGATCCGTCTCGGATTCTGCTGGGCCGTGAAGATGATTTTCCGCATCACTTCCCGCTCCGGACCCAGCTTGGTTTCAAGTTCCTGAATATAAGCCGCGTGGCCGGGAAGCGCCACCCTTGCAACCCCGCTTTCAACGGCTGCATTGGCCACAGCCGGTGTTACTTTAAGAAGCACCCGGGTATCCAGGGGTTTGGGGATGATGTAATCCGGCCCGAAGCGCATGGGCTTTCCGCCGTATGCCCGGATCACCGAATCCGGCACATCCTCCCTGGCCAGCTCCGCCAGGGTCCGGACCGCGGCCACCTTCATTTCCGTGTTGATGGCCTTGGCCCGGACATCCAGGGCCCCCCGGAAAATAAAGGGAAAGCACAGCACGTTGTTGACCTGATTGGGACAATCGGAGCGTCCGGTTGCCACAATGGCATCCGGCCGGGCAGCCTTGGCCTCATCGTAACCGATTTCGGCATACGGATTGGCAAGGGCGAATATAATGGGTTTAGCCCGCATCCGGGAGAGCATCTCCGGGGTAAAGGCGCCCTTGACCGAAAGACCCACCAGGACATCGGCACCCTCGACCGCATCCATCAGGGTCCGCATGGGCGTATCCAAGGCAAACGCCTCCTTGTAAGGATTCATGCCTTTGGTCCGGCCCTTGTAAATAACGCCGGTTGAATCCAGCAAAACAATGTTCTCTTTCAGGGCGCCCAGCGTCATATACATCTTGGCGCAGGCAATGGCGGCAGCTCCCGCACCGTTTATCACGATCCGGGCATCGGCCATGTTGCGGCCAGTCAAAAAACAGGCATTTAACAGGGCCGCGCAGGAAATGATGGCCGTTCCATGCTGGTCGTCATGAAAGACCGGTATGGACATCTGCTTGATGAGCTCTTCTTCGATATAAAAACAGTCCGGGGCCTTGATGTCTTCCAGATTGATACCGCCGAAGGTCGGCTCCAGGCTCTTGACCGTGCGGATGAATTCATCCAGGTCGCGGATGTTGAGTTCGAGATCAAAGACGTCGATATCGGCAAAGCGTTTAAAAAGAACGCCCTTTCCTTCCATCACCGGCTTTCCGGCCAGGGGCCCGATATTGCCAAGGCCCAGCACCGCCGTGCCGTTGGTGATGACACCGACAAGATTACCCCTTGTGGTGTAATCAAAGGATAGATCCGGATCTCTTTTGATTTCCATGCAGGGAATGGCCACACCCGGCGTATAGGCCAGGGAAAGATCGGACTGGGAAAGACAGGGCTTGCTGGGCACCACTTCGATTTTGCCCGGCCTGGGCTCCTTGTGGTACCGAAGTACTTCATCTTTAAAGGGGGTCATGGGACATCTCCTATATATTTAATAATACCCCGGGGAGTAATGTATGCGCAAATGAAACAGCAAATATCATACCAACTTTACTACCACGGAAAATGATGACGGATGCTTAACCACCGACAATCTCAGAAAAGGTTTTTTTCCATCATTGAAAGAAATTTTCACAAACCGGATCAGACGTCAAACCGATTACTGGACACTGCGAGCGGATTTAAGCCGTTTCAACAACGAGCCGTTCCGGCTCCCGATTCCCAGATCCAGGTCCGTGACCGCCACCCGGTTGATCTTATAAGTCAAATCCTGATCGCCGTCGGGAACCCGGTAGGCCCAGGTTTCATGAATGGCATACGGCATCAAACCCGCTTTTCCCAGATACAGCATGATATGGCCTTTCATGTTAAGCGTGGTGATGCCGCCGACGGCCCGATCCAGGCTGCGGATTTTGATTTCCTCGGACGCGTTCGGATCAAATTCGGCAACCTGTTTTCCCACCATCGCCTGATCCGCCGAATTCCGGGGAAAATTCACCCCCACGGTTGCAAACACCTGCTGAATAAACCGGGAACAGTCCTGCTCGCCATACATGCCGCCCCATCCATACGGGGCATTGAGCATTTCAAATGCCTGCTGCAACATATTGCGGGCCGTATAGGGAAGATACCCTTCCCGGGCCTGGATTTTTTGAACATATCCCTGTTGCCTGACCAGATATCCCTCGGAATCGCAGATGGGTATCAGAACCTGGTACGCATTCTCCTCCGCCGCGATAAGCGGCAGCCGGACTCCCATCTGCACATATTCTTCTGAGTAAGTCAGGGCCGGATTCCGGTAAATATCGGCTTTGGAACGGAGGATCACCACAAAGCGCTCCGGATGAATAAACGCTTCCAGGTCCTCCTGAGAACACCTGGCAATATTGCGGGACTCCACCCATCCGGAACTGGACGAAGATCGGACGTATGTCCAGTTCAGGTCCCGGGTCCGATGCAGGAGCAGCAGGGGCGTTCCCAGTTCCAGCGTGTTATTTTGAAGGCTGTCAAAGTCCGATTCGGAAGGCTTGCCGTAAAGCGGCTCCAGGGTCGGCAATATCCGCTGATCCGAGAACCGGACCACGACCCCGTAACCCTCCTGCCCGTAATCCGAATGGACGGAGGGAGACAGTGCGGCCAGATCCATATACTCGGCCAGATCTTCATAAAAACTGCCAGGGGCCCGGCTGCCGGATGAAAGATACCGGGGCCTGGCCCGCAGGCGGTCGATATCTTTTCGCATGGCAACGGCAAGATCACTGCCTGGATACGGCAACGGAATCCGGGTGATATCGATAACCGTTTTCAAATCTTTTTCAATGTGACGGTTCAGTTCGGCGATCTGTTCCGTTGTCAATACCAGGGCATCGGGCGATGGATGGCGGCTGATCCAGTAACCGGCAGTCAGCATGCGGCGATCGGTGCCCGGCAGAAGGGTCGGCGCGGCATACGGTTTAAGGCTCTGCGCACAGCCGGAGAGAAAGGAGAGGAATAAAAGGAGCGTCAGACAGGAGCCTGAAAGATAATGCATTTTGTGCTTCACCGGTACTCGCCCTCCATGAAAGATGAAAAGGAAGATATTTCCTTCGCAGAGAGTTTATAGCATATGGGGAGGTATGGGTCGAGGATTAAGTGGGGCGAGCTTAGGCATCAGGGGACAATAACTTCCCCCTTTGGGAAAGGGGGACTGAGGGGGATTTTTCTGCGGGATACGCGTCTAAAATCCCCCCTGGCCCCCCTTTTTCAAAGGGGGGAAATCATTTTCTTGGAAATGAGATTAATGGTGTTTGTGTTCGTAGAACGGCCATTTGTGGAAGAACCATTCGTTCCAGAGCAGGGGGATAATCCACCAGAAATTCCAGATCAGGGATTCGCCGTGAACGAATTTATGGTCCCAGTGCGGATTTCCAAGGCCCCAGGAGCCGAAATCAGCATAATAAAAAATGGCATAATTGATCACGCAAAGCACCAGCACGCCGATGGTCCGAAATCCGAATCCGCCCCAGGAGTCCACGTCATCCATGGGAACCATGTCGTCAAAATAATGATGCCAGGCCAGAAACGGAATCAGGGTGAAGCCCGCGATTTCAGCCGCGTGATACCACATGAAGCGAAGTTTTTCCGCATCCTTGTCGATATGATGCAGCACATCTCCCAGCCACAGGGGGATCAGTTTGACGCAAATCGTGGCCATGATATAGCCGCCGATAATGATCAGGCCAAAAGAGACCAGGCCCTTGGCCGGTTGCGGCAGGGCAATGGCTGACCAGGGTTTTCCCCGCCAGACATTGGCGGTCATGAACAGGATAACGATCATCCATTCCCACCAGCCGAATACCCAGTGAACATGGGAAAAACCGACAATGCTGGTCCACCAGGGCGTATTCAGGCCAAAGGAAGTCCCG
>JACRBZ010000001.1 GCA_016219185.1 Deltaproteobacteria bacterium
CGCCCTTTCTTTATGGTAGTGGGCAGGAGTCCCTTCATCGGTATTTGCAAGGTACGTGAGGGGACTCCTTTGTTCTCCCTCACCTATCTTGCAAATTTTAAGCTATTTTTCCATCATTTATTGTGATCATCCTTAATTGGCGAGCAGCTTTTTCCAGATCACGCTGTTGATATCGTCAGTAGGTTGAACGTCCAGGCTCACATCCTTGAATAGCCGAACCATCTTTTCAAAGCCCGGACGGGATACGCCGTCATATGGCCCGATTACCAATAGCGGCCCCAGACCGCCCACATACCGGACCTCGTTCATACTCACTGGCATGCCGGAATGGGCCGTAATACCACCGACAACCCGTTCGGGCCCCACGGTTTCAGCAATGATTTCAAGATTACCCAAGCCGTTTTGAACCGATAGAACAAGGGTATCCTCCCCTATCATGGGCAAAGCGTTCTCAATGGCCGTGCGGGTGTGATACCCTTTGACCGCGACTATCACCAGATCCCTAACACCAACTTTGCCGACATCCGAAGTGATCGCTATCCGTGAATGCGTTCTTTCACCATCCGGCCACTGCATCCAAAGCCCTTCTCTGTCGATCAGGCGGACCCGTTCCTCGATCACCTCGATCAGGGTCACCTGGAATCCATTATTTGAAAAAAGACTGCCAAAGATGGATCCCAAAACACCGGCTCCTACAATCGCTATATTCATGGCTCACCTTTCCCGCCGTATTTTCGGGCTTGCAAAATCACCTTCTGTTCGAACCCCAATTCGGCGATATTTATCATTTATATGATTTCCCTGTCGCATTACCCGCGGTTATTAAACCGAGACCATCAACCCTTGTCGTCTTTTTTTATCCTCCTGAATCTTTAAATAATGGGAGTAGGTTTTCTGCATACCCTGTAAAAATGGCGTGTACGGGATGTCAGACAGTTTTTGAATCTGTGTCCCATCATAAAGCAGGTGATTGTCCAGAGGGAAAGGCAGCGGTATTCCCTGCTTGATGATCTCGGTACTGCTCAGTTGGGAATATTTCAGTTTTTGACCGCTGATCGTTTCAATCACTTCCACCAGTTGCGGATAAGACACGGCATCCGGAGCGGAAAGATTTAGAATGCGGTCGAAAAATTTTGGCTCGCCAATGGCGTAGCGGATGAAACACGCCATATCCTCCACCCATACAAAGCTGAAAAGGGGAAGCGGATCCGACGGAATGATCAGCGGTTGCCTGTTGTAAACAAGATCAAAAAAATAAGTTTCCCGCGGAGCATAATTGTAGCGACCATAGATGATAGCCGGCCGGAAGATCGTATAGTGAATTCCTTTTGCGTTGCATATTTCCCGGAGTTTGCACTCCGCCCGCCATTTATCGAAGCCATAATCCGACATGGGTCCCAATTCAGGCTGAGGATTCAAAACAACAGGGGATTGCTCTTTTACGGGTAAATCATGGCCCGGCGCATAAACAGACGTTGTACTGATAAACAGATAGTGATGAATTTTCCCCGGCAGGTGATGGATCAGGATTTCAATATCCCCGGGCATATATCCGCAAAAGTCAATTACGGCGTACCATTCCTTGGCGGGAATCCCTGTTGAAATTGTATCGGGATGTTCACGGTCGCCCACATATTCGGTAACTGAAGGCAATCGCAGGGGCAAATGGCCCCGGTTGAACACATGAACCGCATAATCGTCTGATTTCATCATATGTTCGACAAAAACGCGCCCCGCAAAATAACTTCCGCCGATAACCAGAATATTTTTCATCAGTCATTTCCATCTCGTTTGAATCTTAAGTCCGTGGTCTAAGAGAAAATTGCTTTGACTGTCTGTTAATCCTCGTCCGCGCAGCTCCCGGATCACTTCTGCGCAAATGGTTTCGATGATATCCTGCTTGTCCCGTATGTTGTCAGTTGCAAAAAGTGACTCGATTTGATTATGGATAAAGGCGCCCAGGATCGGCAGGTCACGGGCCGCCCGATGGCGCCATTTAAAAAACGGGGCATGCCGATGGTTGAGCAAAAAGACCAGCAGCAGGATATCGGCACTGAACTGTGTCTCAGCGAATCGGGCGGCAAACATTTCACCGCGCTGGACGGATCGCTTGAAATTGTACTGGCCTGCCCGGGCAGCGCTCATGCAGTGGAATGCTATTTTCATCAGACGGACGGATTCGGGACAGTCAGTAAATAGCTTCCGGCGGATCTCCGTAAAAATCCCCAACGGATCGGTAAAAATTTTGCCGTTGGTGCAGGCTGCCAGGTGACTTTCAGGAATCGCAAGCCATTGATCCGCATTCTCGGGAATATGGGAAAGACCGATGAATTTTTTATAAAATGCCGAGATCGTCATCACTCCGACACGGCCCACGCCCCAATGACCGATGATCCGCCTAAATCCCTGAAAAACAGTGGGCAGCTTTTCATACGCGTTTTGCAACTGATGACCGATTGCCTCATAGTCCTCGTCCGTGAGCCAGATACAAAATCCGGGTCCCCAATCGTGATCTCGGGATATTTCATCGTCAAAACCGAAACATTCCGAACCTTCTCCAGCCAACCCAACCGCGATACGCGACCGATAACGTGAAAAATGTTCCGCAATCATGCGTTCGCCATATAATCGATAATAATTTTCTGAAAGCGCCAGCCCTTTCATATGCGAAGGATTTCAAACAGCTTCATGGATGCAATGCCTTTTGAATTGCCTGTAAAACCTGAATCGACAATTGTTCATCAGAGGCGGAATACTCAAAATCAATATAATAATCATTTATAATAAACATATTCAAATTGAGTATATAGATAACCCATCCGACCTGATTGGGCTTGCCCCTTTTCCCGCCTCACAACGATGTTCGCTTGTTAAAGACCTCGCTGTTGACGGAAATAGACTTCGGCCTGGTTCAGATCCGAAAAGCCGCCCTTTCGCACTAACTGCAACAGCATGCGCAAAGCCAGATTCTCCCTGTTTTCCATGGCCGATTTCACTTGCCGATAATACAACGCGATCGTCTGATCACCGTAGGTTTCCAGCTCGCAGCGCAGGTATATGCTAAAGTTAGATCCATCGCCGGACGGGTCCGTGCTGCGGCAGGTGACACCATATAATACGGGGTAGTGCTGCCGGATTTCCTCCTGCCATTTTGTTTCAATGGCAACGATTTTTTCGATCAGCGGATTGTTCTTCAAAGGCCCGAGAAGATCGTCCATTCGGGCGTATTTTTCAGTCAGCAGATTACGTCCCAGATTTTGTGCTGTTTTCAGATCGTTCAAATAGGATTGCAGCATCTCGGTTGTCCACAGATCGAAAATACTGCTTCGCACTTTTCGGAACGTATCGGGAGAATTCTGACAAACAACCGGAGTTGCGCTCTTCACACGGCGGAACATGCGCCATTCGATGTCTAGAATCTTTTGAATCAGGGTTTCATCAGACATGACGGTTCATTGCCATTTGCTGTAATTTAAAAGGTTACGTAGCAGAGACGGCAGCGCGTCAATACTGTCCACAAACTGGACAAGCTTGCCGTATTCGAGGCCCAAAAGCACCTTGTTGTCTTTGCTGCAACCGAGCCCCAGGGTCAGCAACTGGATACGGTTTTTCCGACACATTTCAATGGCGTTGGATACGCCGGAACCCCAGTTGGAGGCGCCATCGGTGATGTGAATGATAAACGGCTTTTTATGCCTGTTCTTTAAACTGAGCGCCGTGGCAATGATGGCCTCTCCCGATGCGGTCTTGCCATGGGGCAGGACACTGTAAAAATCGCCGGAGCGATAAATTTCGGTCAAAAGGCATTTACTTTTGATTTCATTGTAGGCAAAGAGACGGGCCCTGGGATTATAGGCCTTAACAGCCAAAAAGAGAGTCTGGTAAATTTCTTCCGCCTTTTCCCATCGATTGGGCGCGGACATGGATCCGGTGGCATCCACCAGCAGTATGATATCATTGACAAGCTCAAATGTATCTTTAGATGTCTGGAAAATGGTTCCGGTGGTCGGAGCCCGGTACAGGCGGCGCCGGTCCATCTTACCGGATGAAAGCCCCCGGTTATTTTCCGTCTTACGTTGCGCCACCGTTCTGATGATAATTTTCAAATTGTGCAGCAGTTTCTTGTTGATGCGGCTGCGTGCCCGCATCACGATGTCGTTACTTTCAACTTGCACGACATCTTCTCCGTTTATCACACAGGCTTTAACCTGATCCGTGAAAACCGGGTTTTTCCGACCGATGATTTTATCGACCTGCTCGATGGCTGCAATCTGTACGGCGCTTAGTTTATTTTCCGCATCCGGGTTAAAATCTACGACATTTTTACCCACTTTACGCGCCAGCAGAAACGGATCTCTGGAATCCGTTGACCAATATTTGATTTTTTCAAACAGCCGGCTCCAGATGGATAAATAAAGATCCAGTCGATAATTGCCTCTTTCAGTCACGCCTTGAATTTTTGGGCATTCATAGATCAGTTGATCCATGATGGAATTGAGGAGTTGAATGGGTTCCTTATAAAATTTTTCAAGATTGGTGTATTTGGAACCTCCCCTGACGGATCGATCCGCGTAATCTTCTTTATATCGAACGCCGCTCAGGTCCGCTGCAATACCCCACCAGATGTGGAGCAGCTCTGAAATTGTCGGCGGGTGAGAGGCAATGTCCTGAGCACTGTAAATCGTCATCAACCGGTCAATTTCCGTGTATCGACCCATCACGCTCCGATTGGACAAACAGTCCAGATAAACATTTTCACACATGTTGAAATAAATCTGAAATTTATACGCATAGCGCGCCGGCAGATTTACCCTGGCCATGGCCAGATCCCTGAATCGATGGGTCCACTCGGTTTTCTGATAGGCCCGGCGAATGGTAAGTCCCATCATGCGGTCAACCTTGGCCGCCGGTATGGGGTATTTGCCCATTACCCATGAGGGATCCAGGCTGATGGCGGAAGAAGACGGCATTCCGGACCATACGATTTCACCGATATTCCCCTTGATGTATGAGGCGGCTTTTCGTAATCCCATCAACAATCGCGCCATTTCAAGGGCGGCGACAGGGGACTTGTTTCGGCGCCAAAATTCCGAATACCCGGATTCGCCGACAATGTGAAACCGATTAATGACATTCTCCAGGGCAGTAGTCATGTTTTTTCTTTTGTCTTTTTCGGATTCATCTTAAAAACAGTGTGTTATCCGGTTATCTGAAAGCTGCCGTCATACGCTCTTCAAAATGGCCTCTTTTGTAAAACGCAAATATTCCAGTTCTCCTTTTTCCAGATAACCTTTTTCCATCTGCAGCGACAACAAGATGGATTCCAGGGCTTCCTTATTGGTCTGCAGACTGGTGATAATCCCCTGGCGCAGCGTTCCGCCGGCCGCAACCATTTCTCCGATCATCAGGGTCGTGCGGGTGGACACGGCAACACCAAGCTCGGAATTGAGACGCAGAACATTGATCGCATCAATGATTTCAGCAGCCTGACTATCTGAAACGCCGGTCTTTTTCATCAAGACCTCTTTTTCCACTTCATTGGGCAAATAATCCATCAACAGCACGTAGAAACGATCTCGCAATGCCGGATCGAGCAATTCCGTTCCGATATATTCGTCTCCTTCGTTCAGCGTGGCAAAAAAGACGACGCCGTCCGCCACCTTCAACGTGCCCAGTTCATCCATCCACACCTTGCGATCATCCGAAAGCAGGGAAAATAACATGTTCAATGCCTTGGGGTGCTCGGGTCGATTGATTTCCTCCAGGTGAATGACGCAATTGGGGGTTTGAATGGCTTCCGGAAAAAGAAATTTTTTATAACGGGTCTGACCGTTTTCCAGGGCATATTCCCCGAACAATTGTCCCGGCTCTGAAAGGATGCCGACCTGAAACGTGGCCAGCGGCCGCCGGTTCACGGCCGCAAACTGATTGACCACCGAGGATTTGCCGCAACCCTGGCGGCCCGCAACCAGGACGTTGACCGGTTTTTTTTGAGAAATCTTTTCGATTTTTTCAAGGATCCCGAACGCTTCACTGTCGATGTAGTAGTAAGGATCTTCATCGGGAATATAGATATTCGGGTTATCAGGGACTGACGGTTTTGATTTCAACGCGTTACCTCACACACGGGGTTAGACCTGATTTTTTACGCACGCCCATCAAACCTCCGACCGTCGTTTCCCATTGACCGTTTTCAGCGATGATTTTGCGATACGCTTCCACATCTTCATTAAAAAGATTGGGGAACCCTTTAAACACATAATTTAATCCCAATCTTTCATATTTAACCTCGGCAAAATTGTGGTAAGGGATGATATCGATGCCTGAAACACTTTCCCCCAACTCACCTGCAAATTCCGCGATCTGGCGGGCGTGGTCCGGTTCCCAGTAATTAACATTGTGAACAATCACCATCCGAAGACGCATGTTTGCACCCATGCAGGCCATTTTACGGGCATTTTCCAAAATCAATTGGTTGGATACGCCGGTCCATTTTTTATGTTTGCGGTCATCCATGACTTTAATGTCCAATAAAAACAGATCCACATGGGGTAAGACACGCGCTATGGTTTCCCATTTGGCATAAGCCGTCGTATCCAGAACCGTATGAATTCCGTCCTGCCTTGCGCGTTTGAATAGGGAGATAACAAGCTCGGGATGAAGCAGCGGCTCACTGCCGGACAGGGTGATGCCGCCGCCCGAAGATTCATAAAACAGTTCGTCGCTTTTGACCTCCCGATACATTTCATCAAGGGTCATGGGTTTGGATGCCAGATATAGCGCCCCGTATTCACACGCATCCACACATTGAAAACAGCGCTGGCATTTTTCACGGTCAAACTTCGGAAAATCGATTTCCACCGTCTCTTCAGCAAGTTCGGCAACTGTGAGACCAGCTTCAGACGGTGAGACATTCAAAGAGCGAAGCGGCGGATCCGGATTGGTTTTGAACCGCCGTTCACGTGGCGGTGTAACCGCTTTTTGCGGACATGCTTCGGCGCAACGACCGCAACGGACGCATTTATCTTTGTTGTAAAAGAATTCTTGATAAGGATGGATGTTTTCCGGGTTGTGACACCAGGCGCAATGCAGTGGACAGCCTTTGAGAAAAATTGTTGTGCGAATACCCGGCCCGTCGTTGATGGAATATCTCTGAATGTTTGTAACAAGATATTTTTCTTCTGAAAGCGATTCGGATGAGATATCGAGCATCGTCTATCTCCAAAAGAAGTGATTCATATTCCTCGACCTATATCAACTCTTTGATGTCTTTCCAGGATTCACCTTTTTCAAAACATTCGCAGGCATCCGTGTTTTTTAAGATCATCTTGCCCCTGATGGCCATGGATGTCTTTTGGGTTTCAGGCAGTTTACTTCTGGCCTGTATACAAATACCTTTGCTCGGATCTCCGGTTGGAGAAGGCGTAATGTGTTTACACTCTTTACACGTTGGCATGGCGATTCTGCTCCTCTATTAAATTGAGAACTTTTGAAGAAGACCGGCCGGCCCTTAAAAGACCGGACGGCGATTTTCATTTTCAATACGGTATCAGCAGATAAAACCCGTTCTAATTTCAGGAAACGGCACCCAGTCCCTGTTCGGTACGGGCAATGATCGTCTCCTGGGAGTAACGTGCCAGATCAATGAATTTGGCGCTATAACCGGCCACGCGAACTATGCTGTCCGTGTATTTCTCCGGCTCTTTTTGCGCGGCCCGCATTTCTTCCGTGGATATGACATTGAACTGAACATGATCGCAGTTCAGAGAATGCCAGGTTTTCATATAGGAATGCCATAATTCAAAGCCCCCTTCGCTACGCATCACCGTAGGCGACATGCGCTGGTTCAGCAGCATGCCCTTGAACCTGGAAACATCCACTTTGGAAACCGATTTAAGCACAGCAGTCGGGCCTTTTTTATCGCAACCCATATAAGGTGAAATACCGCCATCGTCCAGGGCTTCGCCGGCATGACGGCCATTGGCGCTTGCCGCAGTTTTGGGGCCATTCACGATATAACCGGCCACGGATTGTCCCAAAGGCAGCGGATAAGTCCCGGAGTAGGTGCGCACTTTGCTGAATTCATCCGCAACCATATTGTAATAACGCTGGCCGATGGTATCGACATAGTCATCGTCATTGCCGAATTTTGGCGCATTCCAGAAATCCAGCCGCATTTCCTCATAGCCTTCCCAATTGGCTTTTAATGCTTCGAGCAATTGGGCCATGGTGTATTTCTTTTCATCGAAAACCATTTTCTGCATTGCGGCCAGGGAGTCGATCACAACAACATTGCCGCCGATCAGGTTATGCCACGGGTTGGGTACTTCCGCAAGGTCATTGCCGTCCATGCCTTTTTCCACACAGCCATCATCAATACTGGAAATAAACGGACAGTTCAAGTATCTGGCTTCCAGAATCCGGCCAACGTCCTTGGAACGGATGGAAAGATCTATGGCAAAGCTGACCTGTGTTTTTAAAGCCTCCCAAACGTCTTCCATTGTCTTAAACCGGGCCGCATCGCCGGTTTTGGGACCGAGCTGGGCACCGGTAAAAAATTCATCATATCCGTTATTTAATGCCATCTCCAAAATTTTTGCAGGATAAAGGTCGGAGCCGCCTTCACTGCGGGTCTTTTGCGTGCCGCGACGTCCGGTGATTCCCGGAGACATGCAGAGAACCAAGGCCCATTCGCGTGCAACCGCCTCGGGCACACCGAAATATTTAATCAGTTGCTCGGTATTCTTTTCATCATTTTTAATGGATGGGAAACCCAGCCCCAGTTTAATGCACTCGAAGACGCGGCGCTTGGTCTCCACATTTCCCTTGGCATTCCATCTGAAGGAAATTGAAGGTTCCGTTGTCGGCATACTTGCGGTCGCATCCAGAATAACGTCCGTACATTCATTGCAGCCATCGCTGCCATCGGCATTCAGTCCGCCCAGCGTCGAAATAAACAGGTCATTGGCACCGGCAAAGAATTCCCGGAGCTGGCGACCTTTGGTGCTGCCGTGTTCTGAAACCTTCAGTCGCTCACACTCGAAAAGTTCCTGGGCTGCCTCCCGGGTCATGGGCTGATCCGTTTTATCGATGACACTTCGTTTATAGAACGGCCACATGATTTTATCTTCTTTTTGACCATAACCGCTGCTGTAGCGCTCGATGGAATGACAAAGCAGATAGGTAAACCACTTGGATTGCATGGCATCGCGCAGACCTCGGGGCGCCTCTGCCGGTACATGTCGGCAGATATCGGAAATTTCCAAAAGCTCTTGAACACGCTTTTCATCGGTTTCAAAATTTTCAGCCATGATCTTGGCCAGCCGGCTATATCGCTGAGCCCATGCCATAACAGCCTTAAGTGCAATGATCATGGATCGCCATTGATCAATTTTGTCCATCAGCGGAAGACTGTCCCTGGCAATCCAGGGAGCTTTACGCATTTGGGCAAAAGCATCATCGATATTTTTTTGAATCACTTCAATGCGTTTTTTCAACCCGTCATCCAGTACACTTTCATAATTGGGCATGATGCTGGAGAACGCGGTCACGAACATGGGGGGCTGGACCGTGGTGGCCGAGTACATGATGTCCAGCTCTTCCTGACTGAAATAGGTTTGCCCCTTGGTCTGAATGGTGTAGGGACGCCAGTACTCCGCGATTTGCCGCATTTCATCCTTATGATCGCAATATTGACTTTCCACCATGTCAATGGTGGCAAAAAAGGAAAGCTCTGGATACAAGGGAAAACAATCCGGATGCTCCGCATTGGAGCCAACGATCAATTCATCTTCCTGAATATGGATTGTCATTTTTTTAAGGATGTTTTCAAGGCCATTTGCCCTGATCATGCAATTGGGCTGCCCCACGTTTTCTTTATGCGATTCGGTGATAAAGCGTGCGCGTTCAATACCCGCTCGAACGTTGGGGTCGACATACTCGCCGCCTGCAACATGTTTGAAACGGCATCTTTCCTTTAACCTTTTTGTCCTCTCAGTAATCGGCATAACGTAACTCCTTTTCGCATTTCTCAAATGGCTGTTCAGGCCTATGGCGTCTGATTGTTTACTGATATTTTTTTCACCATCGGCTTTATTATTTGCCGCAATCAACTTAAAATTCTGGATGGTTAATCGTAAGGATAATGCTTCAGGGCACGATCCGGACTTTAAGCAAGCTTTAAATGTTTCCGGCTCGGTCTTAAATCCGCGCAAGCTTCATCTGCTTCAAAGACCGATTTTGCCTGCCAAAACTTACCTTTCTGGTCTTGTTTTTCACGGACGCAATCCCCTTTACCCTTTTCATAATCCAGATCACTTTCCGGAATGTTGAAAAAAGATGCGCATTCTCTACATTTTGCCATATTTTCCTCCTTTTTTATTCATGATGATTGGATCAATGTGGACGGCTTCGTAAAAGTTCAATATCTGCGTTGAGCTGCACCCTGCGTCATTGCGGCGTACTTAAACGTACGCCTCCTCGGGATTATCGCCAAAAGCTCCCTGTACATCCTGAAGTCATCTTCGGACAACCAACTCAAAGATAGAAAATCGACCAAATTATTTATCGAATTGTATTTACTAAATCACATTCTTTGAATTCTATTCAATATTATTTCCAATGCATTTGTCAAGAATAATTTTTAATAAATTTTATATAAAAGCATAAAATTCAATCTTAATAATAAGTAATAACCTATTGAGATCGCCTGATGACCAATTTAAGCCATGTAGAATTCATTGAATATTACTTTTAGCACATACATACTGAGCGATAATCAAGAATTTGACCTTAAAAAAAAACCAATGAACCCCCCTTCGGGCAAATCGGCGTCGCTCGATGTGTTTATTTATGGACATATAAAGTCGGGTCATTAACCTTCGGAAACCGGATAACCAACATTAGTTATTGACGATCTTGCAAAAATGAGCGATACTACAAACGGATTTTCAATGTTCTTCATGCGCCTGCTCGGCAATACTGTATAATATATTGTTAATTTTATATAATTAACTATCAACACCACGATTGCCGTTATATTTGAATATAAATCTATTAGAATATTGATCATTTATTTTAATTATCGAGGCTTTCAAAATTTGATAAACCCGTAATAAGTCAAAACTGAGATGGGAGATAAGTCTTTGAGCGAGAATGACAAAAAGCAAGTGATTATTAAAGCCGCACAGGAGATCATCTCGGAAAAAGGGCTTAAAAACTCGACCATTACCGAGATTGCCAAGCTCGCCGGCGTTGTCGATTCAATCATTTACCACTATTTCAAGAACAAGGAAGACTTGCTGTTTTGTGCGGTTGACGAGCAGATGAAAAACTCCTTCAACGAATTGATGTTTCAATTCAAAGGGATCTTGGGGCCGGTCTCCAAGCTCGGTAAAATGGTCTGGTATCATCTTTATTCCAACGATTTCAGCACGGGCAACGCACTCATCCAAAAAAACCTGCTCCTCGAATGTCGGTCCAACAAAAATTTTTATCAGCACAGCAGTTACAATTCACTGAAAAAATACACGCGAGTCATGCTGGAAATCCTGAAGACCGGTGTTGAGGAGCGTTTTTTTCGTGATGATTTAGACATGGTTGTCGTGCGTGATATGATTTTCGGGCTTCTGGATGAAGAATCACTGGCCTGCCTGTCAACCGGAGAGGTTAGCGAAACGCTCCCGGATTTCAAGCCCATCATGGCGCTGATTCTATCAATGATCAAAAGAGATACCGATGAAATCGAGATTGAAGAGAGCAACAATAAAGCATCGCGCGTTCTGACCGCTGCAGTCAACGTTTTTGCCCAGAAAGGCTTCAACAAAGCCACCATGGTGGAAGTCGCCAATCGCGCCGATGTCGCGGAAGGAACGATTTACGAATATTTCAAAAACAAACAGGACCTGCTGTTTTCCATACCCAAAGAACAATTCAAGGCGTTTCATATTCTTCTGGAACGATCCCTGACTTCTGAAAATCCCCTGTCCAGACTCAGGCGAATGATCTGGAATCATTTTTGCGTTTTTTTATCGAATCCGGATTTCCTGATCGTGTTTCTGAACGACATTAAATTGAACAAGCAGTTTTATACATCAGAATCCTATTCCCATTTTCTTCAATACATCAAAGTGCTTTACGAAATCCTGGATGAGGGCAAGGCGCAAGGGGTATTCCGTTCGGATGTGGACAATCGGATATACCGCAATCTTTTTTTAGGATCCTTCACTCACCTGGCCATCAGGTGGTTTTTGCTCGGCAACCTCACCCCGTTGAAGGTGATGAACGAATTTACCCATGCAACCGGTTTGTTGTGTCGCGCGGCGGCAACAAAAGAAAGTTATGATGCTGAATTCAAGACTGCCTGAGGCCTCTTCCTGCCCATGATTGACTGACACAAGCACCGAACCTCTTGTGTTAACCCCCCACTTTTGACCTGCTAAAGCTTCTTTTCCGCTGAATTGGATCCTCCATCATGTCGATGCGTTCAGACCTGCATCGACACTTCTCGCATCCGCGAACTTTTTTATCTGAAAAGAAAAAAACTGTTGACAAGGGAAATGGCCCATGTTTGAATATGCCTCAATTATTATAATTTATAAGTTATTTTCTATATCAAAAAAATAGCAACCAGCGCCTAATAAAAACTCAACTATTTAATATAATAAATATTTAATACTATATCTATTTATTGCAGGCGTAGATTAACAATCGAATAAAGAATATTATACATAAATAGTTATAAATTAATAATTTTAAATGAAAGGAGATGTTCATGGCAGAAGTGAGTGAAAAGCCCCAAAAAAAAGAAAAAGAGCCAGATATTACTTTTTTTCATCCGGACCTGCTCAGCACGCCTGAAGACGGCTCTCCAGCGTTTCTGAAAGGATACCGGTGCAAGAGTTGCGGTCAACTGGATTTTCCCAAACTGTCCCCCTGCCCCAATTGCTGGGGAGAGGACTTTGAAATGGTCCCGCTTTCCCGCAAAGGCAAGCTTTACAGCTATGCGGATATTTATATCGGGCAGCCGGGCCTGGAAACCCCTTATATTGTCGGATATGTTGATCTTCCGGAGAATCTTCGGATATTTGCCATGCTGGATGGCCAGGTTGAGACATTCAAGTGTGAAGAGGAAATGGAGTTGACCGTGGGGCCCATTCGTAAGAATCAGGACGGTTTGCCCATCATGAGCTATAAATTCAAAAAAGCTTTACCCCAAAGCGCTTAAAGGAGTGTCGTCATGAAACTGAATCGCGAAGTTTATATTGCCGGAGTCGGTGAAACGGTTTTCGGAAAACATAAGGCGGATTACGACGTCTTGGGCCGCCAGGCGGCTTTTCAGGCCATAAAGGATTCCAATATTACACGTCCGGACGTGGTTCAAAGCGCCTATGTCGGTAATGCCCACAATGGCATTGTTACGGGCCAAACCATTTTCAAGGATCTGGGGATGGTTGGCAGGATTCCCATTATCAATGTTGAAAGCGCATGTTCCGCGGGCGCCATGGCTGTTCATCTGGCAATCAAGGATGTGGCCACTGGGCTAACGGAAATCAGTATCGGCGTGGGCGCTGAAAACCATACGCTACGCCGCAAAAGCGGGACAGCGTTCATGCCGGCCCTGAACGATATCGAAGCCATGCACGGCGGTGTCATGACCGGTAAATATTCCATGCGCGCAACCCGTTATATGCATGAACGGGGAGCAACCATTGAAGATTTTGCCAGCATTACCGTTAAAAACAGAAAACACGCGACAAATAATCCCCATGCATGGTTCAAAGGGAAAATCAGCGTTGAAGAGGTTGTCAATTCGCGCATGGTTGCCTATCCCATGACCCTGCATCAATGCTGCGGCGTGGCAGACGGAGCCGGAGCAGTCGTTGTGTGTTCCGGCGACATGGTAAAAAAACTCAGGATCGAAAAACCCGTGAGAGTGGCTGGCTCGGTCGTCACTTCGGGTCCGTATCATAATCAGCCCCGGGATATCACCGGAGATGACATTACCGAAATGACCAGCCAGAAATTATATGAAGAGTCGGGGATCGGCCCGCAAGACGTGGAAATTCTCGAGCTTCACGACGCTTTTACCATTGCCGAGCTGCTCTATTATGAATGCATGGGCCTGTGCAAGGTGGGTGACGGCTTAAAATTTTTGCGTGAAGGGCAGTCGACTTACGGCGGCCAGTGCGTGGTGAGTCCGCGGGGCGGGATGTTGTCTTACGGGCATCCCATCGGTGCATCCGGTGCGGCCCAGATTGCCGCAAATGTTAAACAGATGCGGGGCGAGTGTCCCGGTTATCAAGTCGAGCCGATACCCAAGGTGGCCATGACGCATGTGACCGGCGGCGGTTTATCCGGAACCGAACACGCGGCCTGCACCATGCACATGCTGGTCAGCGCCTGGTAACATGAGATCCATTTCAGATGATCGGCAAACAACAGGGAGGGTTAATTATGGAGGTGCTTAAAGACAGAGTGGCGGTTATCTCCGGAGCCGTCGGAGAGATAGGCCAGGCCATTGGTTTGCGTTTTGCCCGAAAAGGCGCCAAAGTCGTGGTCAGCGACACGGATAAGATAAAGATTGATGAACTTGTTGCACGGATACAGGCCGAAGGAGGCCAAGCCATCGGAATTGCGACAAACGCCGCCAGATCAGGGGATGTCAAGGCATTGGTCGCCAAAGTGATTGACCAGAACAGCCGCATCGATATCCTGATCAATAATATGGATTGTCCCGGGGGAAAACCCATTGCCGAACTTTCCGATGAAGATTGGGACGACTGCATCGCCGTCAACCTGAATTCGGTGTTTTATTTTTGCAGGGAAGTTCTTCCCAAAATGCGGGAGCAAAAATATGGCCGTATTATCAATGTCGGAAGTCTGGATTATATCGGCTGGCCCGGTAAGGCCAATTATTCAGCGGCCAAATCAGCCATTTTCGGTTTGACCCGATCCCTGGCTCTGGAGTCGGCAAAAGATGATGTTACCGTTAATTGCGTGGCCAAGGGCGACCTTCGCTCTGCAGACATGTCCGATGAGCAGGCCGAAAAACTGGCTGCGGCCATACCGGTTAAAAAATTGGGGACCCCGGAAGATGTGGCCCGGGCCGTGGGCTACTTTGCTTCTGATGCTTCCGGCTATGTCACCGGACAGACATTTTTTGTCTGCGGCGGAAAAAGCGCCCATTTTTCCATGTCGATTTAATGCCGGACAACACCAATTTGATAATATTTGGTGAATTTGTAATAAGTTAAAACTGGGATGGCAAAGTACCGGCGTTCCGCCAGTTCAAGATCAAGGCGCGCAAATACAGAGAAGGAAGGCGAACTTTTGAGTACGCCTCACTGACAAAGGATGAAGCGCAACGCGGATATTGGACTGGCGAAACGCCGGTACGAAGCCATCAAATCTGGAGGTTGCAAATGGGAATCCAAAACAGAGTGGCCTTGATCACCGGGTCAGCCAGCGGCATCGGAAAACAGACCGCGCGGCGGATGGCTGAAAACGGAGCCAGGGTTGTAATCAATGATGTGGTGGCCGACAAAGTCAAGGCAACGGTTGAAGAGTTTAAAAAAGAAGGGCTGAATGCAATCGGCGTAGTGGCGGATATCAGCAGCAAGTCTGCGGTGGATGCCATGGTTCAGGAAACCGTCGAGACATTTGGCGGCCTGGATATTCTTGTCAACAACGCAGGGATGGAACGGGCCGGTGCGTTGCGAAAGCTCACGGAACAGGATTTCGACATCACCATCAGCGTGAATCTGAAAGGCGCTTTTTTGTGCAGCCAGGTGGCTCACAATGCCATGGTCGGGCAAAAACATGGACGCATCATCAACATCGCGTCCCGAGCCTGGCTGGGCGGTCCGGGCCAGGCTCCATATTCTTCCGCCAAGGCAGGAATCGTGGGACTGACCCGCGTGCTGGCTCTGGAACTGGCAAAAATGGGAATCACGGCCAACTGCATCGCGCCCGGATTGATTCATACGCCCCTGTGGGAGGAACTACCGGAAAAAAACAGAAATTTACTGCTGTCCAAACAGCCTACCGGCAGGCTGGGCAGCACGGATGATATCGCCGATGCGGTCATGTTTTTAGCCGATGACGACAACAGCTATATCACAGGTCAGGTCTTGTATGTTTGCGGTGGTCGCAGCCTGTTTTCCGGTTGACCCCCGATATTGACGGATCCCGGAGAATCGTTTCCCGAACGAAGCCGGAGATGGACAACCGGCGGTTCGTCTCATCAACCATTTTCTTTAAGGAGACCATGTAATGGCAGAAGGATTCAATGATAATTCTCTATCAGGCATGAAAGTCCTGGACTTCACCGGAGAATTGGGACCCTATGCTGCGAAATTATACGCGGGGCTCGGGGCTCACGTCATCCACCTGGAGCCAATCACCGGAGACCCGCTACGCAATGTTGGGCCTTTTTATAAAGGTATTATCGGCAAAGAAAACAGCCTGCAATATCTGTATTACAATGCCGGCAAAAGGGGCATGGCATTGGACTTAAATCAGGAAAAAGGACGCGATATTTTTCTTAAGCTATGCTCTGGGGCCGATCTGCTTCTGGAAAGCTTTGCGCCGGGCTACCTGGATGGTTTAGGCCTTTGTTATGATTGTTTGAGCGCGGTCAATCCGAAATTGGTGCAAACATCCATAACACCCTTTGGGAATTTCGGTCCCTATAAAGACCTGCCCGGTTCCGATCTGATCTGCTCGGCCATGGGCGGCTTTTTGTTTTTAGCCGGCATCGACAATGACAAACCCGTGCGGGCCTGCGACAACCAGGCTTACCGGATGGCCGAAGCCTATGCCGCCGTTGGCAGTTCCATTGCCCTGTTTTTTGCCAGGAGAACCGGAGTGGGTCAGTTTGTTGATGTGCCCTGTATGGAAGCCGTTGGTCAGGCATTGGAAAATGCAGCCCAGTATTGGGATTTGGAAGGTAAGATCCGTCGCGGTCGGGGAGCAGAGGCTGGTTCGGCCACGGTTCATCCCTGCAAGGACGGCTATTTCGCCATTGTGGCCATCATGGGTAAAAACAAGATCATGTGGGATCCTTTCCTGAAATGGATGCAGGAAGAAAATGTGGAAGAGTGGGAAGTCTTTCAGGATGCCCGGTGGATCGATCCCAATTATCGCAGGTCCAAGGAAGGTTATGAAACATTTTGCCGGATTTTTGAACGCTTTACCAAGAAACACGACAAGTTAACCCTGTACGAAAAAGGACAGGCGCATCGCGTTGCCCTCACGCCGGTCAGCAACGGAAAAGACCTTTTGGAAAATCCCCAATTAAAACACCGTGGGTTCTGGCAGACGCTTGAACATGAAAAATTGGGAGGATCCGTCACTTATCCGGGAGCGCCATATGAATTCGGACAACTCGAGTGGCGTTTGGGAAATTCCGCGCCGACACTGGGTCAGCACACTGCCGAAATCTTAAGTGAAATCGGGTATACGGACAACGATATCGCAATGTTGGCAAAGGAGGGCATCGTCCATGTTGGCTAATATGAAAAGAGCCTTGGAAGGCATTGTTGTCTGTGATTTTTCATGGGTTGGCGCCGGACCCATCGCCACCAACGTTCTGGGGCAATGCGGCGCCGAGATCATCAAGATCGAAAGCCAGAAAAGACCCGATATTCTGCGTAACGGCGGACCTTTTAAGGATGGTATCAGCGAAGGTCTGGAGCGTAGCGGATATTTTGCCAATCGCAACCCCAACAAAAAATGTATCGCTTTAAACATGAGCAATCCAAGTGCCCGCGACGTGGCCGTTCGACTGATCCAAAAAAGCGATATCATCATCAACAACTTCCGCGTCGGTCAGATGGAAAAATGGAATTTGGGCTGGGAAGATGTCCAGAAAATAAATCCGAAGATTATTTATGTCACCATGAGTTTGCAGGGACTGTCCGGACCACATAAATCCTATATGGGTTTTGGCGTCAATCTGAATGCCCTGTGCGGGTTGACGGCACGTTCCAGTTTTCCGGGGGACCGCCCCTTCGGTACCGGCACAAATTACACCGACCATGTGATGGTTCCCGGCCATACGCTTTTTGGCATCATGGCGGCCCTGCTTCAGCGGGAAATAACCGGCAAGGGACAGACCGTCTCCATTTCACAACTCGAGTCCGCCATCGCCATGAAGCCAAGCGATGCCATGGCCTACGCCTGCAACGAGGAGATCCTGCCGCCCCTGGGTTTTGGTGACCCGCAAGCCGCGCCTCATGGCGTATATACGACTCTGGGATACCGGAAGTGGATTGCCATCGCCACTTTTACAGAATTCGAATGGACGATGTTGAAAAAAACGATGAATTCTCCGCAATGGGCCGATGATCCCAAATTCGAAACCCTGGCCGGGCGCAAGAAAAACGAGGATGAATTGAACGAAAGAATTGATGAATGGACCCAAAATCAATATGCGGACTGGCTGATGCGGGAGCTGGCCGCCAACGGCGTGCAGGCGGGCATTGTCAATGACGCTCGCGGCGCCATTGAAGATGAGCACCTGCGCAAGCGCGGCTTCTGGGCTTATCTGGATCATCCCGTGGTGGGCTCCACATTATATAACCGGGCACCGATTTCTTTCTCCAAAACACCCATCGAAATGGTGAGCGCGGCCCCTCTGCTGGGACAGCATACGATCGAGGTACTGACCGGACTTCTGGGGTATTCCATGGATGAGGTGGAACAGTTATCCGCCGGGGATGTATTGACATAGGGGGTCCCCGCCTCACGGCCAATGATCAGGCAGTTGCTTGATTTTGGATGGCCGGTCCTTTATGCCCTGTTTATCAATATTTTAAGAAAATTGCCCTCTTACAGAATATCAAACAAATAAAGGTGAAAAATGGATTTTTCGATTCCGGAAGAATATATGATGCTCAAAGAGTCGATGCGGGAATTTGTCAAACGGGAAATGATGCCGCTTGAGAAAAAATTCCTGGAACGGGACATGGGGTTATGGACAACTCCCGGACCGCTTCTGCCAAAGGAAGACACCCGGAGGTTGCTTCAAAAAACCAAAGACCTGGGGTTCTGGGGTCTGGAGGTGGAGGAAAAATTTGGCGGCCAGGGGCTTGGGATGCTGGCCAAAACCCTGGTCATGGAAGAGCTGTGCCGATGCTTTGTGGGGTTTTCTCCGCACGGATTCATGCTGCCGCCGGATGCCCCGAACCTGTACTATCTACATAGCTGCTGCTCGCCTGCCCAGCGGGAAAAATATTTTCTGCCTTACTGCGACAACCTGCTGGATTCCGCAATGGCTGTCACCGAACCGGGCGCCGGGTCGGATGTCAGCGGCCTGAAGACCGCGGCCGTGAAGAAAGGCGACAAATGGATCATTAACGGTACCAAAACCTTTATCAGTAAATGCGATAAAGACAATGTCTTTTTTATTCTGATTGCGGTTACCGACAAGGAAGCGCAGTCCAAGAACCGGTTTACCGCATTTCTGCTGGATAAAAATACACCCGGAGTCCGGGTTGGCAGAGAAATTCCGGTCATCGGCGCCATGCCCACCTGGGATTTGATTCTGGAAGATGTTGAGCTGGGGGATGACGCCATTCTGGGAGAAATCGGCAAGGCATTTATTCCCCTTCAGAATCGGTTCGGGGTTCGCCGGATCGAGCTGGCCTCCCGCTGTACGGGTATGGCCGAACGCCTGATCGAGATGATGATCGCTCAGGCCAACAACCGGGTGACATTCGGTCAGCCTCTTGCCGAACGCCAGACCATTCAGAACTGGGTCGCAGATTCCACAATGGAGCTGGAAAGCGTCAGATGGATGCTGTATTACGCGTGCTGGAAAAACGATCAGGGATATACGGATCTGCGCATTGAAGGCTCCAGCCTGAAAGTCATGGCGACCGAAATGCTGACCCGGGTTGCGGACCGGGCCATCCAGGTTCATGGCGGGGTCGGGCTTTCCAAAGAACTGGGCATTGAATATGCGGCCAGAATGGTGCGAATCTGGCGGATTCTGGAAGGCCCGTCCGAAATTCACCGCTGGACCATTGGCCGGACGATTCTGAAACAGAAAAAGCCTTATAACCCCTTCATCGTGGCAAAAGAATCATGAGAATTTCAAATTTTGATGAACTCGTAAAAAGTCAAAACATGGGATGGCAAAGTAAAAAGTTCAAGATCAAGGCGCGCGCACCGGAGCTGTTGGCGACAATCCTGAGGACCGGCGTTCCGCCTGCCGTACTTTTGGGTACGCCGCAATGACGAAGGATGAAGCGCAACGCAGATATTGGACTTTTTACGAAGCCATCAAATTTTAAATTCTATATAGAGGGAGCAAAAAATGCCAGTCGATTATAAAAAAGAGGGACATGTGGCTTATGTCACATTGAACCGACCAGAGGCCATGAATTCACTCGATCCGGAGTCTGTGACCCAACTGACCGAAATTTGGACGGAAATCAAAAACAATTCCGATATCAGGGTTTCGGTTCTGACCGGAACCGGCGAAAAATCCTTCTGTACCGGAACAGACATGAAAAAGACACCGCCGCCGGATGAATGCATGGCCGCTATCTGGCTGCGGGACGGGCAGCCCATCATTCCGCTTATGAAAATGTGGAAGCCCATCATTGCAGCCGTCAATGGATTTGCTGTCGGCGGCGGACTGGAAATGGCACTGGCCTGCGATTTACGCATCGCCAGCAGCAACGCCAAATTCGGATTAACCGAAGTCAAGGTGGCCAGCCTGGCAGGTTTGAACGGCACCCAATGTTTGCCCCGCGCCATTCCCCAGGCAGTGGCCATGAAGATGCTGTTCACCGGCGAAATGATTGATGCGCAGGAAGCTTTGCGGGTGGGGCTGATCAGCGACATGGTGGAGCCCGGCGAATTGATGGACCTGGCCAGAAAATACGCCGAACGCATCGCCGGCAATGCACCTTTAAGCGTCAAAGCAGCTAAACAGGCAGTCCATATGGGATTGGACATGCCTCTGGAACACGGGATTGCCTTTTCTCATTTACTCTGGGGTGCTTTGCGTGATACCGAAGATCGCAAGGAAGGCTTTAAGGCTTTTTCCGAGAAAAGATCCCCGGAATGGCAGGGAAAATAGAAACAATGCAATAAAAGCTGAACAAAAGATGACGTATACGGCGCTGAGAATCGGTATTCCTGCGCCGCATCGGTAATAAGGAGGGTTTTTCAATGCACATTGCGGTTTTAGCCAAAGTCGTTCCCGATTATGAGGTCCCAACCGGCGATTTCGAATTGAAAAATCACCGCGCTCATGATCGCTATAAGCGAATGATCGGACTATACGATGAAAACGCCATTGAAGTCGGGGTTCAGATAAAGGAAAAATACAAAGCCGCTCTGTCGGTAATCTCCTATGGAAGTGAAGAGGACATTTCGGTTCTGCGGAAGGCCATTGCCATGGGAGGTGAAAGGCTCGTCCTGATAACCGGCAATTCGGATGATCCCGTCGTGATCGCTGCCAACTTGAAAATGGCAATTGACAGTCTGGGCGATGTGGATCTGGTTTTGGCCGGACAGCAGTCGGCGGACATGGATCGTGGCATTGTCCCCGGACTTCTGGCCAGAATGCTGGAATATCCGTTTATTCCACGCGTCAGCAAGGTGGAAGCAGGGGCCGGTGATTGGAATGTGTCGCAGCAGAATGAAGACGGCTGCCGCGAGCTTGGCTTTAGCGGAAAAGGGGTGCTGTCCATCACCAGTATTCCTGAAAATGTACCTCGCATTCCCGTGGTGCGTGCAATTTTCGCCGCCAAGAAAAAACCGGTGGAAAAGCTTGCATCCATAAACGGCATGGCCATGAACGTGGAAGAGCTTTCTGTTGAAATCCCGAAGATGGAATCGGTATGTGAATTCCTGCCCCTGGATGATTTACGTGAAACCGCAAAAATATTGCTTTCGAAGTTGAGGGAGGAGCGATACCTATGAAGACGCTGATCATTGATGTTATCGATCCGAAAAGAATGGGAGAATTGACAACGGTCAGTAAATATTTCGGCGATGCCCCGGACATTCTGGCCCTTGGCGCCGGGGACATCCCCGGTCAATTCAATAAAGCCTATCAAACAAACGAGAAGATCGCCGTCAATCTTGTTCCGGCAATAACCCAACTCATTCAGGATGAAGGGTATGAAGTTATCCTTTTAAGCGCTACAACTGTAGGCGCTGAAATCGCCGGTCCCGTGGCTGTCGGCATTGGCGCCGCGCTGATTTCCGAAGTTATCGGCATCGACGATAATCACACCGTGATAAGACCTTTGTACGGCGGCAAAGCTGTCGGTAAATATAAGATTGTCAAATACCCGGTGATTTTAACCATTCGTCGTAAATATTTTGAACCCGCGGAACTTTCCGGTGTCACACCCGCATCAATGCTGGCTGTTGAAAAATCCCCCATCCGTTTAATTTCTGAAAAAACGCAAAAAAGCGAAGGCATTCCCCTGGAGGATGCCGAAATCATTGTTTCCGGCGGCAGAGGTATCGGCGTTGCCGAAAACTTTGCCATGTTAAAAGAAATGTCCGATGTTTTGGGCGGGGCTGTGGGTGCGTCCAGGGGCGCGGTCGACGAAGGCTGGGCACTGCCGACCCAGCAAATCGGCCAGACCGGCAACATCGTTGCGCCGTCCGTGTATGTCGCAGTCGGAATTTCCGGCGCAAGTCAGCATCTGGCCGGCATCGCCAATGCCAAATGCGTGGTCGCCATCAACAAGGACGAAGAAGCCAATATCTTCAACCGGGCACGATTCGGCATTGTCTGCGACTATAAAACCATTGTGCCGGTGTTGACGGAAGTTCTCAGGGAGGAACGCTGATGCCCCGGGTACCGTACTGGAACATCAATTACGGTTTACTGATCGATGCGCTGGCGATTCCCATGATGGCCGTGTTTCTGTACGGCCTGTATCGGCACTGGGCTCGGATCAGGCAGGGCAAGGCGCGGATTCGGCTGAGTGGACCGAATCTTCCCGGCAAAATCGGACCGGTTTTTGTATCCGCCTTGTTTTTCCGGGGAATTCTGGGAACCCGTATCTATAAAAAGATATATACCGGCATTGCCCATGGCATGCTCCTATGGTCGATGGTTGTGCTTTTGATCGGCACCACCCTGACCTTTCTGAATGTGCTGTTCGGCCTGCCGGTCTTTTCCGGAAATTTCAACCGATGGGTCATGGCATTCGGGCTGGATGCGGCAGGATTGGCGGCACTGATCGGCCTTGCTTTTTTACTCCTGCACAGGCTCATCCCTCCGGATAGGTTGATACAGCCCGCACAGCGCCTGGGATTTACACCGATTGTCGGTTTGCTCGGCCTGGTCATTTTAAGCGGATTTTTTGTTGAAGCCTTGCGAATCGCCCAAACCCGGATTGACGCGGGCGCTTTTGTGGGCAACTGGCTTGCCGGCTGGGTCAACGGCCCCTTTGCAATGAGTTTGCATCAGGGATTCTGGTGGGCTCATGGACTGATGGCCCTGGCCTTTATCGCTTATCTGCCGTTCTCACCGATGGTTCACATGCTTCTGGCGCCGGTGAACGCTGCTTTGGCGAATCCGATGCCTGGGCCCAAAATGGGGGTCATCGATTTTGCTTCTTTCGACAATGAAACCGACGATGAAATGCCAACCCTCGGGGTAGCCAAATTAACGGATTTTACCCGTAAGCGTCTGCTCGATTTCGACGCCTGTCTGTGGTGCGGACGATGCCATGAAGTGTGCCCGGCGGCCCAAACCGGAAAACCCCTGTCTCCCAAGGGGGTCATCACGACGCTGGCCCAGGTGCTGACCACCGCTGACAGGCAAGACGACTCCCTGGCTGACGCAGTGGGCGTAGAAGCGATTTTTTGTTGCACCACCTGCGCAGCCTGCATGGAAGCCTGCCCGGTTTGTATCAATCAACCCAAGAGCATTCTCAAGCTGCGCCAAAACCTGGTCATGGAACGTTCCGAAATTCCGGATCTGATGGGAAAAGCCAACAGTTCCCTGGAGCAGCGCCAGCATCCTTTTTTCGGAACCAGCGCAGGGCCGCGGGATTGGCGCAAAGGACTTCAAGTCCCTGTATTTGAAGCCGGTCACACCGAATATCTCTTGTGGATCGGTTGCACCGCCACCTATGAAGAGCGGGCACAGAAGATCGCACGGGCCATGGTCCGCATCCTGGAAGCTGCCGGCGTTTCTTACGGCATTCTGGAGCAAGCCCGCTGCACCGGTGATCCGGCCAAGCAAATGGGAAACGAATTTCTCTTTAATGAAATTGCCCGGCAAAATATCCAGGATTTCGAAGCCCTTGGGATTCAAAAAATCATCACCCTGTGTCCCCACTGCTATAATAGCTTTACCCGCCACTACAAAATGCTGGGAACGACCTATGAGGTGATTCCTCATAGCGTTCTGATCGAAACCCTGATCGCTACCGGCAGCTTACAAATCAATGCAGGGAACCAAACCATTTGCTACCATGATCCGTGTTATCTTGGAAGGCGCAACAATATATTGGATGCTCCGCGACAGGCAGTACGCGCCGTGGGTAAACTTGTGGAAATGCCGCGCCACGGAAGGGACAGCTTTTGCTGCGGCGGCGGTGGCGGTAATTACTGGGCCGAAGAGGCCGGAGTCCGCATCAACCAGACCCGGGCACAGGAAGCCCTGAATACCGGCGCGGACTGTATTGCCGTGGCCTGTCCATTCTGTTTATTGATGCTTACCGACGGATGCAAAAAATTTACCGAAGAACAAAAAGCGTTTGATATCGCCGAATTAATCGCAAAACAACTCAAAATCAACTGACATCAGACAGGCTGAAATCCGCGATGACCCGAAAAGAGGAGGCTCCTCTATTGAATCGAGCCATTGCACTGTCCACGCCGAATAAGGAGAAAGCCGATGCTTAATCCCGATATCCTCAAATCCATTTCCTTTTTCGAGGAATTCTCGGATGAAATGATTAAACGCCTGGCTGCGGTATCTGAACTGAGAGCCTATGAAGCCGGCGTTTTTTTGAATAAAAAGCAACGCACCGCGGAATTCTTCTATCTTATCGTGGAAGGGGAAATCAGCCTGCAGGTGGAAAGCCTTACCGGCAAAACCGTACGCCTGGAAACCATCGCGCCGGGCGGCGCGATTGGATTTTCATCGTTGATTGAAATGGCTCCCAAAGCCTATTTAAGCAATGCCAAAACCCTGACGCCAGTCAAGGTGATTCGCTTCCGCGCCGATGATCTCATGCTCTTGTGCTACCAGGATTTTGAATTGGGTTTTTTTCTCATGAAGAAAATCGCATTCATCGCCAAACGCCGCTTGATGTACCGGACGCATCCGATTCCCAGGATTGAAGGATAGACCCGATGGCTGTTGACAACGGACGGCTTAATTTAAACGCATAGCCTCAGATCCAACCTGTCGGAGTATCATATCGGCACAAGCCCACATCATGCAAGATTTCAAAATATTTTCCCGTCATTTGTTTTGATCCTTTTCATATGTTACAATCCCCGCAGCATGTTATTTCAAGTTTCCGGGCATTATGATCGAGAAGGTATGGTATGGGAAAAAAATCAGATTTGAGGGGTTTCGGCGAGTTGGATGAAGACTTTGTCAACGCACTTATAGACAATCCTTATGAGTGCCCGATAGTTATCGACAAAAAAGGCATTATCCGCTTCATGAGCCGTTTCAGCAAAAGTCTCATTAATCTTGATCCGGAGAATGCGATCGGAAAACACATTTCGGACGTCATCCCGGAAACTCACCTTCATGAAGTCCTGGAGGAAGGAAGGGCCAGAATCGGGGATACGTTGTACATTGCCGGACGCCAGCAAGTCATATCAAGGATTCCCTTACGCAATTACAAGGATGAAATCATCGGCGCCGTTGGCAAGGGAATATTCAACGAAACATCGAAAGTACTTGACCTTCATAAAAGAATTGAGCAACTGAATGGAAGAATTCTGGCGCTGCAGGAGCAGGTAAACAATATGAAAGGCGGCGCCGTGATCGTGGGTCAGTCCGCTCTACTCCAGGCCACCAAAGAAAGCGCCTTTCAGGCCGCAAGAACGAATGCATCGGTATTAATTACCGGGGAAACCGGAACGGGCAAGGAAGTGATCGCGTATTTTATTCACACATGCAGCCAGAGAGCCAAAGAACCTTTTATCCGCGTCAATTGCGCCGCCATCCCACCCGATCTGTTTGAAAGTGAACTTTTCGGCTATGAGGAAGGCGCATTTACCGGGGCCCGGACAAAGGGAAAACCGGGAAAATTCGAACTGGCGAAAGGCGGAACCATTTTTCTGGATGAAATTGCCGAGTTGCCCGTCCCGATGCAGGCAAAGCTGCTCCGCGTCATCCAGGAAAGGACGGTGGACCGTCTCGGGGGAACCAAACCGGTTGACGTTGATTTCCGGCTTATTGCCGCCACGAACAGAAACCTTCTGGATCTGGTAAAGAAAGAAGCCTTCAGGATGGATCTGTATTTTCGAATTAATGTCTTTCAGATTCAAACCCCGAGCTTGAGGCAAATCCGGGAAGACATCCCCATTATATCCATGCATTTAATGTCCCTGTTGAAAGAGGAAATCGGCTGGGGCCCTTCCAGCATAGCAGATAATGCCATGGAAGCCCTCAAGCAATACACTTGGCCGGGAAACGTCAGAGAGCTGAGAAATGTTCTGGAAAGGGTGATGATCGTCTCCAAGGACAATGTCATTCACATGGAAGACCTTGCCGTTATGATCCGAAACCAGGGCATTGAAAAATCCTTGCCTGGCGTTGTTTCACCGGATGGGACGCTTCGCAGGAAACTGGATGATGCTGAAAAAAAAATCATTTTGGAAACACTTCAACTCACCAAAGGTAATAAGTTGAAAGCCGCAAAAATTCTGGGGATTCACCGATCCTCTCTTTATGAAAGGCTTAAACGCATGGGCTATGATTCACAAGAAACAACGGTCCCGCGAAAACAATAAACTGAGGGAACACCCTCCACCCAAACTGTCCATATTGTTGTACATGTCTGACAAATCAGACAATAATCATTTTATCTACAATAAATACAATATGTAATACCATTTATTCTTCCATCCCTTCCCCAACAATGTCCAGAAAACAGGACATGTGTATTTCGCAATACAGATCCCTGCACTTCCATATTATCACACTGATATAACAACCCATATCATCTTTAACCCATTACCATTCCACGGCTGGCCCTTAATTTGCTATGAAGGGGCAACGAGCACAAGAAGATGGTTCAACGGGTCATTATCAACAACAGCAATTAAGGAAAAAGGTGATTAAATGGATTTTGGTCTCTCCAAAGAACTTACGATGTTGAAAAAAGCAGTGAGTGAATTTGCAAAGAAAAAAATAGCTCCCTTTGCCGATGAATGGGATGCGAATAATCATTTCCCCTACGAGGAAGCCGTTCGGCCCATGGGCGAACTGGGATTTTTCGGTACGGTCATCCCCGAAACCTACGGCGGTGAAAACATGGGATGGCTGGCCGCGATGATCGTAACCGAAGAAATTGCAAAAGCATCCAGTTCCCTGAGGGTGCAGGTGAACATGCAGGTGCTGGGATGCGCTTATACGATTTTTACTTACGGAGAAGAAGTTCTTAAGAAAAAATATGTCGAAAAGCTCTGCACCGCCGAATACCTTGGCGGATTCGGGATCACCGAGGCCGATGCCGGATCAGACACCATGTCCATGAAATCAACGGCTGAGGAAAAGGATGACTGTTTTCTTCTGAACGGCTCCAAAACATGGATATCCAATGCCGCCATTGCCGATGTCCTGATCTGCTATGCCTATACCGATAAATCCAAAGGCTCCAAGGGGCTTTCCGCCTTTGTCATCGAGCCAAAGAATTTTGCCGGCATCAAAACTTCGGCATTGGAAAAACTCGGGTCCCACTCCTCTCCCACGGGGGAACTCTTTTTTGATAACGTTAAAATCCCCAAGGAAAACCTGTTGGGAAAAGTCGGCGATGGCGCCAAAATTCTCTTCAGCTCTTTGAATCACACCCGGCTTTCCGCTGCGGCTGGCGGCGTGGGTCTGGCCCAGGCATGTCTGGATGAGGCCGTCAAATATTGCAACACCCGGAAGCAGTTTGGAAAATCCATCGGTGAATTTCAGATGAATCAGGACATGATCGCTCAAATGGCCACAGATATCGATGCCGCAAGACTGCTGGTATATAGAGCCGCCGTAGCAAAGGATAACGGCATGCTGAACAACGGACTCGACGTTGCCCAGGCAAAATTGTTTTCAGGGGAAACCGCGACAAAATGCGCCAACTTTGCCATGAGAATCCTGGGTGCTTACGGATATTCCACGGAATACCCCGTTGCCAGATATTACCGCGATGCGCCCACTTACAGCATGGTTGAAGGATCCACGAACATCTGCAAGATGATCATCGCCCTGGATCAGCTTGGCGTCAAAAAAGCGAATAGATAACCCAAACGATACAATCCGAAAACGGAATTGAAGCAAAAGGTGTTTGAAATATGAGACAGTATTTCGAAAAAATGGATGATTTGGGCAAAGCGCTCCGGCCCCGGCAGGTAGAGGACATGCAGGAAAACCGGACCGAAGTCAAAGCGGTCATGGAAGAGATCGACGCCGAAATCGATCGGATCAAGAATTATGGCGTTTCCACCGAAGCCCTGCATAAACGGGGCGAGATGACGGTTTGGGAGAGAATCAACTACCTGGTCGATCCGGGAACATTCTGCCCGCTTCACACCATTTATGATCCGGAGCAGGAAGAGTCGGGACAGACAAACGTTGTGGATGGTCTTGCCAAAATCAACGGGAAATGGTGCGTGGTCATCGGTTTCAACAACAAGTGGATCGCGGGCGCCTGGATTGCCGGACAGGCCGACAACAATCTGAGGGTCACGGACATGGCCAAGATCCTGCACCTGCCCCTTGTCTGGCTGGTGAACTGTTCCGGCGTCAAGCTTCCCGAACAGGAGAAAGTGTACGCCAACCGGCGCGGCCAGGGGACTTGTTTCTTCCGGCATGCCGAACTGGAGCAGGATGGTGTGCCTGTCATTGCGGGCATATATGGGACGAATCCGGCCGGAGGCGGTTATCAGGGAATCAGCCCGACGATTTTACTCGCACACAAGAAGAGCAATATCGCAGTTGGCGGCAGCGGCATTGTCGGCGGCATGAGCCCCAAGGGGTCTTTCGACCTGGAAGGAGCCGAGGCACTCATCGAAGCGACTAGACAGTTCAAGGCGGTTCCTCCGGGAAGTGTCAGTATCCATTACAACAAAACGGGTTTTTTTAAGGCCGTTTATGAAACAGAGACACAGGTTCTGGATGGTATCAAGGAATGGATGGCCTATCTGCCGGCATATGACCCGAAATTCTTTCGCGTGGCCGAGCCTGCGAAACCCAGATTTTCACCATCGGATCTGTCCTCGATAATCCCCATGAACAAGAAAAAAGTGTATTCCTTCGAAGATGTTCTGGCAAGACTGGCGGATAATTCCGAGCATATGGAATTCCGCCCCGGTTTCGGACCCGAGATGTATTGCGGCCTGGTGAAGGTGGATGGACTCCTTGTGGGCGTTATCGGGAATCGTCAGGGATTGATACTCAACTACCCCGAATATACGGATGAATATCATGGCATGGGCGGCAAGCTCTACCGGCAGGGACTGATCAATATGAACGAATTCGTCACGCTCTGCGGCCGGGATCGGGTTCCCATCATCTGGTTCCAGGATACTTCCGGAATCGACGTGGGAGATACGGCAGAGGAGGCCGAGCTGCTGGGCCTCGGACAATCGCTCATCTACTCCATCGAGCAGACGGAACTGCCCATGATGCTCGTGGTTCTCCGAAAGGGAACGGCAGCGGCCCATTATGTACTCGGGGGACCCACTGCCAACAACCACAATGCCTTCACCCTGGGAACAGCGGCCACGGAAATCAACGTCATGCACGGGGAAACTGCCGCCGCAGCCGCTTATGCCCGAAGACTGGTCAAGGAAAAGGATGCCGGCAAATCCCTGGATCCGGCGATTGAGAAGATGAACGATCTGGTCGAGCATTACGCGGAAACGTCCCGGCCCATGTACTGCGCCAAGCAAGGTTTCGTGGATGAAATCGTGCGGTTCGAGGATATCCGGAAATATATGATCGCTTTTGCAAACGGCGCCTATCAGAATCCGAAATCCATCTGCCCCCAGCATCACATGATCCTGCCCCGGTTGATCCGGTCCCAGATGGTGACGGGACTGCCGGTCAGGCCAGCAAGTTGATTGTGCACCCGCTCACTTTCTCGGTGAGCGGGTTTTTATAATATAAGGAAAAAAGAATCAATGAACGCATCCGCAACCATGGGGCCCGTACAAGTGGCCGTTGTTACCTATCTGATCTGCACCGTCATATCCCTGGGCGTTGCCGGGATGATCAAATTGCTATTCGGCATCATCAAACTCCAAAGAAACAGCACGGTGCCGGTTGCCGTTGAAATTTCTGCAAAACCGGGAACATCCCGCTAAAAAGAAATGGAGCTCATCATGCCGCATCTGGATGTTTTGTACTTGTTTCAGGGAATAGCCACCCTGGTCATGGGAGATCCGTTGATTGCCATCGGGCGGATTGTTCTGATTGCCCTGGGTATCGCCTTTGTTTACCTGGGCGCCAAGGGAACGCTCGAACCCCTGATCATGATCCCCATGGGGGTGGGCATGGCGTCCGTCAACGCAGCGGTGCTTTACCTGTCGGCAACCAGCATGGGAACGATTTTCATCGATCCCATGGTCAGCGATCCCATAAAGCTGCTTGATATCCTGCAGATCAATTTTCTCCAGCCGATCTACACCTTCACCTTCAGCAATGGTCTGATCGCCTGTCTGGTATTCATGGGAATCGGGGTGATCACGGACGTCGGCTATGTGATGATGGCGCCGTTCAGCAGCATGGTGATCGCCATTTTTGCAGAGCTGGGGACGATCGCAACCTTTCCCATCGCCGTCTGGATGGGATTGACCTACAAGGAAGCGGCATCGATTGCCATTGTCGGCGGAGCGGACGGACCAATGGTCCTGTTTACCTCCCTGATGCTGGCCAAGGATCTTTTCGTTCCCATCACCATCGTTGCCTACCTTTACCTGAGCCTGACATACGGGGGTTATCCTTTTCTGGTCAGACTCCTGGTGCCGAAGCGTCTTCGGGGAATCAAGATGGATCTGAAAAGCATTCCAAAGATTTCATCGGGCGAAAAGCTCACCTTCGCCATCATCACCTGTACCATTCTTTGCCTCCTCTTTCCGGTGGCGGCCCCCCTTTTCATGTCCTTCTTTCTGGGTGTTATCATCAAGGAGTCGGGCGTGGCCCGTTTTGTCGAGTTCATCGAGGGGCCGGTTCTTTATGGATCCACTTTTTTTCTGGGACTTCTTCTGGGTGTCCTCTGCGAGGCGAACACCATTTTGAATCCCAAGGTCTTGATTCTGTTATTTCTCGGAAGTCTTGCCCTGCTCATTTCGGGCATTGGCGGCATCATCGGCGGGTATGTCATGTATTTCCTTACAAAAGGGAAATTTAACCCCGTGGTGGGAATTGCCGGCGTATCCTGCGTACCCACCACGGCAAAAGTGGCACAGAAGGAGATCCAGAAAGTCAACCGCCATGCCCTCATCCTGCCCTTTGCCATGGGAGCGAATGTTTCGGGTGTGATTACCTCGGCCATTATCGCCGCGATTTTTGTAACCTTACTGCGATGAACAAGATTTTAAAACGAAAAAGATATTGGATTGCCGGTACAACTGTCGCCCTTGCGGGCGTGGCAGCCGTTCGTCTGGTGGCTCCCGCGCTGAGCTGGGAAATGAACCAGGTGGTAACGGTTTCGGGATATGTTTTGTCGTGGCTCGGGATCATCATCCTCGCCTGCGGTTCGGGGGAACGATCATAGAGATTACAGTTACATTTTTCGCATTGGCAGGAAAAGTCGTTTCATAACAATAAACAAACACTCCCCCTGCATAACCAGGAACATCATTGAATTACAAACTATAAGGAGGGTTATTATGAGTACGGAAATACAGGTCCCCATGTCGGGAATGATCGCAAGGATTCTGGTCAATGTTGGTGACCAGATTGACGAGGATGATGAACTGCTCATACTGGAGGCAATGAAGATGGAAAACCCCATTTTCGCCACTGCCGGTGGTGTGGTTAAAGAAATCAAGGTAAAAGTAGGTCAATCGGTGAGTGCGGACGAAGTGCTCGTGCTCATAGAGTAACGGTTCCATCCGGTATTATCGGTGACCACCGATAATACCGGGCTGTTGTATTTCCCTCGATGATGCTGCGGATGCTGAAAAAACCGTTTCCTTGCCTTGCCTCCCACCGCCAATTATGATAGCTATTTTCTTACCCCCATGTCTGGAATAGGCACGTCAAAAGATGAAAATCGCCCTTTTATAAAAATCGTTACTCGGACCTGTATGGGCTGGATGTGATCATTCGACAGGGTTTTAATTGAATCGGAACCGGAGGAAAAGCATGAGCAGACTATTTGAAAGCAGTGAAATCAACGGTATGAAACTGGCGAATCGCTTTGTGCGATCGGCAACCTGGGAAGGGATGGCCAGCCCTGAAGGCGCGGTCACACCCAGGCTGATTGACACCATGACCACTCTTGCCAAAGGCGGCGTGGGGCTGATCATCAGCGGTCACACTTACATCCGGCAGGAAGGACAGGCCAGCCCCTGGCAGCTTGGCGTTTACAAGGACGGGCTGATTCCGGGACTATGCGAATTGACGGCGGCTGTCCATGAGGCAGGCGGAAAAATCGTCATGCAACTGGCCCATGCCGGTCATTTTGCGCCCGAAAAATTAACCGGCCAGCCCCCTGTGGTGGCTTCCGATTATGAGGGCCTCAGCCGGACCCCGCGGAAAGAACTGACGGCGCAGGATATCCATGACCTGGTTGCCGCTTTTGCCGATGCGGCTCGAAGGGCAAAATCAGCGGGCTTTGACGGGGTGCAGATTCATGCGGCCCACGGCTATCTGCTCAGCCAGTTTCTCTCTCCCATATTCAACCGGCGGGCGGACAGCTATGGCGGAAGCATCGAAAATCGTGCCCGTATTCATGTTGAAGTGGTTGACGCCATTCGAAAGGCAGTGGGAAAAGATTTTCCGGTACTAATCAAAATGAACTGCCTGGATTTTGCGGAAAACGGGCTCAGCCTTGAGGATTCCCTGATCGCCGGGAAATTATTGGCCCATGCTGGCCTGGATGCCATCGAGTTGAGCGGCGGGCTGCTTACCGGCGGCAAGCTCTCTCCCAGCCGCCCTGGAATCAACTCGGCGGACAAAGAAGCCTATTTCAGGGAAGAACTGCGGGCCTTTAAAAAACAGATTGCCATTCCCTTGATTCTGGTGGGCGGCAACCGCTCAATTGAGGTTTCCGAGCAGCTTGTGGCAGAGGGAGTGGCGGATTATATTGCCATGAGCCGACCCTTCATCCGGGAGCCGGATCTGATTTCACGCTGGAAATCCGGAGACCGCCGCAGGGCCACCTGCAAATCCGACAATCTGTGTTTTGCACCGGGCCTTGAAGGCCGCGGCATTTACTGCGTCACAGCAGAGCGCGAAAAGACGAAGTAGTCTCCTTTACCGTGCCGGTGTCAACGGTTCCCAGTGCTGATTGGAATGGATGTTGGGATTGAAACTCGGGCTTTCGCTGACGATATACTCGCCCAGATCATTGGCCCAGGCATTGCCGTACCCGGCCGGCAGTTCCACTTCCTTTCCTGCACGGGAATCGTTATACCTTTCCACCCCCCGGATATGGTCGCTGAAGTTCTGAACAATCCGGTCATTCACCTGTTGCCGCTGTTCCCATGCCCGTTGCTGATCTTCCCGCATCTGACTCCCAGCCTGGGCGATCATCTGCCCCATCTGGCCGATTGCCTTGATACCCTTGATGTAGGATTGCGTAATCATCTCCTTGACATTGACGACCTTGGCAATCCATTGCTGGTTGAATTTCAGGGAATAGACCATTGTCTGAAAAATCTTTGAGCGGGAATCCAGTTTTCCCTTTTCATCCCTGAAAGAAAAGACATAATCGATGTACCAGTAATTGATAAAGTAGCCGCCGCCTGCTCCGGAGCCTGGCATTTGCGTGACAAACTGACTGACGGCAGCGTAGAATTCCTCTTCCATCTGCTTTCCGCCCTCGTCATATCCGATTCGCATTTTTCCGGCTTCTGCCAAAGCATGGACTCCCTGGACAGGCAGACCTCTGGCAAGTCCCGCCAGTTCCGAAACCGGATTCTCCCGAATGATTACCATCTTTCCCATGCTCCGTCTGGCATCCGGAAGGATCGTGCGGGTAAATGCCTCATGCAGGGCCACAGGTTTGGCAACTCTTGTGCCGAACCGCAGGGAGCCGGGGGGATTGGTGGTGAGAAAGAGTGTGTTGCTGGTCCAGAAAAAGGCATGGGCGGGAAAGAAGTTGAGTTCCTCCGAACCGCTGGGATTAAAAAAACGGAAACGCGACTGAACAGGCAGGGCTGGATCGGCTGACCATTTAACCTCCCCTTCGGCCTTCCAGCTTTTGGGGATCAGCATGCGGAAAACCTCCATGCGCGTCATCGGATCGATATATTTATACGTGACAAAGGTCTGGGTGTTCGTATTGGACTGGCCTGCTCCGCCATCTGCCGACCAGGCGTTTTTGAAACAACCCGATGATAACAGAATAGAAATCTGAAGAATTATGAAAACGAAAATCTTGCTGCGATCAAGAGGAATCAGCATCTATACCTCCTATTGTTTCCTTTTGCCTGTCAACCCCATTCATTGCGATAATCCGAGAAACATGGTCCGGTTTCCAATCACGGCCGCTTTATTTTGCCGCCGGTATCAAGCGATCCGCTTTGCGCAAGGCTGGGAAAATTTTGGCCCACAGGCCGGTTACGACGATCGAACCTGCGCCGCCGAAGACCGCGGAGCCGACAATACCAAGGAATCTGGCAGCCACGCCGCTTTCAAATTCGCCGAGTTCGTTCGAAGCGCTGATGAATAAGCCCGACACGGCGGATACCCTTCCGCGCATCGCGTCGGGGGTGACGATCTGCACCAGATTCTGCCGCACGAAGACGGAAATGGAATCGGCGGATCCGGCCACGGCCAGTGCCAGCATGGAAAGCCGCACATCACGTGAAAAGGCAAAGCAAAGTGTGGCAAGCCCATAGAGCATCACGCCACCCAGCATCCATTTTCCGGCACGCCTTTTGATCGGCCAGAGCGCCAGGCACAAGGTCAGGCACCCCGCTCCTGCGGCAAAGGACGCGCGCAAATGCCCGAAACCTTCGGGGCCGATGAAAAGGATGTCTTTGGCATAGGCGGGCAACAGCGCCGTGACTCCGCCCAAAAGAACGGCGAACAGGTCAAGCGATATCGCGCCCAGCACGATCTTGCTGCGCCATAAATGCGACAGTCCTTCGCGGATCATTGTCAGGCGGGAAGCGTCGCTGCTTTTGGCTTTGGCTTTGAGGGGCATCTTCACCAGAAAAATCCATGCAGCGCAGGCCAGAAGATAAAGCGCGCACGCCGTGGCATTGGCATAAGCCGGTGCCAGCTCGCACAGCACGCCGCCCATCCACGGCCCCAGAATCATGCCGCTTTGGACGCTGAAAGTGTTCCATGCTATCGCCTTCGGCAGCTCATCGATCGGCACCAGCAGCGGAACCAGGGATGCTCCCGCAGGCATGAAAAAAGCGCGGCCAATGCCGAAAAATCCCGCAACGACAAAGATCGGCAGCAGCGGCGGATGCTCCTGTAGCGACAGCAGGGTAAAGGCCGCCGCGCAGCAGACCTGCAGCGCCCCGCAGCAAAATATTATTTTGCGCCGGTCGTAACGATCCGCGGTTTCCCCCGCAATCAGGGCCAGGGCGAACATCGGCAAAAATTGCGCCAGTCCGATCATCCCGACAAGAAACATGCTCTGCTGTTCATCGTGGGTCTGGCGTGCGATGGAATAGACCGACCACCCGATTGCCACGCTCTGGGCCAAGGTGGCGATCGTTGTCAACAAACGGCCGATCCACAACATGGCATAGGCGCGATGGCGGAATACGGATGGAAATCGCATAAAGCTAAAGAGAGAAGGCATGGGGTGCAACTTCCAGGGTAAATGGCACATCAGAGATGAAAAAACACAACCGCTGAAGAAAGAAAATATGAAGTTGTTCATGTATTCTAATTCAGAATCACTTGTCAATGGTGATTTCCCGTCAGTTATGTCTGCGCATGTGAATACCGGTTGACATATTACGTATCGCGTAATATCACTATTACATATGATTAAATCATTTGCTTGTCGAGATACTGAAAAACTATTTAATGATCAACGGGTACGACGTTTCCAGTCCTTCGAAAGGCAGGCAAGAAAACGGCTAATGGTTTTACATGCCGCTCCCAGTATCGAGGCTTTGATGCTTAACCCAGGGAATGCATTTCACGCCCTTTCCGGAAATCATAAAGGTCAATATGCTATCAGTATCAACAAACAGTGGCGTGTAAGTTTCGAGTGGCAGGATGGAAATGCGTATCACGTTATAATTGCGGACTATCATTGAGGTGTTCCTATGCGTAAAATTGACATGCTTGACCCAATAAATCCAGGAGAAATTCTTCGTGAAGATTTTCTGGAGCCCATGGGTATCAGCATAAACCAGCTTTCCCGGGATCTTTCGGTCCCTCCCAATCGGATAAGTGAAATAGTCAATGGAAAAAGGGCCATTACAGCCGACACAGCGTTAAGACTACAGCGGTACTTTGGAGTGGAAGCCCAGTTCTGGCTGAATCTCCAAACCGAGTATGATTTGAGAATGATGAAGCGCAAAATTTGGGCTGATATTGAACAGCGGATTATCCCTGTTAAGCATCCTGCCGAAAGCATTCAACCTGGAGCCGGTGCATAAAGGCACAATTGAGGCGGATGTGAAGGGACGTGCAACAATTCAAGAGGGAATCGTCCGGGATGAGTTGCTTGATGTCGATGGCCATAATCAGATATTAGCGGAAGCCAGACGGATTATCCATGAAATGCTTTCTCTACCGCAGAATCAAATCGGCACGGCGCAAGCGGATCAGATACTGGCCGACACGAAATACCAGTTGTTGAAAAAACGAAATGAGGCTGAATCGTATGTTAAAAACGCGGACAACTATTCCGATAAGGCAGCCTATGTGCGGGATAACAACAATCAACTTCCTCCCAGAACGCATAATCTGGTAAGACTGGCTGAAGCCGCCAATCTTCAAGTCAATGATGAGCAGAAAGAATTTTTGTCAGAAATTACCGATTACAATCTGGAAGTACGGTATCCGGCTTACACCCATGATTTTTTTAAAAAGTGTACGGAAGAGTTTGCAGCGAAAAAATTTGACGACATCAAGGAGATCTACCCCGATGGATAACATCCCGGATTCAGTCCGAGAAGTCATAAACAACTATCTAAAATCACTGGAGGCGCATCACATCCGTATCCGGAAAATGGTTTTGTTCGGCAGCTATGTAGCCGGGAAGGCGGATGAGTGGAGCGATATTGATGTAGCGCTGGTGTCGGACGATTTTGAAGGAGACTGGTTTAAAGATCGCAACAGAATCAGACGACTGACGTTGGCAACGGATAATCGATTATCGCCAGTACCTTACCGCCCGGAATCCCTTTTGGCGCCCGATCCTTTTTTTAAGAATATTCTGGAAACGGGGATAGCGATTTGAAAACCATAAGGAAAAGCCATGACTATCATCACCACATCCGTATTCGAATTGTTGAAGATCGGCCCGGGTCCGTCCAGTTCCCACACCATCGGGCCGATGAAGGCCGGATTTGATTTTTACCGGCTGATGGCCGAACTTCCGGCGGAAATACAGGCAATTGCAACCGGCATTCAGGTATTCCTGTACGGTTCTCTGGCTGCCACAGGCAAGGGGCACGGCACCGACCGGGCGATCCTGGCCGGACTCATGGGGAAATCCCCTGAAGACTGTCCTCCGGATTTCCTGGATGGCCTGACCCTGGAGCGGGATGCCGCTTTCACCTTGAAGGCCGGTGCTCACCCCGTGCCGTTTCGGGGCACGGACATCCTGTTTGACGCCGGATGCTTCGACTTCCCGTTCAGCAACACGATGGTGATCCGCCTTTCCGGAAGAGACGGCGTCATTCTTGAAAAAGAGTATTATTCGGTTGGCGGCGGCTTTCTGCAGTGGAAGGGGTGGCAGGAATCAGAGCGGGGCGCACCGCGTTATCCTTACGAAAATGCCCAGCAGTTATGGAAACAGATGAAGAAGCACCGGCTCAATCTGGATGCGCTGATGATGGCCAACGAAAAGGCCATTACCGGGCTGAACGAGACAGAGATCAACCGCCGCCTGGACCGGATCATCACCGTTATGGAAGCATCGGTACAGCGCGGGGTGCATACCGAAGGATTTCTGCCCGGCCCGATCGGACTGCACCGCAAGGCGGCCCTGTTATATCAGCGGGCCAAGGGGATGTCGCAAAACGCGGAACGCTTGTTGGTCTATCTTTGCGCCTACGCCTTTGCCGCTGCCGAAGAAAACGCGGCCGGACATATTGTGGTCACCGCCCCTACCTGCGGATCGGCAGGCGTGATTCCGGCAATTGTCTCCCTGCTGCGGCATCACTACAAGTTGCCGCTGGAAACCATACGCAGCGCGCTCCTGGCATCGGTTGCCGTTGGATTCATCGCCAAGCAGAACGCCAGTATTTCCGGGGCGGAAGTGGGGTGCCAGGGAGAAATCGGGGTGGCATCCAGCATGGCGGCGGCACTTGTTGCCTTTGCCAGTGGCAGCGGGGTGCAGATAGCCGAAAATGCAGCCGAAACCGCGCTGGAACACCATCTGGGAATGACATGCGACCCGGTGAAAGGGTATGTGCAGAGTCCCTGCATCGAGCGTAACGCCATGGGAGCGGTCAAGGCTTACACGGCCTGGCTGATCGCACGCGAAGGGCTGCCTGTCTGGCATATCGTGGGCCTGGACAAGGCGGTGGAAGCGATGAACCTGACCGGCCGGGACATGAAAGTTGAATATCGCGAAACCTCACAAGGCGGCCTGGCCCGTTGCTGCTGAAAGCCATTTGTTTATAATACCGTCCAATTTCCCGCTTTGAGCCAGCGTATCGATGGCCTTGTTGAGTTTCCGGCCCAGATCGGGATTCTTTTTCTGATAGGCAATGCCGTACTCTTCCTGGCCTTCCAGAATGATGATGCGACCGGCAACCGTGCGCCTGGCCAGCCATTGTTCAATAACAGGTTTATCGAAGACAATGCCGTCGATCACACCGTCGTTTAAAAGCCCTGCCAGATCGGGGAAGATGCTCAGCCGCCGGACGGTATATCCCGGGTGTTGCTCCATATAAAAATCTCCGGTTGAGCGGTTCTTGACGCCAATAGCCTTTCCTTTCAGATCGGCCAGCGTTTGGGCCGTGCTTTCAGGGCGGACCAGAAGCGCCAGAGAGCTTTGATAATAGCTCTTCGTGAAATCAACGGTTTTCTTGCGCTGCTCCGTGATCGTCAGTTCGCTGATGGCGACATCGGCCAGATCGTTTTCTACGGCCGAAAAGAGAAGACTGAAGGCAGTCGCGCGAAAGGAAACCCGATAGCCCATCTCGCGGGCGACAGCCTGGATGGTATCAATGTCCAGACCGGCCGGTTTGCCGGTTTCATCCTCGAAGGCGATGGGCGGATTGGATGTTTCAATGGCCACCCGCAATACCGGCCGGGTATCTTTTATCTGCGGAAAGAGAATGAGGGCGCCGCAGGCAAAAAAAGCCGTTGCCAGGACAATGTATTTTTTGCTGACGGCAAATCCGGGAAACCTCGGCAACCTGTGAGTTATCAAATACAACACCGGAATTCCAGCCAGCGTGAGCCCCACGGCAACAACGGCGTATAGCGGGTGGCTTGCGCACATGCCGCATATGATATAAAGGGCGCCACCGATAGCGATTAACGGAGTCAACGGATAAAAGGGCACTTTGTAACTGCGCAGTGCCTGAGGCATTTGTTTGCGGGCGATAAAAACAGCGATGAAACTCAGCAGGTAAAAAATCCAGACGGCGAAAACGGCGATATCCGACAGACGGTCGGCATCCAGAACCTGTAGATAGACAAATGCCAGAACCGCCAGGAGCAGGGCTGCGTTTACGGGCGTTTGGCTGTCATTCTCTATCTTGCTCCAGACACCCGAGACAGGCAATTGGTTGCGCTCGGCCATGGTGAGTACGATGCGCGACAGTGTCATGATGTAGCCATTAAGCCCGCCGATGATCGAGATCATGATGCCGACGGAAACAAGATTGCCGCCATAGAGCCCGAAAAGTTTCTGCGCGGCGATGGCAGAGGCATCATGACCCAGAGCAACCATCTGGGCCGGAGAAAGAACCTTGATGATGGCAATGTTGATTGCAATGTAAACGGCGGATAGAAAAAGGAGCCCCCCGATGATGGCCTGGGGAAGAATTCTGCCCGGATTCTTCATTTCGCCGGCCACGGATGCCACCTGTGCCCAACCGTCGTAGGCAAAAAGTGTGGCTATGACGGCAAGTGAAAATGAAGTCACCGCAGTGGTGTGGGTTGCGATGTTCAGGACTTGGCCGTTGCCTTTCCACATGCCGAAAACAACCAGAAGCAGAAGGGGGATAAGCTTACAGAATGTGGCCACGACCTGCAGGTATCCTGCCTGCTTGACGCCGACGCTGTTCACGAAAACGACAAAAGCGATCGCCGCAAGCCCGACAACGGCAGTATAGTGATCCGGAATGCCGAAGAGCAGGCAGAAGACTGAGCTGAAATAGCCGGATAGTGCACCGATTGTCCCAGGCCCATAAATGAAGGTCAGCATCCATCCATACAGATAGGCGACCTTGGTACCGTAAGTTTCTTCAAGAAAGACATAGACTCCGCCCGTACGCGGAAACAGGACGCCCAACTCGCACAGTGTCAGGCCGCCGGCTATGCTGAAAAGAGCGCCGACGACCCAGGCGGCAAACGCCCATGTGGAATCATGGGATGCGGCCATTACCGCCGCCGGTTTCATGAAGGCTCCGGCACCGAGGACCATGCCCACCACGATGGACAGCGCGCTGATGAGACCTATATCCGTTTTTAACTGCGGTGCGTCATCCTTTTTTGCATCCATCGCCTATACCCTCTATGAGCCTGCAAGTTGCGGCTGTTTCTTCAAAAACCTTGTCCGTGAAGATTTCGGCAAAACGCTCGCCACCCTTGCTGTGAAGGCGATAGAACGAAAGGCAGTTCTTGACGATGGACAAAACGGCTTCTTCGCTGAAAATGCCGGGAAGTTCGCGGGCCAGCCTGGGATGTCTGCCCAGCTTTCCCCCGAGCAGCACCCGATATCCCCGGGTACCGGCCTCAAGAGTCCCCGTGGGGCAGACCTCGATGCATTTCCCGCAGGACAGGCAGCGCTCAAGCTGAATAACCGGCAATCCGGCATCCAGGCAGATGGCCTGCTCCCGGCATGCGTTCGCGCAGGCCTCGCATTGCGAGCAGGGATTTTGAGTGATTTTAGGAACGCAGGCCCCGATGATGCCGATGTCCTTGATCTGGGGCTGGGAGCAGGCGTTCGGGCAATCGGCCAGTGTGATCCGAAATTCGTGGTGATATTTGAGCGGCCCCTTGACTTCTTTTTTCAGGAATTCCAGAAGGTTTTCTTCTGCCAGAAGAGCTTCCAGCTTCTGCATCAGCCCGTCGCCGGCATGGGCCCGGTTGGGGCATCCGCTTGCCCCGAAACAGGTTTCGATCTGATACCCTTTGATATCGGTTTCCATTCTGGAAAGAAACCTTGCCTGCGTGGCCTTGACCTCGGCAAGCGTGATCAGGGGTTTTCCTTCTCCTTCCGCTTCTTTTTCCACACGGGATCTGACCCGCTTGCGGACAAAAAAAGGAATTTTTTTGATGGCGCCTTCTGCCTCGGCCGTCCATTTCATTTTTTCAATTTTCCTTGATCTTCCGACTTCCTTTCATGCAAAAAGTTCGGCAATGCTTACGGTCCGGTCCCCGAGCATGTTGACATAGCTTCCCATTTCATTGTCGTACCAGCCATAAATCACGGCCTGGGTCAAGGGAATCTTGATGATGGATTCGGTCAGGGAACCCAAAATGGCCTTGTCCAGGCCCGGAACCTTGGCAAGATCGATGGTCACATCCGCGGTCCGCGTATGGGTTTCATGGCCTTCGATGGTCGTTGCGGCCCGGGGGAGGCCGATGATGTCGGCCGATACGTTCTGCTTGTCCGAAAACATCAGATAGCCCCTGGGGTCATCCTGAGCCGTCTGCCTGTAAATCCCGTTGATCATCTCTCTTCGGATGGCGCCGCCGAAAAGCTCTTCCTGAAGATTGACCACGAGGATGATCAAGGAGCCGGTGGCCGTGGGAATCCGGACGGATTCCGCGATGAATCCGATCTGCTCCATCTCGGGAATCACCAGCCGAAGGGCATTGGCCGCCCCCGTGGATGTCAGAATGATATTGTTCATGATGCTGCGGGTTTTGCGCAGATCCGTGGCGCCTGCCGTGGGCAGCCGGTCCAGCACGGCCTGGGTTCCGGTGGCGGCATGGATGGTGGCCATCGAAGCAGACAGGATTTTTTTTGGGCCGAACGCATGAATCAGCGGCTTCATCATATGGGCCAGACAGGTGGTGGTACAGGAGGCATTTGAAATGAGCCGGTGCCTCCGGGGATCGTAAGCATTGTCGTTGATACCCATGACCGTTGTAATGGCATCCTCGGGCATGGGCCTTCCCTTGTCCTTGATTTTAAATGGAGCCGATGCGATCACTTTTTCAACCCCGGCTTCAATGTGGCCTCTCAAAGACCCTCCGGGCTGATCCGGACTCTGGGTCGGATCCAGAAACTGACCCGTGGTATCCACCACCAGCTTCACATCGTGATCCTTCCAGTGAAGGTCGCGGGGATTGCGGTAGGATCTCAGGAACCTGACCTTGACGCCGTTGATTTTCATCGAGCTGTCTTTTTCATCCAAATCCTGAACAACGGCCGATGCCTGATACCCGTGGAGAAACATTTGCAAGCTTCCGTATGTGGAATCTCTTTCGATATAATGGGCGATATCGCCAAGCGAAGCTCCGGCCTGCCTGCCGATATTCACCACCAACTCATCAAAATATCTGCGTCCCACATGATGCCAGACAGAGAGCTTGCCGATCCTGCCCAAACCATTTATGCCCAGCTTTACAGTATTGTTTGCGTCCATTTCCTTTTTCATGGCTCCTCTAAAAAATATTAACATGGATATACAGGATGAAAGATAAAAAAAACTTTAACATTTTTTATCCCGTCTATCCAGATTAGTTTTTTCAAACAATTCTTACGATGTTTCTCTGATGCGGATCAATCCCTGATAAACCGAACCTTCCAGTCCGTCAATGCTGATGGCGTCTCCAGAAAACAGCAGGCGTTGATTGAATTCACATTGTTTTTCTTTCTCACGACAGATCAGATTTCCACACCCGACCACACAGGTCTTTCCCAGCCGGTGGGCAACCACGGCCGCATGGGAGGTCAGCCCTCCCCGGGCGGTCAGCAAGCCATCGGCGGCAAAGATTTCACGGATATCGTCCGGAACCGTATCTCCGCGTACCAGAATCAGGAAGGTTTCCGGCTCCTTGAGCCGCCACTGTTCAATTTCTTCCACGGTAAAGACCACCCTGCCCGCCATCGCACCCCCGCTGACACCGATGCCATGCCCTAAAAACCGGTCGCTGGAAATGTCTTCCGGATCGAAGGCAAGCACTTTTTTCCGTTCCCGCATGGCCATATCGCGAGTCTGTAGAATAAAGAGATCTTTGGAGGCAGCACTTTCAAAGGTGAATTCCATTTCCTGAGGCGTCCATCCTTTTTTTTCAATCAGGTCGATAGCCGTGTTTTTCAGTGCGGCATAAATTTCCGGGAAATGGGTTTCAAGAGTGACATCGGTATCCCGCATCTCCACCTCCTGCTGAAAGATGGAAATGGGCATGGTATTGACCAGGCCGGAAACGACGTCCTCACCCTGATTGCCGATGGTAAAATCCCCCCACAATCGGACGCGGTCCCCGGACCATCGGGGGTTATGGGTAAAAATAACGCCGGTTCCGGATTGCCGGGAAATATTGCCGAAAACCATGGCCTGAACCGTTACTGCCGTTCCCCAGTCATCGGATATTCCCATGATTTTCCGGTAGGTCTTGGCTTTGTCCGATTCCCAGGAATCAAACACGCTGTTGATGGTCATGTAAAGCTGATCCATCGGATCATCCAGAATGGGAAAACCCGCGACCGCGATGCTTTTTTTGTAAGCCAGGGCAACCGTCTGCATCTGAGCGCCGGTGAATCCTCTTTTCAAGGGGATCCCGTGTGCCCTTTTGTATTTGCTGATGATGGCGTCAAAATGATCCCTTTCCAACCCGACAGCCATGCCGTAGCACTGCAGAAAACGGCGGTAATTGTCCCAGGCAAACCAGGCATTTCCGGTTTTTAAGGCAAGACCTTCTGCAATCCCTTCATTGATGCCCACGTTCAAAAGCGTATCCATCATGCCCGGCTGAGAAATGGAGGCACCGCTACGAACTGAAAACAGCAGCGGATTTGTGGTGTTGCCAAAGGTTTTCCCCGTCATCTTTTCAAGGGCCGAAATATGGCGCGTGATCTGATACCTGAAATTTTCCAGTGCAGGGGGATAGTGCTCGATGATCTCCCGGCACCGGAAAGCCTCCGTGGTAATGATGAATCCCGGCGGAACCTGCAGCCCGAATCGTTTCAACTTGACCAGATTCAGCCCTTTGTTGCCGATATAGATGATGCCGGGCAGGTGTTTGGCGCGCTGATCAATCGTGGTGATGGTCTGGGTGGGATCATAAAGCAGAAGCAGCCGTAGCTGATCCGGATGCAGTGTGCTAAGCTGATGGAACAGGATGTTCAATATCCGCGACAGGAGCTGGTCCAGTTGCTGGAGCCCCAGTGAAAAAACAAGCTGATCCCTGAAGAATATCTCCGTTATCCAGTGGGTGATCTTCTCCGAATCCATGGCCGAATCCTGGGGAAGAAACCGAGGCAGGATCTGGTCCCTGTTGATGCCCGCGATGATGCGGTTGAGGTTTTCTTCGTGGACATTGTTGAAATAGTCATGAATGATGTTTTTTACCGCCAGGGAAAACCCCTTGAAAATATCCAGGTACTGGGTAAAGGTAAACCCCCTGACCTCGAGGGAATGACTTAAGAACTCCTGCTGGCGCTCGAATTCGACCGAGTGAATGCCATCCACTTTCAGGGCCCGGTCAAAAAGAGTCAACAGTTCCGAGATTTCATGAATGGTGACATGGGTGATCAGCGACAGGTCAATGGTCTGAACAAGTTCTTCAAAGAGGACATTGACCAGGGATTCTATACGAAATGTCAGTCCCAGGGCATCAAATTTCATTTCATGATAACTGCCGTACATCGAAGGGATGTCAACCGTGATATGCCTTTTTTTATAAATATCCTCACGAATCTCGTATGTTTCTGAAGACAGGATCAGCTCTTTCAGAAACTCGAGATAATCGATGAGCAATGCCGTCTTCTTTCTTAAATTCGGTTGCTCCAGCGCCTTTTTCAGCCGGTTCAAATCCGGAAAGCCGCTGGCTTTCAGTTGATCCAGATAATGGCTGATTTCGATAAAATCCAGATGATATTTGTGGTGAAGGAGTTTATAGAAGGCGGCCATCAGTTGAATTCGGTCGATATCGGCCTGGGATTCCCCGGAAATATTGGTCAGTATTCCCTTCAAGGCTTCATCGCTCAAGGTCAGCAGTTGAACCGGAAGCGAAATCCCCTGCTGCCTCAGCATCGTCATGATCCGTTTGACTCCGTCAATGTAAGGACCGGATGTCTCGATCTGTTTATGGATGTCCAAGGGGACAAAGGACGCCAGTCCTGCCTTGTCTCCGGTTTTCCAGAAATCCAGCACCGCATCTATAAACCCCAGAATCTGGTTGCTGCTTTCCACATGGCTTTGTTTTCTCAGAAAATGGATCAGCACATCTTTTCTTTGGGCCATCTCATCCAGACGGGTGGAGATTTCCCGCAGCTCTCCTTCCGCGCCGATATCATTGAAGAAAGACGGAAAAATCCGTGCCAGTTGTTTGACTAAATTGTAGACCGGACCGATGTCGCTGTTGAGAAGCCGGGTGATGTCACGGGGGAAAAGATCCGTGTCCTTAATGAAGACGCCTTCCATACAAAGGTGAATGATCAGGCAGGACAACAGGCGCGTAGACCATTTGGGATTGAGTTCGATCAGTGTCATCCAGGCGCGGATGTTCTGAATGTGAGCACTGTTGGCCTGAATCTGCCAGTCGCTTCCAACCCCGCCGATCATGGGGGTTTGAAACCCCAGATCAATGACCGAATCAATAAAAAAATTGACCAGATCGCTTTCGTCGGTTTTATAGACACCTTTCCCCATATTCAGCGCGCAGTTCAATGCGGTTACCGGAAATTCCCGCGTGCGGGCTTTCAAGATGGAAAACGTTTTTTGAATCAGCCGCATGATATTGCGGTGCGATTCATTGCCGATCAGCCAGCTCAGGGTCCGGTTGATCTCCCGAAGCGCATCTTCGTGGATCAGAGACAGGCCTGAAATATTCATAATGTGAAAGAGAAAAATCACCTTCCAGTGATTTCGCCGGGTAATGTTATCACTCGATTTCCAGAGAATCATCGGAAGGTTTTTATAGGTCTCGACAATCTGGCCGTAAGCCGGAAGCACCAGCAGATTTTCCAGGAGAGTGATGGATTCAACGGATTCCGTGGTTAAAAGGTTATCGAGCTTTTTTTTGAACCCGGATATTTTCTGATGGGAGATCTCCGAGAAAATCTCATCAAAAACCGGCAGATGCAAGGTCTCTGCCTCGGTTTCAAACCAGGCCATCGGATCATCCTGACTCAGCCAGTAAGCATACGTAAATTCATGGTATCTGTGCAGGAGCAGGCTCAGGGCGCTGAAAGTGGACGGAGGCGGCGAGACCCCGAAACAGAGTTCGGCAAGCCGTTTAATGGCGTAAAAACTTCTGACAAAAAGCTCGAAATGATCCTCGGGAAGCAGTCGAATCCGTTCAAAGGAAGCTTCCAGAACGGAAAAAAAACGCGGCAGATCGGGACCGGCGTCTTTGACCGTTTTTTGCAGAAACAGCATCAGATTGTCCACGGCATCGGCCCGGACATCCGGTGTGGCTTCAGCAACGGCACTCAGGAAAACATCGATGATCAGGCCGACAACTTCCGGCCCCCTGGCATGCTTCTGGAAAATATAAAAATAATCCAGTGCATATTTCCGGCATTCCTGAACGATAAATTTCCAGTTTTTATAAGGGTGGGAGAGTTCAGTCAAAAAAACATTCACGCTCTCCATCAGCCCATAATACCGGGACATGGCTTCCTGGAGCGGAAAATACCGGGGGTCAATGCTGACCTCGACATGGTAGCTGGCCAGATTGACCTCAAGTGCCCTGGATTTGAACGGCATGACAGACTCCTTTTTACTTCACGATCAGCGGATACATCCTTGTCAAAGGGATTCTTTGTGACCGTAAGATAAAACAAATTTCGAAGCACCTCTTTCATTCGCATCTGTTTGCGTTTATTCGTGGCTTCATTTTCCAGACTTGTCAGTTTTTACGGGTATGCGCGATTTCCCAGCGTTTGTCCAGATAATACAGGATCGGAACCGTCATCCGGGAAAAAAGAAGCGAAGCCACTTCTCCGGCCATCAGGGATATGGCAAGCCCCTGGAAAATAGGGTCGAACAAAATGACGGATGCGCCCACCACCACGGCGGCCGCGGTCAGCATCATGGGCCGGAAGCGAACGGCTCCGGCGTCAATGACCGCCAGATCCAGGGGCATGCCCTGGGCCACGCGAAGCTCGATAAAATCCACCAGGATGATGGAATTTCGAACCACGATTCCGGCTCCGGCAATAAAGCCGATCATGGAGGTGGCGGAAAAAAAGGAGCCCATCAGCCAGTGAGCCGGCAGGATGCCGATCAGTGAAAAGGGAATGGCCATCATGATGACCATGGGTGTGGAAAAAGACTGAAACCAGCCAACCACGAGCACAAAAATAATGACCAGCACCACGGCAAAGGCAATTCCCAGATCCCGGAACACCTCGTAGGTAATGTGCCATTCTCCGTCCCACTTCATGGCGAATTTGCGATCGCTGTCCGGAAGGCTCGCCGTATGCTGGGCGATCTTGTATCCTTCCGGAAGGGCGATGGCGTCGATTTTTTTCTGCATTTCCAGAATGGCGTAAACCGGACTTTCTTTTTCACCGGCCACATCCCCGATCACGTAAACCACCGGCATCAGATTTTTATGGTAAATGCTGTGTTCGGACGCTGTCTTTCTGGCCGCAACCAGTTCCGAAAGCGGCACCAGGCGGTTGCCCGCACCAGCCAGCTTGATGGCCTCCAGTTTTTCTATTCCCGCGCGGTCCGCGAGAGGCAATTGAAGAATAATGGGAACATCCTCTTTTTCACGTGGCTGGTGGAGCAGCCCGGTCTGTTTTCCCGAAAGCGCCAATTCCAGTGCGCCAGCTACCTGTGCTGCGCTGATTCCGTTCAGCGCAGCCTTTTCCTTGTCCACATCCAGTGCAAACCGGGGCTGGTTGCCTTCCATGTACCAGTCCACATCCACAACACCCTCGGTCTGCTCGAAGATGTTCCGGATTTGCAGGGCGATTTCCCGCTGGCGTTCATAGTCCGGGCCATAAATTTCGGCAACCAGCGTGGATAATACGGGAGGGCCCGGCGGAACTTCGGCCACCTTGACCCTGGCATTGAAGCACCTGGCGATTTTTAACAGCGGCGGCCGGACCCGTTTGGCAATTTCGTGGCTTTGCTGAGCCCGTTTTCCTTTTCCGACCAGATTGACCTGAATATCGGCCATATGCGCGCCCTGCCGCAGATAGTAATGCCGGACCAGACCGTTGAAATTAAAGGGGCCGGAAGCTCCAGCATGAATCTCGTAGTCAGTCACCTCGTTGACGGTTTTCAGGTAATCTCCCATCTCCAGGCAGGCGGCAGTGGTTTCTTCAAGCGTTGCCGTTTCCGGCATATCCAGAATGATCTGAAATTCGCTTTTATTATCAAAGGGAAGCATCTTGACCTTGACCCAGCCGATGCCAACCATCGCGCAGGCAGCCAGCAGCATGGCCGCGACAATCGCCAAAAATATCCAGCGCCGGAATGCAATTTCGATCAGTGGAGTCATGACCTTGCGGTAAAGCCGGGTGCTCCAGTCTTCGGTTTCGCTGTGACCCGGGCCGTCATGATGGCCAATGAGCCTTAAGGACGCCCAGGGCGTGACAATAAAGGCAACCAGAAGCGAAAAAACCATGGCTGCGGAAGCTCCGATCGGGATGGGCCGCATATAGGGGCCCATCAACCCGCCCACGAAAGCCATGGGAAGGATGGCGGCGATTACGGCAAGTGTTGCCAGAATGGTGGGATTTCCGACTTCGTCCACGGCTTCAATGGCCACATCCATCCGGGCCCGGCCGGCGTTTTCAGGCAGCCGGAAATGCCGCACCACGTTTTCCACAACCACGATGGCGTCATCCACCAGGATGCCGATGGAGAATATGAGGGCAAACAAGGTGATGCGGTTCAGGGTGTAGCCATAAAGATAGAACACCGTCAGCGTCAGGGCCAGCGTCACCGGGATGGCAACGGCCACGACCCCGGATTCCCGATGCCCCAGCGTGAACCAGATGAGAATGGTGACGGAAACAATGGCGATGAGCATGTGAAGCAGCAGTTCATCTGATTTTTCCTTGGCGGTTTCCCCGTAATTGCGGGTAACGGTCATTTGAATATCGCCGGGGATCACGGAGCCTTTGGCATCTTCAATCCGCCTTAAAATCTTCTGTGCAACGGCAGTGGCATTGGCGCCCTTTCGCTTGGCAACCGTCAGCGTCACGGCCGGATACACGCCGCGTGAAGACGCATCTTCCGGCCGGAGTCCTTGTTCGGAAGCCGCCGGGCCCATTCCGAAAAAAACATACTGGTCGGGCTCTCCCGGCCCGTCCGAGATTGTGGCGACATCCCGAAGATACACCGGCTTTCCGTTATAAACGCCGGCCACAATGTTTTCCACATCGGCGCTGTTTTTCAAAAAACCATTCAAATGAACCAGTACCTGGCCTTCGGGTGAAGGATAGGCGCCGGCATCGGCATCCTGATTGGCGGCGCAGACCGTGGCGGATACCCTGCCGATATCCAGTCCAAAGGCTGAAAGCCTGACCGGGTCGAGGCTAACGGTCAGTTGCCGCCGGTATCCGCCGATGAGGGTCGTGGTGGAGACATTCTCCTCCCGCTTGATGAGATCGTCCACTTCCGCGGCCACCCGGCGAAGAGTATAATGGTCCGCATGTTTTCCCCAGAACGTCAGGGCCAGAATCGGGACATCATCGATGTAACGGGGCTTGATCAGCGGCGGGGAAACCGACGGCGGGATCCGATCCATGTTGGCCATCAGTTTGGACTGGAGGCGGACAATGGACTTTTCCTCATCCTGGCCCACATAAAAGCGTACCACTGCCATGGACATTCCGGGGCTGGAGGTGGAATAGACGTATTCAACGCCGGGGATCTCCCAGAGGAGCTTTTCCATGGGGCGCGTGGCCCGTTCTTCCACTTCCTTGGCGCTGGCCCCCGGCATTTTCACGAAAACATCGATCATGGGGACGATAATCTGGGGTTCTTCTTCGCGGGGCAGGCCGATGACCGCGGCAATGCCGAGAAGAACCGAAGCGATGATAAAAAGCGGCGTCAGCTTGGAGTTGATGAAATAACCGGCGATCTTGCCGGCTATGCCCGACTGGGTCATGACGACACCTCCACCCGAAGGCCATCGACCATATCCGGCGGGGGAATTGTCACAAAACGGTCTCCGAGCCGGATTCCGGACAGGGCCTCGACCATGGCACCGGATGTCCGGCCTGTCCTCAGGATGCGAAACCGGGCAATCTGATCGCTATCCAGTAGAAAAATTCCGGTAAGCTGTCCCTGGTGAATGAGCGCACTTGCGGGAATGAGCAGCTTTTCCTGGTTCCCCCGGGTGAGGGTGACACGGCTGAACATGCCGGAATGAATTGCCGGTTGAAAGGGAACAGCCACCTGAACCATAAAGGATCTGCTGGCTGCATCCGCGGCAGGTGAAATGGCCTGGACTCTTCCCTCAAAAGCCCTGCTGCCGGCAGAGGGGATGGAAACCGATACGGATTGCGAAAGGGCGATGGACTGAATGAAGGATTCAGGAACGATGATGTCCACGCGGAAAACATCGGCACTTTCGATTTTTAAAAGCGGCGTTCCGGGAGATGCAAGGCTTCCGGGGTCGACCAGCTTGGCGGCGATGGCACCGTCAAAAGGGGCAAGGAGCCTGGAATCTTTTTCGCTGACGCCGGCTCCGGCTACAGCCGCTTCAGCCTGCTGAATCCTGAATCTGGAGGCCTCCACCATGGACTGAGCCTGACCCAGCACAGCTTCGGCCTGGTGAAACCGGGCGCTGACCTCGTCAAATTCCTGGCGGCTCGCGGACTCGGTTTTCATCAGGTTCACGTATCGATCGTAAGTCGCCCTGGCCAGATCTGCGGATGCTCTGGCCGCATGCTGTGCGGAAAGCGCGGCAGACTCCGCCTTTCTGGCCTCGGACAGGGCGGCTTCAGCCTGAAGAAGCTGAGCCTTGACCTGCCGGGGATCAATGTCCACCAGAACCTGATCTTTTTTGACCCGGTCGCCTTCTTTGACATAAACCGCCTTCACCACGCCCATAATCTTGCTGGAAAGGGTGCTGGCATCTTTCGCGGACACGGTGCCGGTCGCTTCGTAATGAACGGGTTCCTGGCTGATGGCGGCAGTAGCCACCGGCGCTTTGATTGACCGGACCTGGGAGGGTTTGACGGTGCCGGGTTCGATTTTTTCACTGCATCCTGAAAGCAGGATGCATACCATGGCTGCCACTCCTAAGATTAAACGGTGATTCAGCATAACAGTCTCCATCAAGGTGGGTCTTCGGCAATGATCATGGCCGGCCGTTCCGGCGACCCTTATTGAAAATTCGTATCGAGCGTTCCCGCAGCCAATGACAACTGAATTCGCGCCGCCAGATAATCGTGCAGGGAGCGGTATCGGTTGGTTTGGGCGGATTGAAGCGCAACTTCCGCATCCAGAAGGCTGACCAGGGTGAGCAGCCCGTTTTCGTAGCGGTCTCTGACGATACGAAGCCCTTCTTCAGACTGTGAAACCGCGGCTTCTGCCACGAATATCCGGTTCCAGGCGCTTTGCGCCTGCAAAAATGCCTGTCTGGCCTGGACTTCGATGCCCGCAGCCATATCGTTTCGCATGGCCCGGATCCGGCTGAGCATGGCTTCGGACTCGCGTGTCTTGGCGCTCATCCGGTCTCCACTGTAAAGATTCACCCGCATCATGGCGCCAACGGTGTAGCTGTCTCCGCTGTTTCTGAAATCCGGCGAATTCAGTTCATAGGATCCAATCAAATTGATGTTGGGAAGATGGGCCGCCCTTGATTTTTGGACTTCATCTTCGGCAATCTTTTCCTGAAGCTGGAGATATTGCATATCGGGTCGATGGGACTGGGCCATGCCGATCCATTCATCGATGGGGCCAAGGACGGGTTCTCCTTTTACAAGTCCGGTTGACAGTTGCCAGTAGCTGTCACCCGGGACGCCCATGGCGGCGTTCAGGGCCGAAAGCGCCATGGATATGCGACTTTCGGCCTGAATGCGATCCTGGTCCAGTTCGGCGATATGGACTTGGGTCCGGAGCAGATCGCTTTTGACGGCAAGTCCGTTTTCATAGCGTTTGCGGATCATCTCCAGATGCACACGGGCGGTTTCCAGGGATTTTTGAATCACGTCAAGATGGTGATAAGCCAGAACCATCCCCGCATAGGCAGTCGCCGCCGTTGCAATCACTTCCTGCCGGGTTCGCTTTAAAAAAAAGTCCTGAGCCTCTCTGTCGAGCTTGGCCTGGTTTACACCGATCCGGGTCTGACCGCCTTGATATACGGACCATTCCATGGAAAGCGCGGAATTGAAGTTGCTGATGGAATCGGGGTGGTTCAACCGGTCGGGGTTAAAATCCGGCTGCGTGATGATTTCCTGATTGAGCCGGTTTCCGAATGCCCACATGGGATTGTTGGTGTTGCTGTATGTTTCGGTGAAAAACACCTGGGGCAAAAAGCCGGATTCGGCCTGCGTGATGCGTTGATCGGCGGCTGTTACCTGTGAAAGCGCCGCCTTGATTTTGGGGTTCTGCTTGTCCGCCAGTTGTATGGCATCAGAAATAGTTAACGATCGCGTATCCGCGGCCGCAAGCTTCAATGGAAAGAAGCAAAGACAGGTGAAAATCAGCATCAGCCATTCTGACCGGAGAGACATTCGTTTCATAGTGCAATTACCTTGGAAGATTTTAAAAATCATGGGTGCGATTTCGCCAGACTGCCAATGGTCATTTCACATATTCTGCCATTCACGAAAAGGGATATCATTTCGTTATCACTTGAAAGGCGAATGAGCAAGGGCTTTGTCAGATCGCATGGCAGGGGGCTCGCGGCCCGGGCCGCAAGCCCCCTGAGAACAGGATCCGGAGAAGTTAAAAAAGGAACCAGAAACTCGGCGGCATCCGCCATCCGGTTGGGACGGTCCTGGACCAACCGCCCCAGTCCCCAGAGAATACCTTTCTGTAACTCAGGGTGATCGATGAAGCTGCCGCAGGGATTGATATAGGAGATCAGGATGCAGGCATATTCTTCGGCCATACGATCGTTTCTGGCCATAATTTCGCCCATGGCTTCCGCGGACCCCCAGCCGATGCCGCCGGATTCCTCGTTCAGGCTCCACATCAGGCGCCGCATCACAATTCTGGCCGATTCAATGTTTTCATCAGCCAGAAGCGACACCACAGCTCCCATTGCGGTAACGGCCTGCCAGAAAATCAATGGCTCCGGGCAGTAAAAAAAAGAAAACAGCGCATTTACTACCTTTCGAAGAGGCATGCGGCAAATCGCTGTCAGAGTCTTTTCCGGCTCTCCTTTCGAGAACAGGACCGTCAGTTTTTCTTTGAGGTGCCGAATCGAACCGGTTGTCTCTGGCATATTACTCCCATGCAATGCAGTCAGCCGGACAATTCTTTATGGCTTCATCCACATCGGAGCGGGAATAGTCCAACAACTCCACCACTTCAATGTAGCCAGCGTCGTTCAGTCTAAAAACTTCCGGACAGACATCCTGACATACGCCGCAAAGGATACAATCACTTAAATCAATAATAGGTTTTTTCATCATGTTCATCTTTTGTGCCATTAACAGGAAATGCCGACTGCTTCGTTATAAGAAAAAATGGATTGATTACTTTTCACTTCATGTATAAATAAGGATCACAAAAAAATACGTTGGTTACAAGTTGCCTGAAAAAACGACAATTCGAATCATTTATAAATCATCATATGAATAGAATCAGTTCTGTCAAGGCAGACCGAGCCGCTTGATTCGAAAAAGCGCTTCCCTCAAATCGCAACAAATCCGACAATCAACAAGTTGTTTTTTTGCTTGCATTTCTTAATGTTGTCATATATCATCACATATGATCTAACTCTTTAAAATTGTTTAATGAACCGGGAAGTGTTCCCTGTTTTCGTCAAGTTTCAGACAGTTACCGGCTCCGGACCAGATTGATTTTCGGATCAGCGGGTATTGTCTATAATTATTTAACGTGAGGAGGTGCAGGCATAGTCCCAACAACCAAAAGACCCATCAAAACCGATAAGACCAACATCAACCGGGATATCCGCGCCAAAGAGGTCAGGGTGATTGATCCGGATGGTAACCAGATTGGAATAATCCCCACATACAAAGCGTTGGCTGTTGCCAATGATTTCGGGCTTGATCTTGTTGAGATTTCACCCAATGCAGCCCCTCCGGTTTGCAAGATAATGGATTACGGCCGTTATCGTTATGAGCAAACCAAGAAAAAGCAGGAGGCCAAAAAAAAGCAGAGCTCTTTTCAGATCAAGGAGATTAAAATACGCCCCAAGACCAGCGAGCATGACCTGCAAACCAAAATTGATCACGTTCGAAAGTTCCTTGACAAAAAAGATAAAGTCAAGTTAACCGTGGTCTTCAGGGGTCGTGAGATAACGCTGTCTCAGGCAGCCAAGGAATTACTGGAAAAGGTCATCGCCGAAACCCAGGAAATTGCCGTGGTCGAACAGGCTGCCAAATTTGAAGGTCGGACAATGGTGATGATCCTCTCTCCCAAATAACCTTTGAATCGGGAATGACCCGGTCAGATCTGAAAATAGAGGCTTTTTGTTATTCAGGTTGTTCAGGCGTGAGCAGATAATTTTGGCTCACGCTTTCTATTTTATATGCCTTCTGAGATGAACGTTTTACAGATCAATGAGTTTTAAAACATCATTGAGCCTTTAATTTTAGGAGATAAAATCATGCCAAAAATCAAAACCAATCGTTCTGCTGCAAAGCGGTTTAAAAGAACGGGAACCGGGAAATTTGTTTTCTCAAAATCTCATGGCAGTCATATTTTGACCAAAAAGACCACCAAGCGAAAACGATCTTTGAGAAAAAGTCAGATTATTGATAAAACTAACGTCAGAGAGTTGAAATTATTACTTCCGAATGGGTAAGATCGATACTGATTGTCGATCCAGCTTACCCAGCCAGATGGATATTCATGCATTGTCAGCCGGTTGCGCGCAACGATTTTTTCGAGACGATGCAGGATTAAGGAGATAACGATATGAGAGTAAAACGTGGCTTTAAGGCAAGAAGACGGAGAAATAAAGTATTAAAACTGGCCAAGGGATTTCGAGGCGGCCACAGCAAACTCTTTCGGACGGCTGCGGACACCGTTGACCGGGCGCTTGCCTATGCTTACAGGGACCGCAAGGTCAAGAAACGGGATTTCCGCAGCCTCTGGATCGCCAGAATTAATGCGGGTACGCGGATGAATGACCTGTCCTACAGTAAATTCATGCACGGACTCAAAATAGCCGGGATTGCACTGGATCGGAAAGTTCTTGCAGAACTCGCAATTGCAGATCCAACCGGTTTTTCCAGTTTGGTCAGAACCGCGGCGCAGCAAAACTGATGGCAAATTAAAAAGGCCACCCGTTTGATTGTGCATTATCCCTTATGGATGAAAATGGTGGTTTGGCAGTTCCCCAGCGTCTGCCCAGCAGATCCGGATGACGGGATGGATAAAGATCGTCCGGCCATCCGGTACATTTCAACAAAATAGGGAGTCGCCTTCCAGTGGAGCTTAGAAAAAAGTCATCGCCTGTGTCTCCAATGATCTAACCCCGCCTTCTTACAGCAGAGCATACAACCGTGGAACAACAGATAGAACAGATTCTTCAGCAAGCACTGAGCGAGCTTCAGTCAGCGTCGCAAGTTGCTCAACTTCAAGCCTTTTCGGTCCAGTATCTGGGGCGAAAAGGGCTTGTCACCCAATATCTCCGGAACATCTCCCAACTGCCGGCCGAACAGCGTCCGATGGCGGGGAAAAGAGCCAATGAAATAAAAAATATCCTGGAAGAAGCCCTGCAAAAGGCGTTTCATGAAATTGAAACCCGGCAGGCCGCGGAAGAGGTTGGCATTGATATCACATTGCCGGGCCGCACTGTCTTTCATGGCTCCATCCATCCGATCACCCAGATTACCCGACAGATCTGCGAGATTTTCACGGCCATGGGGTTTGCAGTTGCAGAAGGCCCTGAGGTGGAATTGGATCACTATAATTTTGAGTCCTTGAATATCCCCAAAAACCATCCGGCAAGGGATATGCAGGATACGTTTTATGTTTCGGAAGCCATCGTCCTTCGGACCCACACCTCGCCGATTCAGGTCCGATATATGGAAAAGCATGCCCCCCCGGTCAGGATCATTGCGCCGGGCAAGGTTTACCGGTGCGATTCGGACATTACCCACACCCCCATGTTTCATCAGGTTGAAGGACTCGTTGTGGGAGAGTCCATATCCTTTGGCGATTTAAAAGGCATTCTGACGGTTTTTGTTCATCAGATGTTTGATGATCAGACCAGCCTGCGATTTCGCCCCAGCTTTTTCCCCTTTACCGAACCCAGCGCCGAGGTGGACATCCTGTGTGTCATGTGTCGAGGCAAGGGATGTCGGGTGTGCAAGCAGACCGGATGGCTTGAAGTGCTCGGATCCGGAATGGTTCACCCTGCTGTTTTTGAGAATGTCGGCTACGACACCTCCCGCTACTCGGGGTTTGCTTTTGGAATGGGGGTCGAGCGGATTGCCATGCTGAAATTCGGAATTGATGATATCCGGAAGTATTATGAGAACGACATCCGGTTTTTAAAACAGTTCTAACGAATTTTTCAGCGGGCTGCAAGGGTACCGGAGCAGCCTGTCGTCCATGAACCCCAGTATTTTTCGATTTACAAGGTTTTGATCCGATGAAAATAAGCTTAAACTGGCTAAAATCCTATGTTCCGATACAAATGGATGTCAACGATCTTGCGGAAGCGTTGACCATGACGGGTCTTGAGGTCGAAGCTGTTTATGACCGCTACGATTATTTAAAAAATGTCGTTGTTGGCCGCGTCGTCAGCATCTCTGCCCATCCGAATTCCACCAAGCTTCAGTGCTGCGTGGTGGATTCCGGAAAAGCACGAATACCGGTTGTCTGCGGAGCGCCCAATGTTCATGTCAACTGTTTAAGCGCTCTGGCGCTTCCCGGAACACAGCTACCCGATGGCACGATCATCGAAGCCAGCGCAATTCGCGGGGCCGATTCCGAGGGCATGCTTTGCAGCGAGGCGGAGCTGGGGCTCGGGCCGGATCGCAGCGGTATCATGCTTTTGCCAGAAGATCTCTCGGTCGGCCAGTCTCTGGCTTCGGCACTTGATCTTTCGGACATGGTACTGGAGATCGGCTTAACGCCCAACCGCTCCGATTGCCTCAGTTTCATCGGAATCGCCAGAGAGGTTGCCGCAATTCAGAAAACCGCGTTGTCGTACCCGGAAATCAATCTTCCCGAAGGCAGGGGCGCCATCCGCCAGATGACATCCGTCTCTATTCTTGCGCCCGATCATTGCCCCCGGTATGCGGCCAGAATACTGACAGGAGCCGCCGTGGGTCCTTCTCCGTACTGGCTACAGGATCGGCTGATATCCGTTGGCATCAGACCCATCAACAACGTGGTGGATATTACAAATTTTGTGATGATGGAAACCGGCCAGCCCCTTCACGCCTTTGACTTCGAACGTCTGGCCGGGCACCGCATTGTGGTTCGGACCGCTGTTTCCGGAGAGCCGTTCACCACACTGGATCATAAATCGCGCACCCTGACCGCCGATATGCTCATGATCTGCGATGGGGAAAAGCCGGTTGCCATTGCAGGGGTCATGGGCGGGTACAACTCCGAAATCGAACCGGCCACACAATCGATTTTGATTGAAAGCGCCTGTTTTGATCCAACCAGTATTCGTAAAACATCCAAATATTTCGGGCTGAATACGGACGCCTCCCATCGGTTTGAACGCGGCGTGGATCCTGAAGGGACAGTCTTTGCATTGGACCGGGCCGCGGCACTGATGGTCGAGATCTGCGGCGGCGTTTTGATTGAAGGGGTGATTGATGAACGTCCGGTTGTTCTGGAACAAAAGCCGATAGTTCTCAGTGCCGAATCCACCAACCGACTTCTGGGAACACAGATCGATTCCGCAGCCATGGACAGCATGCTTCAATCCATTGGTTTTACGGTTGAACCGCTGAACCCGGATCAGCTTAAAGTGATTCCGCCGTCATTTCGAGTGGATGTTTCCCGGCCGGTTGATCTTGTGGAAGAAATTGCCAGACTTTCCGGTTATGATCGAATACCCACGACGTTTCCCGTCATCTCGGAAGGATCGGCACGTTCTTTTCCGTCACAACGTCCCAGAGAACAGATCCTGCGGCTGATGACCGGTTTAGGCTTTTCAGAAACCATTACCTATAGTTTTGTTCACCCGCAATCCTGTAAATATCTCAGACTTGAATCCGGCGATCCCAGAATGCGCATTCTTCGCGTCCTCAACCCATTGAGCGAAGACCAGGGGATCATGCGAACTTCGCTGATTCCGGGCGTTCTGGAGACTGTGAACCGGAACATTTCCAGGCAGTCTAGAAACCTGAAACTTTTTGAAATCGGTAATGTATTCATCAGCAACGGCCAGGATGTCCTTCCGGATGAAATTGAAATGCTTTCAGGATTGTGGACAGGCGCTCGCCAGGAGGCATCGTGGCATACGCCGGATACGGCATGTGATTTCTATGACTTGAAAGGGGTGGTTGAAGCACTTCTGTCAGCGCTTCATATTCATGATATCCGGTTTTCTCGGAACGCGGCCCTGTCCTGTCCTTATTTGAAACCCGGGTATGCAGCCGGTATTCTGTGCGGCAGGCGTGTGGTGGGACATATCGGCCAAGTGCATTCAGAAACACTGGGCTTTTTTAATATCAAACAGCCGGTTTATGTTTTTGAGATCGATATTCAGAAACTTTTTGCCAGTGTGCCCGATGTCCATCAGACAACGGCTATTCCCAGGTTTCCGGCAGTTGCAAGGGACATTACGCTGATTCTTTCAAAAACCCTTGAATCCCGCAGCATCATAGAAATGGTTGAAGAAATGCATAACCCGCTCGTGGAGCGAATCATGTTGTTTGATGTCTTTGAAGGAGGGCATCTTCCGTTGGATAAAAAAAGCCTTTCTTTCCGGCTGACTTACCGCTCCGCGGCCGAAACTCTGGAAGATGAGGCTGTCAATGCACTTCATAAAAACATTTCAGATAAACTGATTCAGGAATTTGACGCAGCCCTGCCTTAGTGAACAGATAACCAGGGGATTATCAGAGGGGTCCAGAGGTCATTAATAAACCGATCCCCTGATTACGATTTTACGAAAAATATTGACAATCTCGTAATTTTAACGTAGCTTAAATACGATAATTAGCGGGCATAGCTCAGCTGGTAGAGTACAAGCTTCCCAAGCTTGGTGTCGCGAGTTCGAATCTCGTTGCCCGCTCCAAAGTGAGTCCGTCTTTTCATTTATAATTAAGTGAAATGCAGCGTTTTCATCTAGCGTGGTGGGGTTAAAGCGTGTAATTCTTCTTACGGTTTATTACATCAGACATATTTTTTGATCTCACTGCATTAAATCAAATGAGAGGAAACGGGCATCAGCCCGTTTTTTTATTTTTAATGACTGAACGATTTGACCGATTGACGCCATCGCGGAAAAAAGGAAAAAGAATTGAAATCCCTTTGCCAAAGGCCTCCCGCTTAACAAGGGACAAAATCATTTCCAAAGTCAATGAACTGGCTGGCCCTTTGTGCGATGCTGAAGGAATTGAGCTGGTTTATACAGAGTACCAGCGTGAGCCTCACGGGATGATTCTTCGCATTTATATCGATAAACCCGGGGGGGTGACATTACAGGATTGCACGCATGTCAGCCGTCAGATGCAGGACCTTCTGGATGTTCATCTGGATGTGAGTGACAATTACTACCTTGAGGTTTCATCGCCAGGGTTAAATCGCCCATTGGGAAAGCTGTCGGATTTCGTCAGATTTAAAGGGCGTCAGGCCAAAATTAAGATCCTTCAGCCGATTGACGGTCAAAAAAATTTCACAGGTGTCCTGACTGGCGTTTTACAGGATGTTGTTGCGATTCAGGTCGGCGACCGCATCGTTGATATTCCCTACCAGGACATTACCCGGGCAAGGCTGGTCAATTATAATGGAGACATCTGATGCTCATTACAGATATTAAACGCGTGGTTGAACAAATAAGTCGAGATAAGGGAATTGAAAGGGATATCCTGATTAAAGCCCTTGAAGAAGCCCTGAAATCCGCGGCCCGAAAAAAATTTGGTAACAAGATCGATATTGAAACCCAGTACAATGCCAAAACCGGTGAAATCGAAGTTTTTCAGTTCAAAGAGGTCGCCGACGTCATAACGGATCCGGATATGCAGATGAGTCTGGCGGAAGGGCGGAAACTGGACCCTGAATGTGAAATCGGCGACAGCCTGGGTATGAAAATGGACACGGCGGTTTTTGGCCGAATTGCAGCCCAATCTGCAAAGCAAGTCATTATTCAAAAAATGAAAGATGCTGAAAGAGACGCTGTTTATTCCAGTTTTGTGGACAGAAAAGGCGATATCATCAATGGGATTGTTCAGCGGATCGATCACGGAAACATCATTGTCAATCTAGGACAGACCGAAGCCATTCTTCCCGCGGACCAACAGATTCCCAAGGAGTCTTATCGCCGGGGAGACAGGCTCCGCGCCTATATTCAGGATGTGAAGGAAGAATCCCGCGGTCCCCAAATCATTCTGTCGCGAACGCATCCCAATTTTTTAATCAATCTGTTTAAGACTGAAGTTCCGGAAATCAGCGAAGGCATTATTGTGATTAAGGGCGCGGCTCGTGAACCGGGTGTCCGGGCTAAATTTTCTGTGGTTTCCAATGATTCGGATATAGATCCCGTGGGCGCCTGTGTGGGTGTAAAGGGAAGCCGGGTTCAGAGTGTTGTTCAGGAACTCAGAGGAGAAAAAATTGACATTATTCCCTGGCACATGGATGCGGCAAAATATGTATGCAACGCACTGGCGCCTGCTGAAATTCTGAGGGTCATCATAGATGAAACCAAACATGCGATGGAAGTCATTGTTCCGGACGAATTCCTGTCCATTGCCATCGGCAAGCGCGGCCAGAATGTTCGACTGGCATCCAAACTGACTGGATGGCAACTGGACGTCAAAAGCGAAAAACAGTACACCGATACCATGAAGGAAAATTACGATGTCCTGGCATCCCTTCCAGGGGTGAGCCCTTCTCTTGCCGATGCGTTGTGTGAAAAAGGCTTTTATTCTATTGAAGAGCTCAGCCATGCCTCAGCCGAAGATCTCGCAGACATTGAAAGCCTGGATGAAGAAATGGCATTAAATCTGATAAATGCTGCAAGACAGGCTTTTTCGGGTTCTCAGCGGAAACGAAGGTCCGTGGACAAATCATCTTCAGCCAATAAGCCTGCAGATATCGAAGCACCGGATAAGGATGAGAGTCATTAAGAACGTCCTTGTCTTGCGGCAACAGGATTCAAAAGAGTAAGGGGCTTTTTGCATGTTCAGAAAGCTAAAGAATTTTGGGCAGTTATCAAAGCTGGAACATCAGAAAAAATTAAGGGGGGTAAATGGCAAAAATCAGAGTATTTGAACTTGCCAGGGATCTTAACATGACCAATAAAGTACTGCTTGAAAGAATGCGGGATCTGGACATTTCCGTAGTCAGCCATTTAAGCTCTCTGGAAGATGAAGACGTTGCCAAAATCAAGGAAAATGTCGTCGGTGGAAAACATAAAAAAGCTGAAGTCATACCAGCCAAACCGACCATTATTCGACGACGCAGGGATACTGTTGCCAAAGAAGCCGTTCCCGATGAAAAACCGCCGCTGCCGCAAATCCCCCCGGAAGAACCTGAAGTCTTTCCCGAAATTGCAGCAGAACCTGATGTGAAGGAATCCGAACAGCCGATTGCTGCCGAGATACGCATCAAGGAAGATAAACCCGAACCCCCTGACAGTAGTAAAGCGCCTGCTTTTGCCGCAGCAAAAGCACAGGATGTTCCCAAATCTGAAATACCCGTTTCCTCAGAGCCAGTTCGTACTGAAAAACCGGCATTAATCATTTCCCGCCCAGTTGAAAAGCCGAAAACAACTGAGGCGCCTTCCGATATTGTGGAAATAGCGGTTGAGGAAGAGAAGACGGTTCTTCCCGAAACAGAACAAGCAGAAGAACCCGGTTATGATGCGCTTTCCGTTCCTGAAAAGCCTTTGGTGAAATCACCGGCTTACCCCGAAATGCCGCCGGTTGAACCCCCCGCCCTTACGGTGGAAGCCCGAATGGAACGGGCCGGAAAAAAGAAAAAGAAACTCAAAAAAGATATGCCGGCCAAAATCATCAAGCTGCCTGAACCTGTTCTTGAGTCTCCAGTCCCTGATTTGGCTAAAACAGCTGAATCCGTCCGGCATCCGGAAAAGGATCTGTCTATCGCCAGAAAACCTAAATTCAAATCGGATAAATTCCCCCAGGCTGTTCCCGAAGTGATTCCAATTGTTGAAAAACCCAAGGAAGTCATCGTCAAGGACAAAAAGAAAAAGAAGGTCGGTAAAGAAGCAGAGGAAGAGGTCGCCGATAAAAAACTGATTAAAAAGAAAACACCCTTTCGGAAAAAAGAAATCGTTGAAGGGGTCGATCTTTATTCTGACACGCTACGGAACCGCAAAGCCGGCCGAAAAGGCGGTAAAGGCAAGCAGCTCCCGGTACTGCAGAAACCCCAGTTGACCACGCCCAAGGCGATCAAACGGCGAATTAAAGTCGATGACACCATCGCACTTTCCGAACTTGCCAAGCGCATGGGGGTAAAAGCCAGCGAAATTATTGTGAAACTGATGGGCATGGGGGTGATGGCAACCCTAAATCAGGTCATTGATTTTGACACCTCGGTTCTGGTTGCCACGGAATTCAATTTCGAGCTTGAAAGAGCTGCTTTTGAAGAAGACACGTTTTTAAAGGTCGAAAAGGAAGACCCGGAAAAACGGATCGGAAGACCGCCTGTGGTCACCATCATGGGCCATGTGGATCATGGAAAGACTTCGCTTCTGGATGTGATTCGAAAGACCCGCGTCACGGAAGGGGAAGCCGGAGGCATCACGCAGCATATCGGTGCTTATCACGTTTCCACGGACCGAGGACATATTGTTTTTCTGGATACGCCAGGGCATGAGGCATTTACCGCCATGCGGTCCCGAGGGGCCAGCGTCACCGATCTGGTTGTTCTTGTGGTTGCCGCGGATGACGGCGTCATGCCCCAGACCCTTGAAGCCATCAATCACTCCAGAGTCGCCAATGTTCCGATCATTGTTGCCATTAACAAGATTGATAAGCCTGGCGCCGATACAGACCGGGTTCAGCGCGAGCTGGCCGATGCCGGGCTGGTTTCGGAAGATTGGGGCGGGGATACCATTTTCGTCAAGGTTTCAGCCAAAACCAACATCGGGATTGACACATTGCTGGAGATGATTCTCCTGCAGGCAGAAGTCATGGAACTGAAAGCAGACCCGGACAGACCGGCATTCGGTCACGTTGTTGAAGCCAAGCTGGATATCGGACGTGGTCCTGTTGCAACGGTACTTGTGCAGCAGGGAACGCTTCGGGCCGGAGATGCCGTGGTCTGCGGGGTCCATTACGGCAAGGTTCGGGCACTGTTGAACGATTGCGGGGTTCAAGTGGAATCGGCCGGTCCCTCCATGCCGGTTGAAGTCATCGGCCTTTCGGGCGTGCCCATGGCCGGCGATGAACTTGTCGCCCTTGCGGATGAAAAAGACGCCAGGCAGGTCAGCCTTCACCGGATTCAGAAACAGCGCTCAAAGGACCTGACCAAAACCACACGGCTGAGTCTGGATAAGCTCTTTGAACAGATGAAGGACGGGCTGGTCAAGGACCTGAACATCATCATCAAGGCGGATGTTCATGGTTCCATTGAAGCACTGGGAGATTCCCTGGTCAAACTCTCCAATGAGGAAGTCAATATCAACGTGATCCATGCGGCTACCGGCGCCATCACCGAATCCGACGTGTCCCTGGCCACGGTATCCGACGCCATTATCATCGGATTCAATGTCAGACCCAGCGCCAAGGTTCAGGCCATGGCCGCTGAAGAGCATGTGGACATGCGTTTTTATAACATCATTTACAATGTCATCAAGGACGTGAAAGACGCCATTGTCGGAATGATGAAATCCACTTTTCAGGAACGGGTTCTGGGCCGAGCCGAGGTGCGCGAAATTTTTCATGTACCCAAAGTCGGAACCATTGCTGGCTGCTCCGTAACCGATGGAAAAATTCAGCGCGGCAAGCTGATCCGGCTGCTGAGAGATGGAATTGTAACGTTTGAAGGCAGAATCAGCAGCCTCAGACGCTATAAGGACGATGTCAAGGAAGTGGTCAGCGGTTACGAATGCGGCATTGGCATCGAAAACTATAATGATGTCAAGTTGGGGGATATCATTGAATGCTATTACATGGAAGAATTCAAACCCGAAGTCGAGTAAGCTGTAGTTATGGTTGTCGGATACGGAATCATTACTTTCAGGCTGCACGATTGTCGATCTCTTAAGGAAAAAAGATCGGTTGTCAAGTCAGTTGTCCATCAGATTCAGAATCATTTCAATGTTTCTGTTGCAGAAGTTGGCGCAAATGATATCCATCAGATGGCCGAGATCGGGTTTGCCCTGGTGGGGAACAGCGGCCCGCTGGTAAACTCCAAAATGGACAAGATATTAAATTTTGCCCATGAACTGCGAGTTGCGCAAGTCATAGACAGTGAAATGGAAATGATGCGGTTATGAAATCCTATACACGATCAGAAAGGGTTAGCGGGGAGATTCAGAGAATTATTTCGGATATTCTTCGAAAAGACATCAGCGACCCCCGACTGAACCGGGTAACCATCTCCGGTGTAAAGATGTCCAAAGATCTGCGAAACGCCAGAATCTACTTTACCCTGAGTGAGGGTAAATACACCCGTGAAGATGCAGCCGAAGGATTTAACAGCGCTTTGGGATATATCAAGCGCACACTGGCCAGTCAGTTAGATCTGAGGTATATGCCTGAAATCCGTTTTTTTTATGATGAATCCTTTGATTACGGTTCGCATATCGACCGAGTCTTAAAAACAATCGATACAACAACAGATGGATCATCTCATACACCGCTTGAATAACAGCAGGAATGTGCTGATTACCACCCACGCCAGTCCCGACGGAGATGCCATCGGATCGCTGCTTGCCATGAATCTGGCGCTACGGGGGAAGCATAAACAGATTACGCTCTATAACGAAAGCCCGATTCCGGCGGTGTATCGTTTTTTGCCGGGAGTTCACAGCGTGATCAACCAGATGAATTCCGCTGCGCCGTTTGACACGGCCGTGGTTCTTGACTGCGGCGATTTGCAGCGGGTCGGCGATGCAGCCCGCATCATCAATCAGATACCTGAAATCATCAACATCGATCATCATATTACCAACACCCGGTTTGGAACCTGCCAGATGATTGATGTTCAGGCATGCGCCTGCACGGAAATCCTCTACCATCTGTTTGAGCGAATGCATGTCCCATTTACACGGGAATTGGCCACATGTATCTACACCGGAATTTTAACAGATACCGGGTCATTCCGATTTTCCAATACCAACCGGACCACGTTTCAAATCTGTGAAAACATGGTTGCCCGCGGCGTGGATCCGTTCCAGGTTGCTCAGCATGTTTACGGCACTTATTCCCTGGGAAGGATCAAGCTCTTAAACCTTGCACTCGATTCCATTGAAATATCTGAAAATGGAAAGGTCTCTCTCATGGCTTTGACGCGTGCGATGCTGAATGAAACCGGCACACAACCCGAGGATTCGGATGGCATGATCAACTACGCCAGGCGCATTCAGGATGTCAAGATTGCCGTGCTGATTCAGGAACAAACGAACGGCGGTGACCGTTCTTTGGGCCAGCGGCGCCCGTATCACGTCAGCCTGCGATCTGATGGAAGCGTGGATGTGGCTGCCATTGCCGCAATGTTCGGCGGCGGCGGACATCAGAGCGCTGCAGGCTTCAGCATTGAATCCACCCTGACGGAAATTAAAGACCAGATCCTGCAGATGACGAAGTCCATCTAAGAGAAGTCAGGAGTCAGAGGCTGTTTACAAGAAATCAGGTAAAGGATCCGAGGTTGGCTGTACAGGAAAAAAACGCATCCCTCAATGGGATACTTGTGATCGATAAACCGCCGGGACTATCTTCCGCCAGGGTTGTTTCCATTGTCAAGCGCCTGCTTCAGGTCCCAAAAGTGGGCCATGCCGGAACACTCGACCCGTTTGCCACAGGTGTCCTGATTGTCTGCGTCAATCAGGCAACCCGGCTGGCCCGCTTCTGGCTGAACAGTGCCAAGACCTATCAAGCAGAACTCTGCCTGGGCATTGAAACAGACACTCAGGACCCCACGGGAATCGTGATTTCCACCTGTGAAGCCGTTGACATCCCTGAAGATACGCTGCGGGCTGTCACGAAATCTTTTGTGGGAACAGTGAATCAGGCTCCGCCGGTATATTCGGCATTGAAACATCAGGGGGTTCCGCTGTATTCGCTTGCCCGAAAAGGAAAGCCGTTTCAAAAGCCTGCGCGTCAGATTCAGATTTACCGGCTTGAACTTCTGGAAATTGCATTGCCCTTGGTCCGTTTTGAGGTAAGTTGCAGCGCAGGAACTTATGTCCGTACGCTCTGTGCGGATATCGGAAAAATCCTGGGTTGCGGCGGCCATCTGAAGAATCTCAGACGGACAGCCAGCAGCGGCTACTCAATCACGGACGCCATTTCCCTTTCCGAGCTGGAAGAACTGGTTCGATCCGGCGATGTTGCCCGGCATCTGACCGGTATGGCCGAAGCTCTGCCGGATATGGTTTCTTTTCAGGCAGATAAAGCTTTGACGGATAAGCTCAAATATGGCATGATGATTACGACAGCAGATGTTCCGCCATCTTGTCTATTACCTGGAGAGAACCTGGTAAAAATCATTGACGGAAACAACCGCCTGCTGTCCATACTCAGTCATGACCCGGTTCAACACGGATTTACGTATTGCTGTTCGTTTATGTAAAAGTCTCTACGAACAGACTGAAGGTTTTTCCAGTGCCTTCGGTCTTAAATCTGAATGCTTCGTTGGAAGTTAAACATGCATTAGAAAATGGTTAAGGCTTGGCCCGAGGTCATGCATTCATCAACCTTGGATTCAGCCTTAACGAAGAAGCAGTAACACATGTTGTTTCATTGCGGTGGCCAATAGTTCACGGCAAATTGAGATGAATGCCCGCAGGGGTGGAGCGGAATTCACCCATTTCACTATTGAAAAACAGGAGGATTAAAGAAAGTGGTTTTTAAACCCGAGGACAAGAAAAAACTGATCGACCAGTATAAACTTCATGAGAGCGACACCGGATCGCCAGAGGTGCAGGTTGGCCTCATCACCCATCGCATTACTTATCTAACCGAACATCTGAAAGTTCACACCAAGGATCACCATTCCCGCAGAGGCTTGCTGATGCTGGTTGGAAGACGCCGCAGGCTCTTGAATTATGTCAAAAACAAAGACGTTCAGCGGTATCGAACCATTATTGAAACCCTGGGGTTAAGAAGGTAGTCAGAAATTATCTGCAATGCCAGAAATGTCCGACATTGTTAAACTCAAGGGTTCCATACAGAACTTTGCCCGCTTGCTGGCTTAAGTTTTGTGGTGGTGAGACTCGGCCGTTCATGCGAATCATCAGCCAGCATGACCACAATGCGACGTATTCTCAACAAGTTGAGATTACGTCGTTCAACATAAGGAGGCAAATATGGAAGTTGTTCTCGAAGCAACACTCGGGGATAAACCGTTAAGCATTAAAACCGGAAAAGTCGCCAAACAGGCTTCAGGCGCTGCCGTGGTTCAATACGGAGAAACCATTGTTCTGGTGACCGTGGTTTCGGCCAATGAAGGCACCGGGGGGGATTTTCTGCCGTTAACGGTTGAATACATGGAAAAAATTTATGCCGCAGGCCGGATTCCCGGAAATTACTTCCGCCGCGAAATCGGAAGGGGCAGTGAAAAAGAAACCCTGACAGCCAGATTGATTGACCGACCGATTCGGCCGCTTTTCCCAAAAGGGTACAATTGTGAAACCCAGGTCATTGCCACGGTTCTGTCCATGGATCAGGAAAATGATCCGGACACCCTGGCCATGATCGGTGCATCTGCTGCGCTGGGTCTATCCGACATCCCGTTTGAAGGACCGATTGCCTGTGTCCGGGTGGGCCGCATCGAAGGTCAGTTTGTCATCAACCCGCCCCTGCAAAAATTTGACGCCTGCGACATCAATATTATCGTTGCCGGTTCCGCCACCGGCGTTGTCATGGTGGAAGGCAGCGGGAATATTGTGAGCGAGGCGGATATGCTCGAGGCTATTTTCTTTGGACATCAGGCCATGCAACCGGTCATTGAAATTCAGAAAAAACTTCGGGAAAGCTGCGGAAAACCCAAACGTGCCTTTTCCATGCCTGAAAAAGATACGGCACTGATTGAAAAAGTCGAGGCTCTGGCTTACCCGCGTATAAAGGACGCACTTGGCGTTCCCGATAAAATCGAGCGCTATGCAGCAATGCGTGCCGCCAAATCCGAGGTGCTGAAAGAACTTGGCGAAGCGTTCGCGGATCGGAAAGAGGAAGTTTCTGCAACCTTTCAGGACATTCAGAAAGCCATCAGCCGGAACTTGATTTTAAAAGAAGGCCGGCGTATCGACAACCGAAAATTCGACGAAATCCGCCCCATTACCTGTGAAATCGGCATTCTTCCCAGGCCCCACGGCAGTGCGCTGTTTACCCGCGGCGAAACCCAGGTGCTCGGCGTGTTGACCCTGGGCTCCGGACAGGACGAGCAGCGGGTGGAAACCTTGAGCGGCGAAGAATCCAGGCCGTTCATGCTTCATTACAATTTTCCGCCTTTCTCGGTGGGAGAGGTCAAAAGACTCTCGGGCCCCAGCCGCAGGGACATTGGTCACGGCGGTCTTTCGACACGGGCCCTTGAAAAAGTACTGCCCGCCAAAGCCGATTTCGACTATACCATCCGCATTGTTTCGGAGGTTCTGGAGTCCAATGGATCCTCTTCCATGGGTACGGTTTGTGCCGGAACCCTGGCCATGATGGACGGCGGAATTCCCATCAAGGCGCCTGTGGCTGGAATTGCCATGGGGCTGGTCAAAGACGGGGAAACCGTGATCATTTTATCGGATATTCTTGGGGATGAAGATCATACCGGAGACATGGATTTTAAGGTTGCCGGCACCAGTGAAGGCATCACCGCCCTTCAGATGGACATCAAGATTCACGAACTTCCCAAGGAAATCCTGAGAAAAGCACTGGAACAGGCTCGAACCGGCAGGCTCCATATTCTGGGCAAGATGCTGGAGTCGCTTGATAAGCCACGAGAAGAAATTTCTCAGTATGCTCCGGCCATCGTGACGATAAAAATCAATCCGGACAAGATTCGGGATGTCATCGGTCCCGGCGGGAAAATGATTCGCTCGATTCAAAGCGAAACCAACACCCGCGTTGAGATTGATGATACGGGACTGGTAAAGATTGCAGCAATCTCAAAGGCCGAAGGCGATGCCGCCCTGAAGCTCATTCAAGGCATTGTCATGGAGCCGGAAGTCGGGCAAATTTACGAGGGGACGGTTGTCAAGGTCATGGATTTTGGTGCTTTTGTTCAGATTTCCCCGGGAACCGATGGCCTGGTTCACATCTCCCAGCTTTCCACCCGAAGGGTGACAAAGGTTACGGATGTGGTGAAGGAAGGCGATACGCTCAAGGTAAAAGTCCTGGAGATATCCCGGGATGGGAAGATTCGGTTAAGTCATAAGGCGGTTTTGGAAGAGGAAAACCCGATTTGAAACCAGACGACCGGATCGAGAAAACCCTTCTATCAAACGGTGTTCGCATTCTCTCTCAAAGGATGCCGCACGTTCAGTCCGTGTCCATGGGGGTCTGGGTCAACATCGGATCCCGGGATGAGACCGACGCCGAAAATGGATTGTCTCATTTTATCGAGCACATGATGTTTAAGGGTACACAAAAACGCTCGGCTTTTGAAATCGCCAAAGCCTTTGACGCCATCGGCGGATATACCAATGCCTTTACTTCAATGGAAAATACCTGTTACCATGCCAAAGTCATGGCAAACCATCTGGAAACCATGTCGGAAATTCTGACGGATATTTTTCTGAATTCCTTGTTCGATGAAACTGAAATTGAAAAAGAACGCCCGGTCATCTTTCAGGAAATCGGCATGCTGGAAGATACGCCGGATGAATACGTGCACCAGTTGGCTGCCCGATCGTTCTGGGGGGATAATCCTCTGGGAAGATCTATCCTGGGCACCCACGATAATATTCTGCAATTTGATTCTAAAAACATTCGAAGCTTTTTTGAGAGGCTCTACCAGCCGGATCGGATTGTGGTTACAGCCGTTGGAAACATCGAGCACGATCGTCTGGTTGATCTGGCCCGACCGGCATTTGAAGCCATTCAAACCGGCAATCCCATTCCAAACCGCGGTGTTCCACAGAGCCATTTCCATGTAGGCATACATCCAAAAGATCTTGAGCAGGTTCATATCTGCCTCAATACACCTGGAATACCGACGACAGATTCCAGGCGGTATGTGTTATCCCTGATGAACACCATTCTGGGCGGGAACATGAGTTCGCGGCTTTTTCAGGAAATCCGTGAGCAGCGGGGCTTGGCGTATTCGGTTTACTCATTTGTTTCATCTTTTGTGGATACGGGCATGTCCGGAGCTTATGCCGGCGTGGATCCGGTTCATGCATTTGAAACCGTGGACCTTGTTTTGAATACGCTGCAAGGCCTCAAGGACAGCCCGGTAACAGAGGATGAACTCCAGCATGCCAAGGAATTTACCAAGGGGAATTTGCTCATGGCATCTGAAAGTAATGAAAACCAGATGGCGCGACTGGCCCAGGGTGAATTTCATTTTGGACGCTATACCCCGTTGAAGGAGATTCTGGATGAGATTGACCGGGTCACCCCTTCGGATATTCAGATGCTTGCCGAAGATATCTTTCAAAAGAATCAGATGACCCTGACACTGCATGGACCGGTGCAAGAAGATTCTCAATTTGAACAGCTCATGATGGCATGATGGAAGTGAATCATGAACGATGAATCACCCCCTACCATCCGCTTCTGCCGGATCAACCCGAAAGCGAACGCGGATATTCCTCTGCCCCGCTATATGACGCCTCAGGCTGCCGGCATGGATCTGCACGCAGCAGTAACGCAGGAGCTGATCGTGGAGCCTGGCGCGATTCACCTGATACCAACCGGATTGATGATGGCCATTCCCAATGGCTATGAAGCCCAGATCCGGCCTCGAAGCGGGCTTGCAGTGAAACATGGGATCGGACTGATTAATTCACCGGGAACCATTGATGCGGATTACCGCGGAGAGGTCCAGGTGGCTTTGATCAATCTTGGAAAGCACGCTTACACGATCCGGCGGGGCGACCGGATCGCACAGATGACCATTCACCGGGTGTATCAGGCAGGGATAGAAGAAGTCAGTTGCCTGGATAAAACCAGCCGGAATGCGGGTGGGTTTGGCCATACGGGAAAGTAGCAGAGCGAAAGCAAGAGACGCGCTTGCAAACTTCATATTTTCCGGAGGATTCAGCACAAGTGATGCAGATAGATGATGTCTGACAAACCGGTGTTTTCATCAAATTCGACAGCGCAGCAAGATTCCGGCATTTCCCTGTGCATGCTGGCCAGTGGCAGCAGGGGGAATTCCATTTACGTTTCGGATGGCCGCACCGCCATTCTTGTGGACGCCGGACTTTCCGGAATCGAAATCGAACGCCGGATGAAATCCAGGGATCTCAGTCCCGAATCCCTCAATGCCATTGTGGTCTCTCATGAACATGACGACCATATTCGCGGCGTGGGCGTCCTTTCCCGACGTTATGGCCTTCCCGTGTATATCAGCGCAAAAACGGCAGCCGCCTCGCCGCAGCTAAAAAACCTTAAGAAAGCGGTTGCATTTAATTGCGGCGCATCATTTAAAATCAATACATTAAATATCCATCCATTTTCAATCTCCCATGATGCCGCTGATCCCGCGGGCTTTACGATTGCTCTGAATCATAAAAAAATCGGAATCGCAACGGATTTGGGAATTGCAACGGCAATGGTCAGGCACCATCTGCAATTGTGCGACTTGCTGATTCTTGAAGCCAATCATGATCCGGACATGCTGATCAGCGGCCCGTATCCCTGGCATTTAAAGCAGCGGGTCAATGGCAGAACCGGTCATCTTTCCAACCGGGATTCCCGGATTCTCCTTGAGGAAATTCAGCACCATCGGCTTCAGCATGTCATCCTGGCCCATTTAAGCGAAACCAACAACACGCCGGAAAAAGCCCTGGCTGAAGTCTGCCGGGCCATCAATCCCCTTTATACACAACTGACTGTTTCATCTCAGGATATCTGCAGCCAACTCATGCTGCTTAATTCATCACCATCTGAATCTCTGGAGGTTTGTAATGTTTAAAATTGTTCAACGCAAGGAAATGGCAGGCGGAACCATTGTCCTCAATGAAATCGAGGCGCCTCTGATTGCCAAAAAAGCAAAACCCGGACAGTTTGTGATCCTGAAAGCCAATGAAACCGGCGAACGCATTCCGCTGACGATGGCGGATACAAACCTGGAAAAAGGCACCATCACCATCATTTACATGGTGGTTGGAAAAAGCACGGCCATTTTTAAATCCTTAAAAGTCGGAGAAGGCTATCAGGATGTCATCGGCCCGCTTGGCAAGCCCACCCACCTTGAAAAGCTGGGTACGGTGGTCTGTGTGGGCGGTGGAACGGGAATTGCCGTTCTTCACCCCATAACACGGGGTCTTAAGGAAATCGGAAACAACGTCATCAGCATCATCGGCGCCCGAAGCAAGGATATTCTCATTCTGGAAGATGAGATGAAGGCGGCTTCCAACAAGCTTCATGTGTGTACGGACGATGGTTCATACGGACATCACGGGTTTGTAACAGAGGTGCTCAAACAGGTACTGGAAAAAGAGGACGTCAAGCTGGTGGTCGCCATCGGACCGGTTCCCATGATGAAGTTTGTATCCAAAATCACCAAAGATTTTAATGCACCAACCATGGTCAGCCTGAATCCGATTATGGTGGATGGAACCGGCATGTGCGGCGGATGCCGGGTTTCGGTTGGCGGGGAAACGAAATTTGCCTGCGTGGACGGGCCTGAATTTGACGGACACAAGGTGGATTTCGATGAGCTGATGCGAAGGCTTCAGGCTTATTGTGAAGAAGAAAAAAAATGCTATAATGATCATTGCCTCCTTCAGCAGGCATAATTATTGAAGCTGATTCAAGTCTGAAAATGCAATAGTAACCGTTAATCATTCGAAAATGCGGAGCAAATTGGCAGTTTTCAGCGTGGAAAGTAGCATATTTATTTAAACCCGATAGGATCATGGAAATCATCGTATTTCCTTGGAGGATATTATGGCTGAAAAAGCAGATACAAAAAAAACGATTCCCCGGCAGGCCATGCCGGAGCAGAAACCGGAAATCAGAAGACGGAATTTTCAGGAAGTCCCCATGGGCTACACCATGGAACAGGCCATGACTGAAGCCAGCAGATGTCTTCAGTGCAAAAAGCCCGGCTGTGTCGACGGATGCCCGGTGGGCGTGGATATCCCCGGATTCATCAATTTTATTACCAAAGGGGATATGACCGGCTCCATCCGCAATTTGTGGGCGAAAAACAGCCTTCCCGCTGTTTGCGGCCGGGTATGCCCTCAGGAGATTCAGTGCGAAGGAAACTGCGTTCTGGGGAAAAAAGGGGATGCGGTTGCCATTGGAAACCTGGAACGGTTTGCAGCGGATTACGAGCGAATGCACGGCACTGGCGAGCTTCCGCCCAGGGAGAAGCCGACCGGCAAAAGGGTTGCGGTCGTGGGATCAGGGCCTTCTGGCCTTACTGTGGCGGGCGATCTGGTTCGCAAAGGCCATGAGGTGACGGTTCTGGAAGCATTTCACAAGCCCGGCGGCGTTCTGGTTTACGGCATTCCGGAGTTCAGGCTTCCCAAGGAAATCGTTTTTTCAGAAGTGGCCTTTCTGGGGCGGCTCGGCGCCAAAGTGGAATGCAATCAGGTGGTGGGAAGAACCGTATCCCTGGATGAGCTCTTTGAAGAAGGTTACGATGCTGTTTATCTGGGCGTGGGAGCAGGCCTTCCCAAATTCATGAACATTCCGGGCGAAAATCTGATCGGCATCCTTTCCGCCAATGAATATCTCACACGGGCCAACCTCATGAAAGCCTACCTGTTTCCGGAGGTGGATACCCCGATTCCCCTGGGCAAAAACGTCGTGGTTCTGGGCGCCGGAAACGTGGCCATGGACTCTGCGCGAACCGCCATGCGCCTGGGCGCGAACAGCGTCCGCATTGTCTATCGCCGGTCCCGCGATGAGATGCCTGCCAGAAAGGCTGAAATTCATCATGCGGACGAAGAAGGTATTGAATTTTTTCTCCTGACCGCGCCCACTCGTTTTGTCGGTAATGAAAAAGGCCGGCTGACCGGCATGGAATGCCTCAAGATGGAACTGGGGGAACCCGATGCATCCGGCAGAAGGCGACCCATTCCGGTAAAAGGTTCGGAGTTTATGATGGATTGTGATCTGGTGATCGTTGCCGTGGGCGCTGGTGCCAACCCGCTGCTGACCCAGACGACTCCGGATCTGGCGCTCAACAAATGGGGATACATCAACGCAGATCCCGAAACCGGAAAGACCACCAAAAAAGGGGTCTGGGCCGGGGGCGACATTGTCACGGGGTCTGCCACCGTAATTCTGGCGATGGGCGCCGGCAGAAAGGCAGCCGATTCCATTCACAATTTTCTGACCTGGGGATGGTAACCGTTCAACCATCGGAAGTGGAAAGCCAAAATAACCAGGCAATTACAGGTGGGCGTTCAGGTCTGACGTATGGATTTACCGCTTGTAGCTCCCTATTCCGGTATGCGGGATAGGGAGTTTTTTTTGGCGTATTTTTTTATTTGCGGGTTATGGCGTATTTTCACGGTAAAAGGCTTGTGATCATGCGTGTAAAATCAAATGGTGCAATGTGCAATCCGGAATACAACAATCAAGAAAGTTGCCGGCGCCGCCCCAAATGGCGGCTGTGGTCGGCCGTCATGGTATGTCTACTGGTTGCGGTTCCGATGCCAGCCAGAGCGGACAGGGTTTCTTTTCCGCTACGAATCGACTATAAGCTGCTGCGTTCCCTGGTAATCCAGTCCGCATTCCCCTCACCGGGACAGAGCGCAATTCTTGAAGATGAATCCGATCCCTGCCGGAAAATCACCATTTCGGAACCCCGTTTTTTTGTAAAAAACGCGAAATTTCAATTTGAAACTCGCCTTCGGGTGTCAGCAGGAACGGAATTCGCTGGAAAATGCATGCTTCCTGTTGTCTGGGAAGGCTATCTGGTGTTGTTCCAGACGCCCAGGGTCGACCGGAGAACCTGGGTCCTTTCTTTCGAGAGCCAGGATTCGGAGCTTTTAAATACCCACCATGACCCGACAAAGCTGCCGGATGTGATCTGGGGGATCATCGAAACTCAGGTTTTTGACTATCTCAAACGCATCAAGGTCAATCTGGCACCACCGGTATCGGACCTGAAATCTTTTTTGCTCCCCCTGTTCGATAAAGACGCTATGGACCGGGCTCAACAGATGCTGGATAGCCTGCGACCCGGGAAAATCGAGACCCTTCAGGAAGGCATGACCGTTGATCTATCGGCCGAAGCTGAAAAAATCGAAAAAGAACCCAGGCCCGGTGTTTCGGAAACCATTTCTGAAGAAGAACTGGCATCATTTGTCAGTACCTGGGAAGCTTGGGATGCATTTCTGGTTCAGATCTTTCAATCTTTGTCTCAAAAGTCCCTGTCCGTGGATGAACGCCGAATCATATTCAGTACCCTTCTGGATACCCGGCATCGCTTTGTTCAGGAACTTTCCGAAAAGAACGCCTCCAAGCGGGATTTTGTCCGGGAACAGTTTGCAACGGCATGGCAGCAACTTTCCCCGGTATTTCGAAACCATCTGGGAAACGAACCCTCCAAGTCTGTTCTGGGATACCTGGCGTTTTTTACGGCTGCCGACGCCCTGTCAGGCCTGGATCAACTGGGTCCGTCATTCGGATTTGAAATCAGCCGTGATGGTCTCATTCGCCTGGCAAAGCTTCTAGGCGACCTGGGCTCTCCCATCGAGTTGTTATACAAAAGCGACGTCGATCCTGTCCTGCGGAATATCCTGGGCATGGGACCGCCGATTATTGTGGCCGGCCCGGCCTTTGATGCGGATTCCATCGGAAATGGACTGCCGGAGATCGAGGAAACAATCCTCCCGGATCCGGAAAAATCAGAAGCCATGGGGCTATCCAAGGCTGTCCTGTCATTTATCATGAAGCCCTGCTGGGCGGAAGACAAGATCCCGGACGCTGAAATCGCCGCAATCCGGCAATGGGTGCTGTCTCCAGACAATATAGAGGATCGTCTCGAGCAGATCAAGATCATGATAAATGAAGCCGTTGATGAGACGCTGAAAAAGAATACGATCCCCACCTCCTATCAGCCGGTTTTTTTGCAGGCCGTATCCGCTACCGGATGGCAGGAAAGCTGTTTTCGCCAGTTTCTGGAAAAAAAAGGTAAAATCACCTATCTGCTTTCCTACAACAACACATCCGTTGGCATGATGCAGGTCAACGAGCGTGTCTGGCGGGGACTGTATGATTTAAAGCACCTTCGCTGGAATATCCGTTATAACGCGCGGGCCGGCTGCGAAATCCTGGAACAGTATTTCACCCGGTATGCACTTTCATATAAAAAGTCCGGTCAACTGGATCCCGATACCATGGCCTGTGCCCTGTACGCCATGTACAATAGCGGGCCCGGAGATTTTCAAAAATTCTTGCAGCGTAATACAGGCGGAAAGCGTCAGCTAACGGACAAGCTGTTCCAGGAAAAATACACATGGGTCAAAAATGACCAGTGGAACCATATCAAAAAATGCCTGGGCGGGACGTAACGCCCGAATTCCTTGTTATTGAAACAAATCAGTGCTGATATACCGTTCGCCGGTACTGGGAAGAATGACAACGATCCTTTTACCTTGTGAATCCTTACGTTTGGCAACTTCCATGGCAGCCCAGACCGCTGCCCCGGATGAGATACCGCAAAGGATTCCTTCCAGCCGTGCAAGGTTTCGGGCTGTTTCAAATGCCTGATCGTTGGTTACCGGAATCACCTCGTCTATGAGCGAGCGGTCCAGCACACCTGGAATGAATCCCGCACCGATACCCTGAATTTTATGCGGCCCCGGCTTTCCTCCGGCCAGTACCGGAGAGTCCGCGGGTTCAACGGCAATGGATCGGAAAAAAGGATTTCGGGGTTTGATGAACTGAGAAACACCGGTAAGGGTGCCGCCGGTTCCCACACCGGATACCAGCATGTCCGCCTGCCCGTCTGTATCGTTCCAGATCTCGGGGCCTGTTGTTTCACGATGTACTTTGGGATTGGCCGGATTTTCAAACTGATTGGGCATATAGGCATGACTGTCGGTCGCAACAATGTCCAGCGCGGTTTCAATCGCACCTTTCATGCCTTTTGCACCCGGTGTCAGGATCAGCTCTGCCCCCAGATGTTTCAGGAGCTTTCTGCGCTCGATACTCATGGTCTCCGGCATGGTCAGAGAAAGACGGTACCCCTTTGCCGCGCAGATAAATGCCAGAGCAATGCCGGTATTGCCGCTGGTCGGCTCCACGATACGCGTATCCGGCCGAATCAGCCCTTCTTGTTCAGCAGCTTCGATCATGCTTGCTGCGATACGGTCCTTGACGCTGCCAAGCGGATTGAAGAATTCCAGTTTTGCGATAATTTCTGCTTCAATGCCCTCGCATATGCGGTTGAGGCGGACAAGGGGCGTTAAACCGATGGTTCGATCCACACTATGAAATATTTTCATGCGTCGCTCCGTTTCGAGATGTTCACCGATGTTGATATTAGGCTGAAATTATGTTGTAGTATTTTTATGATTAACCTGAAAAAAAGTCAATTTATACTGAGCGCAGTAATTAAATTTCTTATCATCAGACAGCCATGACGATTCTTTCCACGATTCTTCCCATTTTTCTGGTCATTTTGCTGGGCTGGGCCTTTCATCAGAAGGGGTTCCTTCCTCAGGGTTTTTTAGGCCCTGGTAACCGGCTGGTCTTTTATATGGGAATTCCGGCAATGATCTTTCGCTCGATTGCCAGGGCCAGCCTCACCACCCAGTTTGACATCCGGGTTGTGCTGACTACTCTGGCCGCCGTTCTGGCCGCGTTCGGCCTTACCTGGTTTGCGGTCGGCTTAATTCGGGTGGCAAGAGTGGGACAGCGGGGAACGATTGTTCAAAGTTCGTTTCATGGCAATATCGGATACATTGCGCTGGCCATCGCCTTTTATGCGCTGGGAAACGAGGGCCTGGTCCGGACCAGCATCATTGCAGCCTTCGTCATGATTCTCCAGAATCTTCTGGCAATATTTATCCTGCAATATTACTCGGATAAAACGGCAATCAAGGGAAATGCGGGCCTTGTCTTTCTGAAAATACTGGGCAATCCCGTTATTCTGTCCTCATTGGCCGGAATTCTGGTGTCTCTATTGGGGATTCCCATGCCAAAGGTTTTGGATCAGACGCTGGAAATCATCGGAGGGCTGGCGCTACCCATGGCCTTGTTGATTATCGGAGCATCCTTGTCATTTGACCTGGTTCGGTTTCGAATCGGAGCGGTTCTGTCCGCAAGCATTGTCAAGCTGATTGTCCTGCCGGGCCTGGGGTTTGCAGGCTTCCGGTTTTTGGGGCTTTCCCCCCAGGACTATCTGCCGGGGCTGATCATTCTGGCAACTCCAACAGCGACCATCACCATGGTGATGGCCTTTGAAATTGGGGGGGATATAGACTTTGCCGCAGCCACTGTTTCAGTAAGCACCCTGCTTTCGGCGATTACATTCTCTCTCTGGCTCAAACTTTCGGGGATGATTTAGGACGCAACATCCTCAATATGGCGGATGTGGACGTCTAAAGTCAGATACCTTCGGCAAAATGCTGAATCACACAAAGCATAAGCCCTTCTTCCAGGAAAACGGTTGCCGTCTGATCACGAAACACGTTGCTGATCCCCCGGGTTGCGCTGAAATGAAGGGTTTCTCCACATAGCGGATACTCCAGGCCGGTAACGCAGACATTTTGGGCATCCGTTCTCAAAGGAATAAGGGAAAGCAGGTCGCCGACATTGCCTTCAAATCGTCGCGTTTCCCCTCCCCGGACCAGTGAGATCTCCTGCATGCCATCCAGAATTCGCACCCGGCACCCGGCAAGTTCCGGTGCGGCCAGAAGCATGATATTGGCGATGGTCATGTCCCATCTGGCACCCAGGGCGCCCATTAATACGATGTCGTCGGCACCCATACTTCTTACGGAATGCAGGGCCAGCTCCATATCGGTATAGTCTTTGCGCGCCGGGTAACGGCGAATCCGGATTCCGGATCGGGTGGCTGCTTCGATTTCTTCAGAGGACAGAGAATCCATATCCCCGATAAGGGTATGGGGGTGCAGTTTCAGTTTCAGGCAGTGGCGCAAGCCGCCATCAACGGCAATGACGATATCTTCGGGGAAAATGACGGGAAGAAAGCCATCGATAACGCCATTGGCAATAATGACAGCACGCATGAAACCCTTCCTTAAAGCTTAAGGATCTGTTCCATCTCCTTGAGGCTGGTAATGTGGAAATCGGATCGCAGAGCAGGATTTTTGTACGCGACCAGGATGGCACCGGCTGCTTCCGCAGCAATCTGATCCAGTTCGGAATCGCCGATATAGAGAAGCTCATCCGGTTCAATATCAAAATGACGCACGATTTTATTCAAGGGGTCCGGATAGGGTTTGGGATGGTCAACATCCCAGGCACTGACCACGAGGTCAAAAAGATCTGTCAGTCCGTGAGCCTCCAACACCGTTTGAATGGTGTTGGTCCGGTTGGTTGCAATCGCCGTTGGGTATGCGGGCCGAAGCCTGCGAAGCAGGGGTTTAAGATACGGCTCGATTTCCATTTTTTCCAGAAACGGAAGATAAGGCATTTGCTTGCGATAGGCATTGGCTTCGTCGGCTTCGGCCTTGCCCGGGAAAAGATAGGAAATGGCCTCATCCGAGGTATGCATGTGAACAAATGCAAACTGATCGGGCGTCAGCGCAGGTTTGTTCACATGCTGCAGAATCTGGTTATAATATGCTTTGTTGACGGTTTCGGTATCAAACATGACGCCGTCGCAGTCAAAGGCAACTACCCGAATACGTTTCATTATTGCCCGTTACTGTGTTTTTTTGAGAGCTTCAAGGATCTGCCCATAAACACTGAGCTGAATTTCAGGTTTGACCGCACTGTCGGTCTTAAGCATAATGACATCATAATATCGTCCGGGGTCTTTTTTCAAGTTCTCGACCGTAATAATATAGCTTGTTGTGTTGTTTTCCTGTTTTTCTTCGATTTTGGCCAGAATGTCGGTTCCACTCTTCGGCTTGGTTTCCAAAACCTTGAATGGATACTTGGGATCAGGTGAAACGGTTATTGTACCAATGATGGGCTCACCCGCGTTTCCGCGCAGTATCAGTTTATTCGGCGTAATGTTTGCAAATTTTTCAACGTTACCGGTGATCTCAAGCGACACATTGGGCTGTATTGCAGCGCTGGTCTCCACCATAACGTTTTTTTTCAATAATGTTCCGCCATATCCGCTGGTGTCAACTTTGATGGTAACCTTTCCCTCGCCGCCGGCGGGGATTTGTCTCGTATACGAGACGGCCGTGCATCCTCAGCCGGTTTTAACGTTGGTAACGGATAATTCATCGGTTCCTTTATTCAGGATGACAAAATCATGGACAACTTCCGTTCCTTCTACAACCGGTTGAAAGTTAAACTTCATTTCCGGAACGGCATACGAAAGATTTTCACCCGCCTTGTCCTCTGCGCCGGATGCAATGGGAAGGGTCACAAGGCATATCATCAAAAACCACTTGACATAACCAATTAATTTCATAAGTTAGCTCTCCAATAAATCATCATAAGGCCATTTCTCAAGTATCAATAACAGTAAATATATAATTTTTTGCGAGTTTATGCCCCATTTTTAAGAATGTCAAGGCGGTTTGAATGAAAGCATTCCGATAAGAGATTGTTCTTTTCCACGCCTTGCCTTGAATTGTCCTGGGCGATGGTGCTCCTGACAGAGCAATTAAAAAAGCATTTACAGATCGCCTGAGATATGATTATCACATGGGCGATATCCTTCAACGCGCACAACAGGTGAAAAACCATGCTGGAGCATTTCAAAGATTTTCGTCAAAGCCTGTCTTATCGGTTGATTTTCATGATGGGCCTGACCCTGTTTGTCAGTTTTTCCACATGGGCGTATTTTAACATCAAATACCAGAAAAATAAGGCGGAGAAAGATATCGTGGTATGGGCAGACCGGCTGAGTGAAACCATTAAGCTGGGAACCCACTATGCCATGATGCTGAATTCCAGGGATAACATCAATCAGAGCATCCAGAATATTGGTAAACAAAAAACGATTGAACATATCCGCATTTTTAACAAGGAAGGAGAAATCAAGTTTTCAAACTCATTGGATGAGGTTGGAAAAAATACCAATATCAAGGCCGAAGCATGTTTTATCTGCCACAAAACAGAACCGCCGCGTGTCGATCTTGATCTGTCTGAACGGATTCGAATTCTTAACGATCCAAAGGGTTACCGCCAGATTGGCGTGATTACTCCCATTCGAAACGAAACCAGCTGCGCTACCGATATCTGCCATGTTCATCCCCAGGACAAATTGATTCTGGGGGCCCTGGATGTGGTTGTTTCGATGAAGGAAACCGACGATGAAATCACGTTTTTTGAAGAAGGGGTCATTGCCCTGGCCAGTTTTATTTTTACCGTAACCTCCGCGGCCATATTTATTTTTATTGTAAAATTCATTAAACAGCCGATTCAAAAGCTTATTGATGGAACACAGATGATTGCCAGGGGACAATATCAGGCCAGAATTGATATCAGATCGAAGGACGAACTGGGCCAGTTGGCAACCGCGTTTCAAAAAATGGGAAAAAAAATCAGCGAAAAACGAAGCGAATTGAGCAAACAGCGAAATGAGTATCAGAACCTTTTTGAACAGGTTCCCTGTATCATTTCGGTTCAGAACAGGGACTACAGGTTGGTGCGGTACAATCGGGAATTTTCGGAGCGCTTTGATCCCAAACCCGGAGATTATTGTTTTTCGGCGTATAAGGGACGCATCGAAAAATGCAGGATATGTCCGGTTGAAAAGACGTTTGAAGACGGTATTTCTCATTACAGTGAAGAAACCGGGGTAAATAAGGATGGGACCCGGACCTACTGGATTGTCCGGACATCACCCATCCGGGATGATGACGGGAATATCATTGCCGCAATGGAGATGAGCATCGATATTTCCCGAAGCAAGCAACTGGAAGAAAAACTGGCTGAATCCGAAAAACAGTATTACGCCGTCTTTAACAATATTCCCAATCCCGTATTTGTCTTGGATATAAATACGCTGGTGATACTTGATTGTAACCAAAGCGTCAAATCCGTGTATGGATATGCCAAAAAAGAAATCATATCAAAATCGTTTCTGGAATTGTTTTCTGAAGAAGAAAGAGAATATTACGCATTTAAACTTCAAACATCATCCGTCTTTAACCGCGTCAAACACATCCATAAAACGGGCAAAACCCTTTTTGTGAATATCCGGATTTCTCCTTCGGAATATCGCGGAAAAAAGGTTCTGCTGCTGACTACCGGCGATGACACCAAACGCCTTGAGGCGGAACAGCAGATCATTCAGGCCAGCAAGATGGCAACCCTGGGGGAGATGGCAACCGGCGTGGCGCATGAGCTGAATCAACCGCTTTCGGTCATCAAAACCGCCAGCAGCTTTTTTATGAAAAAAATTAATCGCAGAGAACCCATCAAGGAAGAAATCCTCTATACATTGTCCCAGGAAATTGACAGCCATGTGGATCGGGCCACGAGAATCATCAACCACATGCGGCTATTTGGCCGAAAATCCGAAATGACCCTGGAAAAGGTCCATGTGAACGATATTCTGAAAAGTGCGTTTGAAATATTCAGCCAGCAACTCAAGGTCAGGGGGATTGTTGTGGCATGGGATCTTCATCAGGATATTCCGCCGATTCTAGCAGACCCCGGTCGTTTGGAACAGGTATTTATCAACCTTCTCTTGAATGCGCGGGATGCCATTGAAGAAAAATGCGATCCTCTCAAAATTGTTAAAAATATGGGGCAAATCACCCTGAAAACCACTGCCGATGACAGGCATGTTACGATAACTGTCAGCGATACCGGCATCGGCATTCCTCCGGACAGGCTGGACAAAATTTTCGAGCCGTTCTTTACCACAAAAAAAGTGGGAAAAGGTACGGGCCTGGGTCTGTCCATCAGTTACAGCTTTATCAAGGAATGCCAGGGAGATATTCGTGCCGTTAACAATGAAGACGGGGGATCGACCTTTATCCTTTCATTTCCAATAGCTCAGAACCCGTAATTGAGAACCGTTGTTTTATCGACAGCAACCCGTTTAACGGCTTTTGCATACCATGAGGCAGGGAAAATGAATCGCACCGTGATGATTGTCGATGATGAAGCGGGAATTCGCACCGTTCTGGGAATCACCCTCTCGGATATGGGATATATCGTTCAGCCTGCGGAAACCGGCGAACAGGCACTTGAATTGTTTAGGCAAACCCACCCTCCCATCATACTGACTGATATCAAAATGCCTGGCATGGGCGGCATCGAACTGCTTCGGGCGGTTAAGCGTGAAAATCCGGATGTCGAAGTGATCATGATGACCGGACATGGGGACATGGATCTGGCTGTAAGAAGCCTGAAATACGAAGCCACGGATTTTGTGACCAAACCGATCAGTGACGAGGCCATTGAGGTTGCTCTGAAGCGAGCTCAAGACCGTATCGCGATTCGAAAACAAATCAGAGATTATACCGAAAATCTGGAACTTCTGATTCGGGAAAAAACTCAGAAGCTGATAGAAGCTGAAAGGCTGGCAGCCGTTGGCGAGGCCATTGCCGGAATTTCACATTCAATAAAGAATATTGCCGGAGGGTTGAAAGGAGGGGCTTTTGTCCTGGAAAAAGGGATTGAGCTTCATAACGATCAGTATCTTTACCAGGGATGGACAATGGTCAAGGGGAATGTAGAAAAAATCGCCAGTCTCTCGATGGATTTGCTTAATTATGGAAAGTCTTCTGAAATCCATTGCCGAATTTGCGACCCCAATCAACCGGCAAGGGAGATAATCGATTTGATGACGCCTCTGGCTGAAGCATCTGGTGTTCGGCTCGATGCCTTTTTTACACCCACACTTCAATCCATCTACATGGATCCGGACGCCATTCACCAGTGCCTGAACAACTTGGTTGCAAACGCCATTGATGCCTGCACGGAAAAATGCTCTTCGGACAGCTCCGGAACAGTCATCCTTCGCACCCTTCAGACAGCCGGATGGGGGGTTGAGTATCAGATAGAAGATAACGGGTGCGGAATGGATGAAGATACCTGTCAAAAACTCTTTCAGGGTTTTTTCAGCACCAAGGGCAGCAAAGGCACCGGCATCGGTCTGATGACAACCAAAAAAATCGTTGATAAACATCACGGAGACATTCTCGTAAAATCCAGCCTGGGGAAAGGGACAAAATTTATCATGCGATTACCGGAATCTCCGCTGCTTTGAGAAAAACAATGACGTCTGGATTTTCAGGATTCCCTACTCCCTTCTTTTACAGAGGTCTCAAATTTCAGCCCGTATTTTTCGATTTTTGAATGCAGGGTTGGCCGTGAAAGCCCCAGAAGCTTGGCTGCCCGGGAACGATTGCCACCGCTGAGGTTCAGGGCTTCGCTGATAAATATACTGCCAATCTGATCCATGATGGTGTCAAATATATTTTCGACAGTGCTGGTCATCAAGGCATGACGAAGGATGCGTCGGAGCAGCAGGTCATGTTTTTCATCACTGGCCTCAATTGCCGGAGATTTCTCGCTGATTGCGTGTGAAATATCATCGGCGCTGAGTGGTGCCCCCCGGTTGAAGATCACGGTTTTCTGGATGGTATTGGCCAGTTCCCTGACGTTTCCGGGCCAGGGGTAGCTGGCAAGAAGCTGCTCTGCTTCCGGTGTAATTCCCGGACAGTCCAAGCCCAGTTCTTTGAAAAATCTTGAGAGAAAATATTCGGAAAGCAGAGGGATATCGCCGGAGCGTTCATTTAACGGAGGAAGCCAGATGGTGACAACCTTCAGTCGGTAATAGAGATCTTCCCGAAACCGCCCGGCTTCGATGGCGGTTTCCAGGTTCCTGTTGGTGGCTGCGATGATGCGGACATCCACCGGAATGGTCTCACGACCCCCAAGCCTTTCAATACTTCTTTCCTGCAGCAGACGCAGCATTTTGGATTGAAGGCTGAACGGCATGTCACCGATTTCGTCCAGAAAAACGGTTCCTCCGCTCGCCTGTTCCAGTTTGCCAACCCTGCGGTGATTGGCGCCGGTAAAAGCCCCTTTTTCATAACCGAACAATTCGCTTTCCAGCAAGCTGTCGGGAATGGCCACGCAATTGATCACCAGAAACGGCTTGTTTGACCGCAGGCTGTGCTGATAGACTGCCCGCGCCACCAGTTCCTTGCCGGTTCCGGATTCTCCCCGGATCAAAACCGTAGCCTCTGTCGGAGCTACACGCCCGATGGCTTTGTACACTTCCTGCATCGGAGCGCTTCGACCGATAATGGCCTCCCGGTTTGCCTTGTCCGGCGCGCCATTCATGTCAATGGGAGAGCGCATGAATCGTCCGGCTTCAATGGCCTGGCCAATGACGGTTAGCATGTCCGGTACGTCAAACGGCTTCAGGATATAATCAAAAGCACCCATCTTGGTGGCTTCAATGGCGGTCTCCGTGGTTCCGTAGGCTGTCATGATGATTACCGGCAGCTTCGGTTCAATCTCATGTATTACCTTAAAGGTTTCAAATCCATTCATTCCCGGAAGTCGCATATCCAGAATGACCAGTTCCGGCGGACCCTGACGAATCATCGCGATGCCCGCCTCCCCGGAAGCTGCGCTGTCAATGCTGTAGCCTTCCTGAAGCAGCAACTTATGAAAACTTTTCCGCAACTGGTCGTCATCGTCAACAATCAGTATTCTACTCAAGGTTCAGTCCCTCACCGGAAGCGTAATTATAAATGTGGTACCCATTCCTTCAGTTGATGTCAGATGTAGCCTGCCGCCATGCTCTTCGATAATTCGGGATGCGATACTAAGGCCAAGCCCTGTTCCTTCCTCTTTTGTGGTAAAAAAAGGCTGAAGGACTTTGTCTACCAGAGTCCCTGGGATTCCCGGCCCATTATCGCTGACGCGAATCACCACCATTTTCCCAGTTGGCCTTTCAATGGTTTCTTCTTCAGAAATGACGATTTGCCCCCCTTTTTTCATGGCTTCACAGGCATTGACCACAAGATTGACCAGAACTTCTTTAAGCTGCTCCGGGTCTGCCGAAATCGGCGGCAACGGGCGTTTTCGAATGACTTCAATGCGGACTTCATAGGAGATCAGGCGATGTTCCAAAAGCTGAATGACCAGGTCAACGATTACCGAAGGACTGACCTGCTGCATTTTAAGCTTCGGAGGCCGGGAAAATTCCAGAAAGTTCTGAACGATGGTATCAATATGTCGGATTTCCTGAGAAATCACATCCAGATCGTCTTTTTGCGTCTCCGTCAGCTTCAGTGTCCGCCCCAGAGAAAACATGCGCATTTTTACAGATGTGAACGGATTTCGAATGCTGTGGGCCATGCCGGCAGCCAGCTTTCCGACAAGCGCCATTTTTTCCGCCTGAAGCAGGTTCTCACGGCTTTTCTGAAGTTCGGTGTGGGTCTGATCCACATCTTCGATCAGATCACGGACGCTGTGGCTGAGAAATTTGATTTCATTCTGTGAAGCAGCGGATGTCCCCATGCGACTGGCCTCCTCGGCAAGCTTGCGAAGCGGCTCCAGAATATGTTGAATAAAAAAGAATATCAGCGTGATAGCCAGTATTACAACGAAGATCGATACCAATGCGGAAATATATCTCAGTTTTCTGGCCTGAGAATGGCCGTTTTCCGTGGCGTTATGGATTCGATCGACCTGCATTTCTTTGTACTGTTCACACAAGTCCAGAATGGTAAAAAACAGATAGCGAACCTCTTTGTGCAGTTTGAAACCGTTATCTTTGTCACCGTCCTTATAGAATGCGATGACACGGTCTTTGGCAGATATATAGGCGCTGTATTCATGCTCAATCCGGTCAATCGCCTCCATCTGAATATTGGTGTCCGCCAGATGTCTGGCAGCGTTCAGTCTTTCCTTGAAAATCTGCCGGTATTCCCCAAGCTGCCGAAGCCATTCCGGATCACCGTCCAGAAAGTAATAGGACACGAATCCTTTTTGATTTACTAGTGCGGTTTCCAGGGATTCTGCAGTCTGGAAAGTCTGTAGATGTTTTTCGGTAATGGATGTCAAAATCTCTTCCATCCGGAATGTATACCAAACCATAATCATGCTGCCCATGAAGGTACTGACAACGAGCGTGGACAATATGGCGTAGACTCGGGTTCTCAGGCTGACGGACTTCCACATAAGCACATTCCTTAGCGCCTCCAGTATCCTCCGGAGGATAAACCTTGACACAGACCAAAGGATTTTGTAATTCGATAATAATGAATTATTTGATGGTTTTTCCTTAAATTCAGCGTTAACCATACGTATTAGACGCTGATTTATCAACATGAATATTATATGAGGGACCACATTTGAAAACATACAGATATGTCACAATGCTCGTTCTCGGGATTCTCTCGTTTTGGCTGAACGGCTGCGCGCATCATACTCAGGGACTCTCTTCGGCACAACCGGGAGCATCCGACCCTGATTCATCCAAAATTTCATGTGACCCCGGAAAAGACACGGCCCTTGGCCGCCGCCGTTCGCCCGCCTCTTATCGCATATCCGAAGACGCTGAAATGGATGACATGACAGATGTTGATGCTGCTGAAAACGACGATAAACAAGGCGATCGCATCAATTTCGGAATCAAAAATCAGAACATTCTGGATGAAGCTCTGGACTTCTGCCAGCTGGCTCAGGATTACTGGCTGAAAGGCCAGCTAGAAAATGCCATTTCAGCGCTGGATCAGGCTTATGCCCTGATTATCAAGGTTGACACTTTTAACCGGCCCCGCCTTATTCAGCAGAAAGAAGACCTCCGGTATCTGATTACCCGCCGGATTCAGGATATATATGGTTCACGGAATGTCGTTGCAAAAGGCAGCCTCAATGCCATTCCCATGGTCATGAACGATTATGTGAAGGCGGAAATCGAGTCCCTGACCACAGGATGCGAAAAAGATTTTTTCATCAACGCCTATCAGCGTTCAGGGCGCTACCACAAATACATCGAGGCTGAACTGGCCAAGGAAGGGCTTCCTCTTGAACTGGCGTGGCTGCCGCTGATAGAAAGCGGTTACAACGTCAAGGCATTGTCACCGGCCAGGGCCTTGGGATTATGGCAATTTATTCCTTCAACCGGGTATCGATTCGGTCTCTCCCGGGATAAATACGTGGATGAAAGGCTGGATCCTTATAAGTCCACAAAAGCGGCTATTTTGTATTTGAAGGAACTTCACCACCTTTTCGGCGACTGGGAAACAGTACTGGCTGCTTATAACTGCGGGGAAGGCCGGGTACTTCGGACCATTAACACGCAGAGCATCAATTATCTGGATAATTTCTGGGATCTTTACGAAAAACTGCCCCGCGAAACCGCCCGCTATGTTCCCCGGTTTCAGGCAACCCTTCATATCATACAAAACCCGAAGCAGTACGGACTGGCGGATATCCATCCGGAGTCACCGATGGAATTTGAAACCGTTCCGATCTCCCGTCAACTTCAACTTAAAAGCATTGCCGATACTACCGGAATATTGGAATCCACCCTTAAACGGTTGAATCCTGAACTGCGATACGGAATTATTCCCGGCGACAATTACCAGTTTAAAATTCCGATGGGTGCATCGGACATGCTGTTATCCCAAATAGACGATATTCCAGAAACTTATGGCCTGCCGGCAGAAGCCGTTGAGCAGGAGAAGGCGGCGGCTTCTCATCAGGAAAAACTGGCTTCCCACAAGGTCAGGCGCGGAGAAACGCTGGCATCTTTGGCCAAGCTGTATCAAACGAGTCAACAAAACATTATACAGACCAACAAATTAAAAAAATCTTCAAAAATCAAACCTGGCATGGTTCTTTTGGTTCCCCCAAAGCCGACGGCCCCTCCTGCAAAGGCGTCGCCCGCGCTTGCAAAGACCTCGTCCCATCCTGCAAAGGCAAGTCCTGCCCCGGCAAAACCGGCAATGGTCAAGAAGCCTGAAGCGCTTCGTGTGGTCACCCATGTGGTAAAAAGCGGCGATTCACTCTTCAATATCGCCAACCGCTATGGAGTAACAACAAAAAGAATTCAGGAGGTCAATAGACTAACATCCTTCAATATCGCCGTCGGCCAGAGCCTTACCATCCCGGAACCAACCAAAACCGCTGCTGTCGAAACCGGATTGAAGAAGTACATGGTGAAGAAAGGCGAAAATGCCTTCTCAATCGCCTCCGGCCACAATATGCCGATTGATCGGTTTTTAAGCATAAACAATTTATCGTCAGGGAGTAAAATTTTTCCGGGTCAGAAGGTTTACGTCGAATAAGCAACAGGAATTCCTGCAAATAAATGGTTTTGAATATAAGGATCTTGCATGTCTGGAATGCCCAGTGTATTGATTGTGGATGATGAAGATGGGTTTCGGTCGGTTTTGATAAGGCGGCTTCAGAATAGAGGCATTCAGGCTTTTGGTGTCGGCCGGGGAGAAGAGGCCTTGGAGTTTCTCAAAACCCGGAACGTGGACGTGGTGCTTCTGGACATAAAAATGCCGGGAATGAGCGGTGTGGATGTTCTCCATCAAATGCGGAAGCAGGGATGCAAGGCTGAAGTCATTGTTTTATCGGGTCATGTGTTCCTGGATACTGCCGTCGAAATCACGGACTTCGGCGTAAATGACTATCTGTTGAAGCCCTGTGACACTGAGGAGTTAATGGATAGGATTACCCTGGCTTACGAACGGAAAACAGAACGGGAAGGAAAAAACGTAAACGGGAAGCAGTAACCCATCAAGGTTCAAGGTGATTGCATCACCCTTTGGGTTCCAGGCTGTAGTTTCCTTGCAGAAAACATTCCGCCAGGTGATTGACGCTTGATTCAGTCGTCATCAGCATATCCATCTGCCGCGTGAAAAGCAGCAGACGGCCGATATAATCCAGTTTTTCTTCAATAACCGCGGGCTGCTCTTTGGCAAATCTTGCCGTTACCCTGTCCCCCTGCGATTCGACCAGAAATCCCAGCGCCCCCAGTATTTTTTCAATGGCCCGCACGCGCCGATTCTTGCGGACATCATCCGCAGCACCTCCTTTGAACTGGAAGTTAATGTAATTTTTTGTCGGCGTCTGACCGCAGTAAGTATCCAGGATACTGTAATGATATCCAACGCGAGAGCTGAAGTTAAGGTATTTATCCGAAATAATGGCATAGCTTTTATCTCCGAACCGTTCGGTATTCCGGTTCGGGGGGGCGAGCATCTGCTGGCTCATTACGGAAAAAAGCCCCTTCAGCTCAATGGGCCGGGGTTCCATTGCCTTCAGATCTTTTCGAAGCATTCCCCTAAGCAGGGCGTTAAAGGGAACCGAGGTGATTTGATCCACGGTAACAGTTGACGACTGAAATGCATCCTCGGACATACCATTTCCCAGATCGATGATGTAAAGATCCAGCGGAAGACGGGCCTTCAGACGAACGGACATGCTGCCGCGATCCGAGGCCATATCGCTGATTTGAAATACCTCACCATAAGATTTTTCATGGATATACCGCATGATATCATGAATGGTTTTACAGTTGTCTGGAATAAACTGGGCTGATTTTGGATCGACCAGATTGAGCGGGAGAATCAGATCAGCTCGCTTTCGCAGTAGATTATACACCGGCGTATCCTGCATAAACCATTTTTTTTCAATTCTCATTTCAAGAAGTTTGTCCACTTTTCCCTGGTAAACCCTACCGGAATAGGCATCCACGGTAATTATTTCACCGTGCTCAATGGAGGTAGTTGCTGTTTTAGTGTTTAAGAGCGCCGGGACCTTGAATTCCCTGGCAAGAGATGCCATATGTCCCGTAATACTCCCAAAATCGGTCACAAGGGCTTGCGCTTTTTGCATCACCAGAACGTACTGGGGATATGAGTAGGAAGCAATCAATATCCCGCCTTCCGGAAACGCCATCAGGTCAGCTTCTGAGCGAACATGGTATGCCGGGCCATAACCCACTCCCGGGCTGGCGACACTCCCGCCTTCCAGAATTACGGTATGTCCTGGCAAGAGTTCGGAAGATGTCAAGCACCCTTCCGCATTGATCTGATTTTTTCTCAATGGCCGTGTTTGAAGTATCCGAATCCGTCCATCTGCATTTATCGCCCATTCGATATCCTGTGGGCACTGAAAATGGGTTTCAAGCCGGAGGGCATAAGACGCCAAAAGGCTGGCCTGTTCCCGGGTAAGACAGGGCTGATTCTGGAGATCCACATCGACAGGCTCCTCAACAAGATATCCCTTCTTTCCTGAAACCAATTTAACGGATTTGCAGGATGTCTTCATTTCCAGGATTTGAGGCGGATCACACTTTGAAAGCGTATATGAATCCGGTGTGATAATACCATCCACCACATAAGGTCCCAATCCCCAGACAGCCTGAATGATGATGTTGTCTTCATGAGTGAAGGGATGGCTGCTGTACATGACGCCACTGACGTTTGCGGGCACCATCTCCAGGCATGCCACGCTCATGGCGGCATCTTCAAACGGAATCCCCATGTGCTGGCGATATGAAATGGCTCTTGCGGTAAACAGGCTTGCGATGACGCGTTTGTATTCCTGAATAATGTTTTCTTGAGGTACATTCAGGACAGAAAGATATTGGCCGGCAAAAGACATTTGGCTGTCCTCCCCAATCGCACTGCTTCGCAAGGCCACAAAGAAAGGCTTCGGAATGGAATCGAATACCAGATGATAGGCGTTCAGAATCGCAGATTCGATCTCTTCGGGAAGCTCTGCCTGAGTCAGCAGTTGCTGGATGCTTTCGCTGACACTGACGATGGTTTCCGGAGCGATGATATCCAGTTCCATTTTTCGCTTTCGAATTTCCTCAACCAGCCCCTTGGACTGGATAAACCCTTCAAAAGCCGTTGTGGTTATCGCAAAACCCCTGGGAATGGGCAGATGAACATGGTTCATGATTTCTCCCAGGTTGGCACTTTTGCCCCCAACAGATTCCGTCATTTTCTTTGTGATTTGGTCATACGGTAAAATGTATTCGGATGTTTTCTGCGCGGGTTGAATGTCCTGTTCCTGCTGGATGATATGATGAATCTGATCCAGGACTTCAGACAGCGTGGGAAACGATCTGCCGGAGAGGCTTTCAAAGCTGCGGATCATTCTTCCGGCATGAAATAGAGCGCGCAGAGTCTGAGATCGGACAAACGACATTCCAAATACGGTTTCACCACGTAGTTTCTCCTCAATTTCCGAAATGATTTTTAACAACTCTGAATTCGAGTCCAGCAGAATCTTAAAATTGACATACTTGGTGCGAAAAATGGCCTGAATGTCGTCCCGTGAAAGTTTTGCTTTTCGTTTTGGTTGAAACAACGATTTGATTCTGCCAATCAGCATGGTGCCTCTTTATCTAAGAAAAACAATTGAAGAAGTAATACAGGCAGCGCCTTTCCCTCTTATCAGAATTGAGTGAAATCCCGAAAGTAATGTATTGCTGATAAGCAATTATTCAGCCAGAGGCAAAAAATTCAACCGACATGTTTCCATATTGCGCAATTAACTCGTTACAATAACACATATTACTCACAATATCAGCAAATTAAGTAATATACTGAAAAGTATTAAAAGCCGTTGCCGACCGATTGTTCCAGCGCTATCTTGCGATATTATTGCGCAAGAATCAGCTATAATTTGCGGGATAATACCGTGTTGCAGGACCATTTCCGGACTTAATTAAAAAACCTTTTTTAACCAGATCCTGTAGATCGTATTGGGCCGTACGGGTCGGCAGGTCCGCTCCGATCAATTGTTGGTATTCCTGGCGGGTAATCCCGCCTTTTTGAAGAATCGCGGGGAAGGCTTTTCGCTGTCTCTTGCTCAAGTCCGGAAGATCGGAATGGGACGATTCTCGTGAACGGCTGCGAACCTGGACTCTTGACGGAGAGGGTGGCGGCGGCTCCATCATGATAATCGGCAGTTCCTCGGAAGCCTCTTCGAGCCGAATATCCTCGGTTTGAATCACATCCGACTCCACCATGGCCACTGCCCGGGTAATGCAGTTTTTAAGCTCCCGGACATTGCCCGGCCAATTGTAATATTTAAGGCGTTCCAGGGCGCCCCGGCTCAACCCGATGCCCTCTTTATGCATTCTGCCTGAGGCTTCCTTAATGAAACAATCGACCAGGGCCGGGATATCCTCCTTGTGTTCCCGAAGAGGAGGCGTGGTGATTGAGATAACCTTCAGGCGATAATAGAGATCTTCCCGAAAAATACCGCGATCAATCAGAGATTTCAAATCTTCATTTGTAGCAGATATCAGCCGCACATCAATATCGATTTCCGCATCTGCCCCCAAGGGCTTCACTTTTTGAGCTGAAAGCGTTCTGAGTAGCGCCTGCTGGACCTTCGGCGAGGCGTTACCGATTTCATCCAGGAAGAGCGTTCCTTTGTTGGCGGCAAGGAAAGCGCCCTTTCGATCTGTTTTGGCATCGGAAAAAGCACCGCTGACATGCCCGAATAGCGCGTCCAGAAGAAGATTCTCATCCAGTGCCCCACAATTAATGGTAATGAAAGGTTCGTTTCGCCTTGAACTGTTATGGTGTATGGCTTCCGATGTCAATTGTTTTCCGGTTCCGGTTTCACCGGTGATTAACACATCCGCGGTAATGCTTGCCGCTTTCAGGATTTCGGATTTCAGCGATTCGAGCATGGGACCGTATCCGACAAGATCATGGAATAACGCGGATGGGGAGGAAACGGCAGAAGGGGTTTCCTCATCCAGCCTGATCTTCTCACGTTGACCCGCAATCTGTATATGTCTGTCCTTTCTCCTGATTTCCTCGAGTTGGTCGACCATCGTGGTAATCATGGTGTTGATCGCGTTTTTCAGCAGGGTAGTTTCCCGGTCTAAATCAGGAGTGTGGATTTCTTCAAGAGGCTTTAAGGGGTCTATTCCGGAAACCGATTTTGCCAGGTCCAGTATGGGGCGGGTAATTATGCGATTAACCATATAGATGACAGTGGTGATGACAATGACGGTCAGGATCGTCAGGACAAACAACACGTCGTATTGACGTATCTGAGCAGCCAGTGTCAGCCGGGTTCTGTCCAGATAAGCCAGTCCCAAAATCGTTTCCTTTCCGGACTGAGCATCGGACTGGAACCGTATGGGCGTATACGCCAGATAATAATTGTCAGTTTGGGATCGGGTCTGATTTCCTTTTTCGTCAATAGTGATTGCCCCATGATTTCCGGCTTGAACGTCAACAACCATTTTCCAGAAGGATTCATGTTCCGGATCGGGCCGGAATGCCGTGTCCAAACCAGGTTTGCCAATGGTACCCGTCAAACCGGACCTGATTCTTGAGGTTGAAAGCACGTCGCCTTTTGCCTCGAGGCTTTCCGATTGAAACAGCATCCAGCCATGGCGATCGAAGATGTAGGCGTAACGGAGTTCGGGAGTACGGGGAAAGGCATGGAGGGGCGACTGAGAGGAATTGAACAGGGACAGAATGTTTCTCAGGTAATGGACATCCAGACCCAGAATTAAAAATCCCTCAGTCTGACCGTCAGGATCCAGACAGGGAACAGCCATCCGCAGAACAACCGTGGTAAGTGCGTGTCCATTTTTATCCAGAGGCAGCGGATAGAACGTTTCTGCAATATCAGAGACATAAAACTGGCCGGGACTCAGAGATCGAATTTGCTCAAATATAAACAAGGGATTGGGTTTGATCTCGGAGAGTTGATCCGGACGAAGCTCCAGGACAGACGGTCCGACATTCAAAAGAAAATATCGTCTGGTGATGTCAACTCCGATATAGGCGAGTTCCCGATAGAAATCCCCCCCTGTCTGTTTATGAATAGCCAGAAACTTCTTCAAGTCGTCTTTGCTGGCAGGATGCTGGGATAGGGTTATTAGATCGATTCGGCATCTTTCCAGCACACTCTCGATTTCATGGCCCTGGGCAAGGCATTGCAAACGGGAGGAGCGTTCCAGAGCCATATTCAGAAATCTGGAAGAAAACCAGTTGGAGACAAATCCGGTGACCAGAATAATGAAAATCACGGGGGGCAGGATGGCCGTAATCAGCTTTTTCCGAATGCTCCAGGTGGAAAATTTTTCTGAAAGCAGGTACGTCCTTGTGTTCAAAGACTCCCTGAAAATCAATCCCATCGGCCCCCCTCATTTTAGCGCGAAACAGTCATATCGGTATCGAAAAAACCGTTATCTTGCGCAAGATGTTAGAGAAATATCGCGCAAAAAACAAGCGCTATTTTGAATAGCCAGAATAGCGTCGTCACGATTAAATAATAATTAGAATTATAACATACCATATTAATATAATAATCGACATATTTTGGGACTGCTTGCAGGATAACTATTGTATTGTGGTACGGATGTTGCTTTTAACCCAGTCAAAACAAATCACGCAATTCGGAAAATGAGTCGAAGAAAATCGAAAGTTTGCATTCAAACATTTTAAAGGGAGGTGAAGCATGAAGATTTTAGTGGCTTTGGACAATTCTGATCCTGCATTTAAGGCATTGGAAAAAGCATTAGGTATGGCCAAGAAAGAAAAAGCCGACTTGACATTGATGACCGTGTATCCGGATTTTCCGGAAGATGAGGGGGGATTGAAGCAGGCAACCGCATCGCTGATGCAGGTGGCTGAAAAGACAATCGCCAAAGGAAAGTCGGAAGCCGAAAAGGCAGGCGTCGCCATTAAAACGGTGATCGAGGCAGGGTATTCTGCTGCGGAAAATATCGTTAAACACGCCGGCAAGAATAATATTGATATGATCGTTATGGGACATAAGAGCAAAACCGGCATGGAAAGGCTTCTGATCGGAAGCGTGGCCGGAAAGGTCGTGACCTATGCACCATGTTCGGTTCTGGTCGTTCGGTAAGTTCAACCCATGATATTCAAAATTATTGGAGGATTACACCCATGAGGAAGCATTTTAAAAAGATTTACAGGCGCATGACTTCGCTTGTTATAAGCGGAACCAGTTTGATTCTGTTGCTGCCGGCTCTGGTGATGGCTGCCGGAGGGGGTAAAATTGACATCATGGTCATCGTGGCCGACACACGCGGATTGCCGGTATTTGAGGCCTGGTGGGCCAATCTCTACAACGAAAGCCATCTCATTTTCACCGTGGTCACCGTCGTTATGATTCCGGTCATCGGTGTTGTTTTCGGAACGATTGCCGATTTTTTTATGAAATTCCTGGGTCTGGACCTGGAGCACAGAGAACTGGCCGAACATTGATCTTGCATTTTAATGGTTTAAGGAGGTTATAGCATGGAATGGTTATATGTATTGATGCCCATAGCAGGCGTTAAGATATTCTGGCCGGGTCTGATCATTCTCGGTGTCGGCGTTGGCGTAATCGGCGGTTTTTTTGGCATGGGCGGGGCGTGGATGGTTACCCCCGGCCTGAATATTCTCGGATTTCCCATGGCTTTTGCCATCGGCACGGACATCGCTCACATGGCCGGAAAGTCTCTGATTTCCACCATGAGACACGGCAAGTTCGGCAATGTCGATTACAAGCTCGGCTTTATCATGATCATAGGAACTGTCGGCGGGTTTGAAATCGGCGCTCAGATGGTCATGTGGATGGAGCGTCTCGGCAATGTGGAGAAAGTGGTGCGATATATTTATCTGGTGCTGCTTGTCCTGATCGCATGGACGGTTTTTGCTGATGTGGCAAAGAAAATGAAGAAGGATAGGGATGCAGTCAAGGCCGGAAGAGAGGTCGACGCCCTGAGCACCGGTATTGAATGGCATAAGACTTTCCATAAATTGAAGATCCCGCCCATGGTGAATTTAAGTGTCGCGGGTATCTATTGTTCAGCCTGGTTGCCGATTGGCGTAAGTTTTATGACCGGCTGGCTGGCCGGGATTCTGGGAATTGGCGGCGGTCTGATCCGCATGCCGGCCCTGATCTATTTGCTCGGTTGCCCCACGCACGTTGCGGTGGGTACCGACCTTTTTGAGGTCATGATATCAGGCCTTTACGGTGCCGCTTCATATACGTTCAAGGGAAGAACCGAACTTGTGGCGGCCATCATCATGCTGATGGGTGCGGCTATCGGCGCGCAGATCGGCTCCGTGGCCACCAAGTACATCAAAGGCTATGGCATACGTGTTGCCTTTGGTCTGGCTGTAGTCGGCTGCGCGCTTTCCATTCTTCTGAAGTTTATCGGCAAATGGTATCCGGATACTGCCACACTGATGGACAACTCGGCTACCGCGCTGATTCTGGGACTGGTTGCCGCCCTTTCACTGTATATCATTATGGCATTCATTAAAGGTGCCAAGGCAGAGATCGCCGCGAAAAAGGCATTAGCTTGAATTGCAGAAAATCAAATCTAAATACTATTCAAGGAGTCGATATATGATCAGAAAAATATTATGGACAATGATGACCGCAATCCTTTTGCCGATATTTCTTTTCGGGTGCACGGAGTTTGGCACGGTGGATCAGGGAAGGGCGATCGAATTTGACAAGGAAAAGGGGCTTGTCACCATCATTCGGGATGTTAAGCACGATGCCAAGAACCCGGATTACAGCTTTCTGCCGCCGGTAACCTATATGAAGCCCGTCGATCTCCAGGAAATGGGCGCGGACCCCAAGGCCGGCCATCGCATGAAACTGGACACCAAGAAAAAGCAGATTGTCATCTTTGACAAGGCCGCCCAAAATTTCAAGACCATTGACTATATCCCCGTTGACGAGCAGGAAAATATTGATCGAAAACACCCGCTGGTCTATGATAACGCAACTGAAAAGGCCAAGAAATTCCCGGTGGTAGACAAAGACAAGAAACAGATCACCATCTATTCAGCGCGCCAGAAGTTGCTCGTTACGATCAGCGTGCCGGCCGAGTATTTTGCACTGCCGGATTATACCTGGGATTCCGGGGACGAGGTTCGGATTTATTATAAAGAACAGGGAAAGGCTTTACGGTTGATGAATATCAGCAAGACGGACATTTTCAAGAAATAGCATCATTTAAAACCGGACGGGGCCGAGTCCCGTCCGGAACAGTTTGTTTGAAGGAGTCGTGAAATGATAAATGTGTTCAACAGCGATGCCGAAACAGATGCCACGGTACATAACGAATTGAACTTTAAACAGAAGCTCGTTGTCATCACCCTGGATGTGCTGCTTCTGGTTGAATTGTGCATTGCAATGTATTTTGCCAATCTGGCGCCGGAGGCTTTTACGCCAACCTTCGTAAAAACCTTCTTCAGCCTGCTTTTGCCGACCGTATTAACCGGGCTGTTTTTTCTGCGCCGGTTTAAGACCAAAGCTGTAAGCACTGCCTCATGACCCCTGAGAATCTATGTATCCTTCGGAAGACGGCCGGCAGAGTCGGGGCCGTCTTTTGTATTTTGATTGCCATTGTCCTTCTGGATTCATTGATATCCAGGTTCGTATATGAATTCAACGTTTTTTACACCCAGGTGGATGGGCAATATGACCTGATCGGCGTCATGCCGGAGAAGTCGGAAAAGATGGAGGACCTCGTTGCGGAATCAGACTCCCCCGAAGTGGTTCTTGAATTCAGTGAAGTTTTTTCCGGTTTCTGGCTGGGCAATACGATGTGGCGGGGAAAGGTCCGGGTCTTTGCAAAGGCCATGCCGGGCGAGTATGTGATCAAGGTCCGGGACGCCAAAGATACGAAGATCAATCCAGCCCTGGTCTTTCTGGCCAAGGTTTATCCGGACGCACAGAGCTTGAGAAAAAGTCATGGCCCATATCTCGAACGCTATTATGGCATTACAGCGGGATGGGCTGCGTCAATTCTTTTTCCGGGACTGGCCATTATTATGCTTTTCAATTATGGCGTTTCCAGTCGCCTTGAAAAGGCATTGGCAAACACCGGGCAGGCTGAGGTTTACATGGTCAAGCGTGCACCGGAGGGAATCCAGATTGCCTTTTCCCTGGGAAAAAGACAGGGCCTGAAAAGCGGTGAGCAGCTTGACATCTTAAATTCACACGGCTCGGCAGTGGGAGAGGCAGCAGTGCTCACCCCTGGCGATACGGATTCCATCGCAGCCGTCATCACAGCTTTGGACTTTGGACAAATCAGTAGTGTCCGGCGACGGCCTATCTGAAATAATCCCGCAAAATGGCTTTTTCTCTCTAACCCCCATGCCAGGGGCGGGCACAACGAAGGATGAAAATTGATCATTTTCATATAAATCCCTCGTATCTCTGTGTTCTTAAAAACTTAAACCGTAATCTTCCAACAGCGGTGGATTGTCTTCTTCTTGCTGGCGTAGTCCTCGGGAATGGTGATGGAAGTAATTTCCTTTGCATCTGATATTTCGAGCTGATCCAGGCGCGGCTCAAAATTCTGATGATTTGTCGAAAAGAAGATCGTGGCACCCGCTCTCATCACCGAAACAACGGCGGTAAGGAGCATGGGGTGATCCTCTGATATGTCAAAATCATGTGTTTTTTCCCGGCTTGTTGAAAAAGATGGCGGATCGACGACCGCAAGATCGAATGTTTCATGCTCACGTTTTGCTTTCTTGAGAAAATCAAATGTATCGGCTTGAACCAGCGTGTTTCCTTCTTCGCAAATTCCGTTGAGATTCATGTTCTCTCTGGCCCATCGAATCGCGGTTTCCGATCTGTCCACGGAAACCGTCCGGCACGCACCCCCCTTTGCCGCATAGCAGGAGAATGATCCGGTGTAGCAGTAGAGGTTCAGAAAATCCTTGCCCACAGCCATTTCTCTCACCAGTTGCCGTGTATTTCTGTGGTCTGAAAAAAGTCCGGTGTCCACGTAATCCCAAAGATTTACATAGAAGAAAAGATCTCTTTCCGAAACGATGATCTTTTGCTCCGTGTAATCGAGACGTTCATACCTGCTTCCTTCCTGCCCCCCCATGAATCTTTCTTTGAGATGAACCTTTTCAGATGGAACATTCAACGCTTCGGCCACTGCCGCCCCCATCATCGGCAGCCATCCGGGAGTAGACTGTTTCCTCGTGTATTCGGCAATGACCAGATGGCCGGCATACCAGTCGACAGCAGCGCGTATTTCAGGGATGTCCCAGTCGTAAAGCCTGAACACTTCGATGTTCTGTGCGGCGTAACGCTTGCGAAGGTGCTTGAACCGCTTCTTAACCTTGTTTGCAAGCATCTGCGCCTGATTTTGATTTTTTTCCTGTAATTCAAATTCCTGAAGCGTCATGCTTTTTCTTTCTTTTATTTCCAATACCTATGGAAATGGTGGACAGGTCCGTGCCCGCTTCCAAGTTGATAGGCAGCGCCGGCTTCCAGCGCTCCGGTGATATAGATTTTTGCCTGCAAGACGGCATCCTCAAGCGGATGACCTTTTGCCAGATGGGCGGCAATTGCAGCGGATAGCGTGCAACCGGTTCCATGGGTATTGCGGGTATCGATTCTTATCGATTCAAACCGTTTCAGTCGACCATCGTTGGCCGTGTATAGTAAATCCAGAATCCGATGGGACTTCCCGTGCCCGCCTTTCAGAACAACCGCCTGCGCGCCGAATGCGGATAGATTTTTGCATGCGGCTTCAAGCTGAGAACTGTCGGCCTCGAGCAGGGCCTCAACCGGTTGGTGCAGAAGCATGGCGGCTTCCGGCAAATTGGGCGTGATCACGGCTGCAATGGGAAAAAGAATGGTTTTTAAGGCATCCACCGCATCGTCCCGAAGCAGTTTGTCTCCGCCGGTTGAGACCATTACCGGATCAACGACAATATTCGGGGTCCCGTAGTGTTTAAGTCGTTCCGCGACGGTTGCAATCACTTCCGGAGAATGCAGCATGCCGATTTTTACGGCATCAACGCCGATATCTTCCATGATGGCATCAATCTGCAGCGAAATGAATTCCGGCAAAACCGGGTAAATGCCGGTCACTGCCTGCGTGTTTTGAGCGGTCAGGGCGCAGATCACGGACATGCCGTAACATCCCAGGGCGGAAAATGTCTTCAAATCCGCCTGAATTCCCGCTCCGCCGCCGCTATCGGAGCCGGCAATGGTCAGAAGTCTGTAATACTTCATGGCCTTCCTTTCGCATGTTGGTTCTGGCCGTTCATGAAGTCAGCCTTATCCGCGTGGCGATGTCTGATTCCGTTAATGCGTAGAGCATATCGAGAAAATGGAGTTGCATGCTCCCCGGCCCCTTTGCCTGTACCGCGGCCAATTCACCGGCGATTCCCATAACCACCATCGCGTGAACGGCCGCGGCAAACGCCGAGGTATTGACGCCGAGAAAAGCGCCGCAAAGCGCAGAAGCGGTACACCCCAGGCCCGTGACCCTCGGCATCATGGCATGACCGTTCTTTACCTTTGCAATGATACTGTGGGACACGATAATGTCGGTCTCACCGGTAATGCAGACTACGGAGCCAGATCCCCTGCTTAATTCCTGTGCGACATCCACTGCGGATTCCGACCCCGAAAGACTGTCCACACCCTTGGTTTTTGAGCCTTTTTGCACGATTGCCATAATTTCGGAAGCATTCCCCCGGATGATGGCAACAGGCGCCACAGAAAGAAGTTGCATTGCCGTTTCCGTACGATATGGGGTTGCGCCTGCTCCCACCGGATCCAACACAATCGGCACATTACAGCTTTGAGCCTGAAGCATGGCTTTCTGCATGGATTGAATCCACTTTTCACTTAATGTTCCGATGTTGATCACCAGCGCCTTGGCGATCCCGACCATATCACTGACTTCCTCCAGGGCATGCGCCATTACCGGAGATGCACCGATCGCAAGCAGGGCGTTGGCGGTCGTGTTCATGGCCACATAATTGGTAATGTTATGAACCAGCGGCGCCTGGTGACGAATTGCGAGCACATCGGACCAGACGGATTGTGCGGTTATCTTCATGCGAAAAATCCCCTTTTACTAAAGACGCTTCATCGCGCACCATTCCCCGCACATGGTGCATGGCAAATCATTCTTGGCTCCCGGCGATGCTGTCCCGACTTTTTCAAGGTAGCGGCTGAATTTGTTTTTATCGATGGACAGCCCCTCCTGGGCATCCCAGTCAAAACGCCTTCTTGCCTTTGACATCTCCAGGTTCCTGGCTATCGCATCGGGTCGTTTCCTGGCAAGATCCGCGGCAGCAGCGGCGATTTTGGATGCAATGACACCTTCGTGGACATCCTCAAGCGACGGCAGACGCAAATGCTCCGCGGGCGTCACATAACACAGAAAGTCCGCGCCGAACATCCCGGCCAAGGCCCCGCCGATGGCACCTGTTATATGATCGTATCCCGCGGCATAGTCGATGACCAGCGGACCCAATACATAAAACGGCGCTCCGTCGCAGATCTCTTTTTCTTTTCTAATGTTTTCTTCTATCAGATTCAACGGAACATGCCCCGGCCCTTCAACCATCACCTGGACATTTGCAGAACGGCATCGCTGCACAAGCTCTCCGATGATTTCAAGCTCTCCGAACTGCGCCGCATCGTTGGCATCATGCGTACAGCCGGGCCGCAGTCCGTCGCCGATGGACAGCGTGATATCATAGGCATTTGCCACGGCAAGGATTTCATCAAAATGCGCATACAGGAAACTTTCCTTTTTCTGATGTTTCATCCATTGGGCCATGATGGCCCCGCCGCGGCTGACCACGCCAAGGGTCCGCCTTTCAATCAAAGGCAGGTGCTTGCTTAATAATCCGGCGTGAATGGTCATGAAATCAACGCCTTCCTCCGCCTGTTTTTCCACAATGCGCAAAAAATGCGAAAAGTTCAGCTTGTCCGTGGTATCCAATCCGATCATCGCGTCGTAAATCGGAACCGTTCCCAGGGTGATATCGAATTCTTCGATGATGCGTTTTCTGAATTCAGAACTATTCCCGGCAATGGACAGATCCATGACCGCATCGGCACCGGCTGAAATCGCAGCCTTAAGCTTTTGAATTTCATTTTCATAATCACAGTTCGTCGGAGACGTACCGATATTGGCATTGATTTTCACGCGCGTATCCCTGCCAATGGCAACGGGAGTCAGCGCACCATGCCGATTGTTTCTCGGAACGACGACATGCCCCCTGATGATGCTTTGGATAAATTCTGACAGGTCGATACTTTCCGCTTCGGAAAGCTGTGAAACATGTGGCGGAACATTTCCTTTTTGCAGTACTTCGATGATCGTGCTCATTGAGGTCCTCCCTTTCAAAACAAAAAAGCAGATGAACGCGTAAGAAACGTTTCACCTGCTTTAGCGAAATTCTTCATGTTTCCTTACGCTGGCATTATCCAGGTCAAGTTCAAGGGTTTATTCTCAGCCCGTTGCGCTATCTCATTGCCCGGGCACCCCTAACAGTCACGGCTGTATTTCAGATTTATTGTATAAAATAGAGTACATCCGCATTCCCTGTCAAATGATATTTTCGGGTTGGTGATGAACGGCTCCTTATCCCCGGTCATCTTTTTCCCAGATATTGTTTCAGATACCTTGCCGTATGCGATAGGGCCTTTTCCAGCATTTCCTCCGGGGAACCGTTTGCCACCACCTGCCCGCCGGCCTGTCCGCCTTCCGGGCCCAGATCAATGACAAGATCTGCTGCCAGAATGATATCCAGATTGTGCTCGATGACCACCACCGTGTTTCCGTGATCCACCAGGGACTGCAACACCCGGACCAGCCGCTCCACATCCGAGGGGTGAAGCCCCGTGGATGGCTCATCCAGAACATATACCGTATGATCGGCGGATGCCTTGACCAGTTGATGGGCCAGCTTGATGCGCTGGGCTTCACCGCCAGAAAGCGTGGGACTCGGCTGACCCAGGCGCAAATACCCCAGACCGATGTCGCATACCAGGGACAGGGCCCGGCGGATGGCCGGAACCGGCGTAAAAAATGCCAGGGCTTCCTGAAACGTCATATCCAGGACTTCGGAAATGGTTTTTCCCTTGTACACAACCATCAGGGTTTCCGGATTAAACCGCTTTCCCTGGCAGACATCGCAGGGAACATAGACGTCCGGAAGGAAACTCATTTCGATCTTGTTGTGGCCCTGTCCCTTGCAGGCAGCGCAGCGGCCCTCCTCGACATTGAATGAGAACCTTCCGGGCAGATATCCCCGGGTTCTGGCGGCAGGGGTCAGGGCAAAAAGCTGGCGGATATCCGCATAGAATCCGACATAGGACGCCGGAACCGACCGGGGCGTTTTCCCGATGGGGCTGTGATCGACCTCCAGAATCCGTTTCACTGGCTCCAAGCCCCGAATGCTTCGGCACAGGCTTTCCGGAACCGGGCGTCCTTCAAGCACGCAGCGGACGGCCGGAAACAGCGTTCCCTTCACCAGCGTGGATTTTCCGGAACCCGAGACCCCGGTCACGGCAATCAGGGTATTCAGCGGAAATTCCATATCGATGGACTTGAGGTTGTTCAGGCAGGCGCCTTGAATCTCAACCCGCGGCTGGTCCCGAAAACGCCTCAGGCGGCTGGTCATGACATGGGTCTTTTGCTTCAGATATTTTCCGGTAAGTGAGCTTTCGGTGTTTTTGATGAATTCCGGGGTTCCCGAAGCCACAATCCTGCCCCCGTCCCTGCCCGCACCGGGTCCAAGGTCGATGAGGGTATCGGCTTGGCGGATGGTTTCTTCGTCATGTTCCACGACCAGGACCGTATTACCCCGATCCCGCAGGGTTTTCAGGGCATGGATCAGAATTCCGCTGTCCCGGGGGTGAAGCCCGATGGTCGGCTCATCCAGGATATAGAGGATTCCGGTGAGATTGGACCCGAGCTGTGCGGCAAGCCTGACCCGCTGCGCTTCCCCGCCGGAGAGGGTATCCCCGCTTCTTCCCAGGGAGAGGTAAGAGAGCCCCAACTGGTTCAAAAGGACCAGGCGCGACAGGATTTCGGATATGACCGGTTCGGCAACGGGCTTTTCCGCATCGCCGAACGATAAGCCCTTGATCATGCTCTCAAGCTGCCCGGCGGTTGCCTGCATCAGCTCCCATATCGAAAACCCGCCAATGGTTACGGACAGGGCCAGGGGCTTCAGTCGGCTGCCCAGGCACCGGGGACAAACGCTGCGCCTGCCATCTTCCGGAGCTTCGATCTGCCCCAGTCCCCCGCAGGTCGCGCACGCCCCCTGGGGACTGTTGAAGGAAAAAAGCCTGGGGTCCAGGGCTTCCAGCCCGGTTCCACAGGTCGGGCAAACCCCCTTCAGACTGAAAACCGTTTCATTTCCGAAGGCTTCAACCACCGTAAAACTGCCGTTTCCCTCCAAAAGCGCCGCATCCAGCAAGGGAGTCAACAGCTCCGGATTCAACCCGCCGGAAGACCACTGCCCGGTTTCCAGCTCGATGGTGTGTTCGTGATAGCGGCTGAGCGCCATATCGGGCTGAATCCTTGTCCATGCACCGTCGATCTTGGCGCGATTGATCCCGCTTTTCAGCGCCCTTGAGAGCACATCCTTGTGAAATCCTTTCCTGCCGCTCACCTTAGGCGTCAGGATGGATGCGGACACGCCGGAATACCGCCGCAGGATCTCATCGAAAATGGCCTTGCGGGTCTGGGTCACCATCCTTTTGCCGCATCCCGGGCAGTGGCGATCTCCGAGCTTGCTGAATAAAAGCCTTAAAAAATGATAGATCTCAGTCAGGGTTGCAACCGTGGATCTGCGGCTGGAATGGCTGATGCGCTGCTCGATGGCCACTGTCGGGGAAAGCCCGGTGATCCGGTCCACGTCCGGGCGCTCCAGAATGGTCATGTACTGGCGGACATATGGGGCCAGGCTCTCCAGATACCGACGCTGGCCTTCGGCAAACAGGACATCAAAGGCAAGGGAGGACTTTCCCGACCCGGATACGCCGGTCATCACGACAAGCTCATTGCGGGGAATGGTTGCGGTGACATTTTTCAGATTATGCTCCCGGGCACCGCTGACGACAATGGACCCACCCCAGGCAGCAGCCGGCTCTGAAACCGCGGCGGGAATCGTCGACATTTCTCCGGGCTTACCGGGTCTGAGGTATTCGCGCAGAAATCTGCCGGTATGCGACTGGCCGCACACCGAAACCGATTCTGGCGTTCCCGAGACCACCACGGTTCCGCCGGCATCCCCGCCTTCCGGTCCCAGATCGATCACCCAGTCGGCGGTCTTGATCACATCCAGGTTATGCTCGATCACCAGGACCGTATGACCTTTTGCCGTGAGGCGCTGAAACACTTCAAGAAGCCGTTCGATATCCTGGAAATGCAGTCCCGTGGTGGGTTCATCCAGGATGAAGAGCCGGCTGCGGGTCCCGGTTTCCTGTAAAAACCGGGAAAGCTTCAGGCGCTGGGCCTCCCCGCCGGAGAGCGTGTTCAGGGGCTGGCCGAGCCTCAGATACCCCAGACCGACATCCGATAGTAAAGCCAGGGGGCCCGTGATCTGGGGAATACCCGTGAAAACTGTCAGAGCTTCATCTGTGGTCAGGTTAAAGATGTCCGAAATATTCAGGCCATTATAACGGATGTTCAAGGCCTCAGGGCCAAAGCGTTTTCCGGCGCACCTGGGGCAGGTCACAAAAACATCCGAGAGAAACTGCATCTCGATTTTTTCAAATCCTTCGCCTTTGCAGGCTTCACATCGACCTCCAGGAACATTAAAGGAAAAATATCCGGCGGAGAATCCTTTTTCACGGGCCTGCGGCGTATTGGCCAGGCGCTTTCGCAGGGGATCCATGGCACCGGTATAGGTCAGGGCATTGGCTCTCGGGGTTCGTCCCACCGCATGCTGATCCACCAGAATCGCTTCGGATATGTTCTCCAGCCCCTGGATCTTCCGGTATTGTCCCGGACGATCCGAAGCCTGGCCCTTGATCCGCTGAATGGCTTTATAAAGGATATCGCCGGCCAGCGTGGATTTTCCCGATCCGGACACGCCGGTAATACAGGTCATCACTCCCAGGGGAATGGCCACAGTCACGTCTTTTAAATTGTTTTCCGACGCCCCTTCAATTCGTATCCATTCAAGGTCATTTCGTATTTTTCCGCGCCGCGGAATGGGAATGCGTCGTTTTCCCGTCAAATAGTCACCGGTAAGGGTCCCGCCGATTTGGGACGCGGGGCCGTCGTACATGATTTCGCCGCCATTTTCTCCGGCCTTGGGACCCATGTCCAGAATCCGGTCTGCCTGGCGGATGATCTCGGGGTCATGCTCCACCACGACAATGGTGTTGGGAAGGTCCCGAAGCCGCTTCAGGATTTCAACCAAGCGGTTGCAGTCCCTGGGGTGGAGTCCGATGCTGGGTTCATCCAGAACATAGAGGGCATTGACCATGGAAGAGCCCAGGCTGGATGCCAAAGCCACGCGCTGGACTTCGCCTCCGGAAAGGGTTCTGGACTGCCGATCCAGGGTCAGATACCCCAGCCCCACATCCTGAAGGAATTTGAGTCGGGACAGGACTTCATCATAGATCATTCGGCTGGCGTTGTCCGTGGCATTCATGTCAAGGGCTGTAAAAAATGATGCAGCCTCCGTGACATTCAGGCTATAGACATCCGAGATCGTTCGGTCGTCCAGCCTATAAAGCAGGGTCTCGGGTTTAAACCGGGTTCCGTTGCAGGTGCCGCAGACCGTGTAACTGCGATAGCGCGATAGAAATACCCGCACCGGCAGCTTATAGGTTTTGGTTTCCAGCCATTTGAAAAAACCGCGCACCCCGTAATATGCCGGCGTGCCTTCAACAATGGCCGTTCTCTGGTCGGGCGGCAGGTCTTCAAATGGAATGCGGGTGGATATTCCCTGTTTTTGGCAAAAGGCCATCAACTCTTCAAACTCGACCTTTTGATCCGAAACCGTTCCCCAGGGTTTGATGGCGCCCTGTTCCAGGGATTTTGACGCATCCGGAATCACCAGGTCCCAGTCAATATCGATGGTCCTGCCAAACCCCCGGCAGGCATCACAGGCCCCGACCGGACTGTTAAAGGAAAAGAGATTGGGAACCGGAGGGGAATATAAGATCCCGCAGGAAGCGCACTCCAGACCCCGGCTGAAAGACAGAAAATGTTGAGGGCCCGACCACAGATCGATATGGCCGGCACCCCATTGAAATGCCTGTTCCAGGGAATCCATGATCCGGGGCTGATCCACGGCCCGAAACCGAAGCCTGTCGACCAGAATATGAAGGGGCCGAGGGATTTCCTGCGCTGACAGGTCCGACAACTGGCCGGTCTGTCCCCCAACCACATAGCGGTCAAACCCCATGCGGGTCCAGGGCAGCAAGACATCCGGCGCCGGCACTGGATCCGGGCTTGGCTCGGAGGCCGCCGGAAACGTGATGCGAATTTCCGTTCCTTCTGCCATGTCCTGGAGCATCTTCCAGACATGAAGCGGGGTCTCCGGTAGCACCGGTTTGCCGCACCCCCGACAGTGAAGCTGTCCCATGCGGCTATACAGGAGTTTAATGTAATCGGTCAGCTCCGTCATCGTACCCACGGTGGACCGGGATGTTCTTACGGGGTCCTTCCGGTCGATGGCAATGGCCGGCGGTATTCCCAGAATGGCGTCCACCTGCGGCCGGTCCATTCGATCCATAAACTGCCGGGCATAGGGCGAAAATGTTTCCACATAGCGCCGCTGGCCTTCGGCATAGAGGGTGTCGAAGGCCAGGGAAGATTTGCCAGAACCACTGACGCCAGTGACCACCGTTATCCGGTTCAGGGGAATGTCCAGGTCAAGGTTTTTCAGGTTGTGCTGTCTGGCGCCGCGGACGACGATTGCTGGAGTTTTCATTGGCCAAAGATGATACATCCATGGCATTTTTTCAAGGCCGGAATCGGACGATCCCGAAATAAATGATCCTTTGACAAGGTGCCGGTTGTAAAAGGTTTTTGGCACCTCTTCTTTGTTGGCCTTGACACTTGGGGATAGAAAAAGTATAAATTATCGGAATGCTATTTAGTGGTAATGGTTTCGTTTGCCATTTTACAGACACATTTAAAGGTCTGTAAAAACAACTTGCCGGAATCGATTATCAGCCGTGAATTGTCCGGGGGCGGAATCGCCTTCTACTGGAGGAAATTATGTTTGGCATCGGCATGCAGGAATTGCTCCTGATTCTGGCCATCGCCCTCATTGTTCTGGGCCCAAAAAAACTGCCTGAAGTGGCCAAGGCACTGGGAAAGGCGCTGAATGAGTTCAAGCGGGCCACCAGTGAACTCAAAGAATCCCTGGAAGTGGATCAAAGCCTGAACACCGTTAAAAAATCATTTGATGCCATGAACGACGCCAAGCCTGCGGCAGACACCATTGCTTCCGCGCCTGATTTCGCTCCAGGGCCTTCAGAGGAGGCCACCACCCCCTCGCCTGCTACCAAAGAAGCCGCCCCCAAGACCCCTGAGCCTCCCCGTGCCGCCAGTTAACAGGACTTTCCCATGAAAGAAGAAGAGAAAATCCCTTTTACTTCCCATCTGGAAGAGTTGCGTAAGCGTCTGATCACCTGTTTTATCGCTGTCGCCATCGGATTCGTTCTGGCTTACAGCGTTAAGGAATGGCTGTTTCATCTGCTGACCGCCCCACTGATCGCGGTCATGGAGCCGGGTGAAAAACTGATTTTTACCAGTCTTCCGGAGGCATTTTTTGCTTATATGAAAGTGGCGCTTTTGTCCGGCACCATCCTGGCAATCCCCGTCATTTTATATCAATTCTGGATGTTCATCGCTCCCGGGCTATACAGCAGGGAAAGACAGCATCTTGCCCCCATCATGGTCCTGTCCATATTCTTTTTTATCGGCGGCGCGCTTTTCGGCTATTATGTGGTCTTTCCCATCGGATTTCAATTTTTCCTCAGCTTTGCCACGGACACCATCCGGCCGCTGCTGACCATGCGGGAATACTTAAGCTTTGCCTCGCTGTTTCTTCTGGTCTTCGGCCTGATTTTCGAGCTTCCGTTGGTCATCGTTTTTCTGGTAAAACTGGGCATTATTTCCATTGACTTTTTAACCAAAAACAGAAAATATGCCATACTTGTGATCTTTATCATCGCAGCCATTTTAACACCGCCGGATGTGGTTTCACAGACACTCATGGCCATTCCCATGATGGCACTCTACGAAATCGGCATTATCGGCGCCAGAATTTTTGTCCGCAAAAAACCTCAGGTAGATGCCCCGGTGGATACTCCGGAAGAAACGCCCTGAGACACGGTTACGAGTTCTTGGTCGCAGTCCCAGCAGTGAATTGCGGCGAAAGAACATTTACTGGTAGAATAAATTGTTAACAAGGGAAAGGAGGAAAAGGTCGTATGAAGAAAACATTGTGGGTTGTCATGATTGTCGGTATTGCAGTTGTGTTTGCCTCAGCCGCCCTCTACGCGGGAACCAAGGCTCCGGATGTCATCAAAATGGAAAACAAGGCATACGCCAAACATGAAAAAGGCATTGTCGAGTTTTCGCATAAGAAACATGTTGCCGAATACAAGGGCACTTGCGGGGACTGCCATCATGACAAAGACGGGAAACCGCTGGCCAGTCTGAAAGACGGCGACAATGTTCAGGGTTGTATCGAATGCCACAAGAAACCCGGTGAAAAACCCAAGGGAAAAGATGCTCCCAAACTGACGGACAAGGAAGTGTTGGAATTTCATGCTGAAGCCATGCACAAGAATTGTCAGGGATGTCACAAGGAAATGAACAAAAAGAATAATAACCAGAACGCCCCGACAACTTGCGTGAAATGCCATCCGAAAACCACTTGATCGTTTGACCCGGCGTTTCGATGCTGAATGACAGCAGGGCAGGCTCCTCTTTACAGAGAGGCGCCTGCCCTTTTTTGTGTCCCTGTTTCTGCCCGGCAACCAAACAGAAGCGGATCGGATCAGGTTGCCAAGAATCGGATCATGGCATCCGTCATTTTTCTACAGCGTATGGAAGCCCAGCCCCAGTGCCTTTCTTCGCTCTTCGATATGGCGACGAATGAGAACCGCAGACTTTTCTGGGTCCGGTTCCACCGCAAACACCGCTCCGACAACATCCTTCAGCCCTTCCGTGAGAAGTTTGACCACATTCAGGCTTCCGGCAATGGGCGGCATGGGGCCCAGGACCGTGTAAACCCCGGAAGCCACGAAATACGCGCCAATGGACACGGCTTTTTCGGAATACCATTCGGGCGCGGCTCCCGCGATGGGAAGGTCGCTGAAATCCGCATTCAGGGCATTGGCCAGGGCTCCGGCCAGCATCAGAATGCGCACGTTGTCCACGCAACTGCCAAGGTGCAGCACGGGCGGAATTCCCAGTGCCCCGCAGACCTCTTTCAGGCCGGGACCGGCAAATTGAATGGCGTCCGGCACCTTGAAACCGGCCTTGGCAGTAGCAATGGCCGCGCACCCGGTGTCCACGACCAGAATGTCGTTTTCAATCAGGCGTCTGGCAAGGGTCACATGCCCGTAATCGTGCAGGATTTTGGGATTGTTGCATCCCACGATGCCGGCTGCACCGCGGATTTTTCCGGCCTTGATGGCTTCCAGAAGCGGGGCCGCAGATCCGCCGAGCGCCCCGACAATGGCTTCAACCGAAAACCCGCCGATGGAATTCACCGGTTCAACCGGCAGATAGACCTTGCCCCTTTTGTCATAATTTTCGATGGCCTCCCGCACCAGGGCCTTGGCCAGTTCTTCGGCATTCTCGGGATGAAATTCCCGGTGTTCCATTCCGGGGAAGCGGGCCTTGTCGCTGGTGCTGATCATGCGGGTATGATAAGCGGCGGCCGTCTTTCCCAGAGACGGCATGATGCACTGATAATCCGCGAGCATCATCTCCACCGCGCCGGTGGATAAAATCAGCTCTGTCATGAGGTGGTTGCCGGCCATGGGGATGCCGTGCCGCATCAAAAGCTCGTTTCCGGTGCAGCAGACCCCGGCAAGATTGATGCCCGTGGCGCCTTTGCTTTTTGCCAGTTGAATCAGTTCCGGAGACAGGCTGGCCATCAGGATCATTTCGGAAACCACGGGATTGTGGCCATGCACCACGATATTGACCTGGTCTTTTTTAAGGACCCCGGAATTGACGCAGGTCGGCTTTGGAGAAGGCGTTCCAAAGAGAATGTCGGAGACCTCGCTGGCAATGAGAGAGCCGCCCCATCCATCGGAAAGGGCGTTTCGGAGCCCCTGAAGCAGCAGGCTCTGCCAGCCGTTATCCACGCCCATGTGCGTGCGATGCATCATTTCCGATGTTTCCCGGTCGATTCCCCGGGGCGTTATGCCCAGATTTTTCCAGATTTCCCGCCGTTTCGCGGGGGCCCGCTTCAGCAGGGTGAGCTCGGAGATTCGGGTGCCGTAATCCTCCTGCATGGCATAGGCCAGTTCACCGGCAATGACGAGAATATCTTTTCCCAGGGTTTCGACGCCGTATTCGGCTGCAACGCTTTTGAGTTTTTCCGGGTCCCGAATGGCATATCCCGGAGACTTCCCTTTGGCGACATTGGCCAGGACTTCGATCAGATCACGTCCATGGTCCGAATGGGAGGCGGCGCCGGCGGCAATCATGCGGCAGAGATTGCGGGCCACGATAATGTCGGCGTCTGCCCCGCAAACTCCCTGCTGCGGGCCTTCGCCAAAGGGATCCACGCGGCAGGGCCCCATGACGCAGTTCCGGCAGCTCAGCCCCAGATCGCAGTATCCGCACTGGGGGAGCTGGGCCTGATGGCGGTCCCAAACGGTCTCGATCTGATCCGTCCGTGCTTTCTTGAGCAGCAACTGCCCATCTTCGGTAATGGTCTGTTGTTGAAAGGTGCTAAGCATGATGACCTCCTTAGGCCGCCTGTCTGACGGCAATTTGCGCGCGTTTGATGGTATTCAGCAGGGTAAAGCCCGGCGAACCCTGGGGGATATCGGACCCTACTGAAATGCTTTGGCTGACCTGATCGGTTTTCCGCTTTAACGCCATCGAAGGCTCTTCGAAAGTCAGTGCCCCGGATTTACAGACTTCCACACAGGCCGGCACCAACCCCTGCTGCTGCCGCTCCACGCAGTTGTCGCATTTGACGGCAATAGCCTTTTTCGGCGGTGCGGATGCATCTTCGTGGTACCGGATCACGCCGAACGGGCAGGCCATGGCGCAGGATGCGCAGTTGATGCACCGGTCCGGGTCGATGAGAACCGTTTCCGTCCGCAGCTCCCGGTAGATCGCAGTGGGCAGGCATGCCAGCATGCAGGGCGCCGGATTGCAATGCCGGCAGCGATTGGGGAACCCTTCGTCGTAAAGCCCCACGCCCACGTGAATCCGGGGCCTTGGCAAAGGGGTTTCCCGGATCGCCGAATAAAGCTGACGGGTCCGGGAATGGGCCGTGGCGCAGGCCGCCATGCACTGCATGCATCCCACGCACCGTTCCGGATGAACGATAACCTGATTCATAAAAGCCTCCTTTCAGAACGTCAACGATTTGAGGGAAAGATGGGGTTCCAGCAATTTTCTCTTTGATACCCGAACCGGGATTTCGTTCTGGATCATGGCAGTCAGAATCCCGCCGGTTTCAATCCGATTGACGAGGGTGGCGCCGATGAGCCGGTCCCCTTCAAAAACCAGCCGGCGGTAGGTGTTCAGGCGCCGGTTGTGTTCGCTGATAACCGAATACCGCGGATCATCCGGCGCGTTCACCCATCCGGCAGCCATGATATCCAGGTCAAAGATGCGAATGACGTTCCGGCTCAGGCTTCCCTTGTAGGCCACGGCGCGTCCGGCCATGTTCATGCCGGCGATGCGTCCCTGAGCGACTGCTTCCGGCCAGATGGCATTCACCCAGCGGGTTTTTCTGGCGATATCCACGGATTCCGCCACATCGCCGGCGGCAAAAATACCGGGACAGGAAGTTTCCAGGTGATCGTCAACCACAATCCCCAGATCCACCCGGATACGGTCCCGGGGAACAAAGGAGACGGAAGGCAGAACCCCTTTGCCGACAATAACCAAGTCGCAGGAAACCTCGGATCCGTCAGAAAGAAAAGCGCCGGTCACCGTATCGGACCCCTTGAAGCCCGTTACCTCCACACCCACCCGGACGTTCAGTCCCCGGCGGATCAGCTCGGCCAGAATCATGCCGCCGGCTGTTTCATCCACCTGAAGGGAGAGGGGGTAACCGGATCGAATGAGCATGGTGACGCCGATTCCCCGATGCAGCAGCCCGCCGGCAGCCTTGAATCCGACCAGGCCGCCGCCCAGGACCAGGGCATGACGCGTCTGGGGAAGCGTTTTCAGCATGCTCAGCACCTGATGCTGATTCCGCATGAAAAAGATGTTGGTTAAATGGGCGGCTGCTGCTTTGATGGGCCGGGGATCGGCACCGGAAGCAATGAGAAGGGTATCGTAGGGCAGGGTTTTTCCATCGGAAAGAAAGAGGATTTTCGCATCCACATCCATTCGGGCAACCCGGCTCCCGAGAACCGGGGTGATGTTGAGGGACTCGTAAAAATCGGGACCACGAATGGGAAGCTTCGAGGGGGAAATGGCTCCTTCGAGGACAAGACTGATCATGGGGCGGCAATACGGATCGACCGGCTCGTCGCTAATCATGAAAATACTGCCGGAACCGTCCAGTTCTCGGATGGACTCGGCAGCGCTGACACCGGCAATACCGTTTCCGATGATGACGTGATTCATGCTAACCTCCTTTGCGAACCCGGCTGAAGGTCATGTGTTCGTGCGCCGCATCCAGATAATTCTGGATGGGATCGGCAATTTTGGGAATGATTTCATGAGGAAACTCCCTTCTGAATGTCGCAGGAGCCCCGGCAACCAGGTGAAACGGCCCGACAACCTGGCCTTCTTTCAAAAGGGAGCCGGCGGCGACAATGGAGCCTTCAAGGACCCGGCACTCATTCAACAGCAGGGACCCCATGCCGATCAGGCAATTATCTTCAATATAACAGCCATGTACCACGACATTGTGTCCGATGGTGACATCCTTTCCGATATGCGCGGGTTTTCCGTAATCCGTATGCACCGTGCAGTTGTCCTGAACATTGGAATTTTCTCCGACAAAAATCGGGGCCATATCCCCTCTGAGCACCGCACCGTACCAGATGCTGGCCCCATCCCGGATTTCAACATCCCCGACAATCACCGCAGTGGGTGCAATAAAGACATTTTGGCCGATACAGGGTTTTTTCTCACCTAAATCAATGATCATTACAAGGCCTTAAATAATTTTTATAAATAGTCATTCGTAAAACGTTACGACTCGGGTTGAAGGTAAAAACAGTGCGATATGCAATTACCTGGACCTTCAATCTTCTGCAAAAAAACCTAATTTACTCATAAAACAAAGAAGTTTCAGAGTCAAAATAAATGATCGATCCCCTTCCCCTTTATGGACAAACCGAAACACATGGAGTATGATGTCAATATATATAGCCCTTCGGAAACGGGCCCCTTCACCATTAACCCATAAAAAATTATACCCATGAATGATTATTATCAGGTTCTGGGGGTTTCCAAAGACGCCTCCTCGCAGAAAATTAAGACCGCTTATCGGGAAAAGGCCTTTTTGTATCATCCGGACCGCTGCAAAGATTCGTCCGGCGCGGATCAGATGAAGGCCATCAACGAGGCATACGCCGTTCTGTCCAACCCCCAGAAACGGGATGAATACGATTTGATGCAGCAGCAGTATGGTGATGGCGCTTATGGCCATTTCCGCAAATCCTATTCGGAACAGGATATTTTCAGGGGGTCCGACATCCAGCAGATATTTGAAGAAATGGCCAGGGGATTCGGTATTCGGGGATTTGATGCCATTTTCAAGGAATACTACGGCCAGAATTATAAAAAATTTGAACTCAAACGGCCCGGGCTGAATATCCAGGGCTTTTTTTTCAGTGGAGTCCGCGAAATGCCGCTTCTAAATAAACAATCCATCAAAGAAAAAATTGGAAACTTCTCCCAGCAATTGCTTCAGAAAGCAACCACCAGCCAGCCTCAAAAAGGCGCCGATTATCACGATGTCATTCGCATCGATCAGTCGCTGGCGGATAATGGCGGCCCTTATGCCTACCATCTTCGAGCATATGGCAGAAAGCTTGTGGTGAAAATTCCTCCTGGAACGCGTGAAGGGCAGAAAATCCGGCTTGCGGGAATGGGGGAAGAAGGAAAAAACGGAATGCCTTCCGGAGATCTGTTTCTTAAGGTCACACTGCGAAAATCCCTGTTTGAAAAAATCAAGGCCATGCTGCCCCTAAAAAGCAAAAAAAGCTGAAAACAGGAGCGGCCCCGGTGGATATTTATTACGTTGACGGCAAGTTTGTTCCGTCCGATGAAGCGGTGATTCCCGTAACCGATCTGGCCATTCTCCGGGGTCTGGGCGCATTTGATTTCATGCGCACCTATGCGGGCAAACCGTTTTGCCTTCGGGCGCACCTGGAGCGGCTTGAGGCCTCCACCCGGAAAATCGGGCTCCAATTCCCCTGGACAATGGATACACTGGTTCAGCTCGTAATGGAAACGCTCAGCCGCAATTCTCATAAAGAATCCAATGTCCGGATTATCATTACCGGCGGGTCCAGCCCGGATTTCATGAATCCCCAGGGGAATCCCCGACTGATCATCATGGTTTCTCCGCTTCCCGAAATGCCGGAAAAATGGTATAGCGACGGCATTCACGTCATTACCCAGATGGCCGAAAGACCCCTGGCCGGCGCCAAAAGCATCAATTATGTTCAGGCGTCCCTGGCACTTGAAACCGCCCGTCAGAAAGGAGCCCAGGAAGCCGTCTACATGGTTCCCCAGGGGCTGGTGCTTGAAGGCACCACATCCAATGTTTTTGCCATAACAGCCGGCAGATTGATCACCCCGGGAAGGGGAATTCTTCCCGGAATTACCCGCCAGGTCATTCTGGATCTGGCACGATCTCATTTCTCGGTTGAAATCCGGGATGTTTTTCTTTCGGAACTGCTCGAAGCCGATGAGGTTTTCATCTGCGGCACCAACAAAGGCATCGTCCCCGTTGTCCAGGTGGACGACACCGTTATCGGAAACGGGAAACCCGGCCCCAAAACCCGCCTGCTGATCCGGAGCTTCCCGGATTTTGTTCTCACCTACGATGCGCCGCTGATCGCTTTGTAGAACAGCGGGCATCAGCGGGAGCCGGCTTTATCGGCGATCCGCTGGATACCCTTGTTAGCCGCTGTTCTCTTCTTTTCTGATTTCAATTTGAACTTGGAGGACATTCGATGTCTTGGAGCAGGAATACCGTAAAGCATGCCTTCAGCACTGATATCTTCATCGATGTCAGGCCAATGCACGCCATGACCGTCTCCAATGATCTCCCAGTTTGCCCGCTGTTTGGGTGTTGCCTCCGACAACCGCCATGACCATGCAAGGGGAACGCTGATTGTCCGCCCATCCATGAGTTCAGTCGTAATGGTGTCTTCGGTGACGATTATATCCTTAATTCTCACTTCCTGTATTTGCACCGCAGTGTTCATACTATGCCTACTTGATCCTGCCTCTGTTATTCAGGATTATCTCCCGTATGATATTGAGCTCTCTCGACGCAAAACCCTGATTTCTTGCCAAAGCCACCGGTTGTATCCAAAATTTGCATACCATCCTTTCTCTCTGAACATGGACGTGCATTCGCTCATTGCAGTCGAAACTGTAAAAGAAAAAGCGGTATGCTCCTAATATGTTGCTGACTGTCGGCATATCAAGTGCCTTTTTGAATTATAGAAAGGATGCGTGGAAGCTGTCCATATTTGTTCTGTTGGGCTAACGATAGAATCGATGGGCCGGGAAACGCTTACCTGGAGACTATTGAAAAGTCCCAAAATTACGCTAAACGATACCGTTGAAAAAAGCCCCTGCCGTTCCCGATCCCTCTCCAATGATTTGTCAGCGCCTGCATTAACATTGAATTCCATTCAACGTCAGAACTGAGATTGAGCAATCCACCGAGATAAAGCAGAGCCCTGTGGATGTGCCAAAGCTTAGCATCAATCCCTCCCAATTGCTCCCTTCACCCACCAGCAGGCGCCATTTTGAGAGCCGCTTTCCAAGGAACTGCGAGTAGGGTATATCATGAGATACGTTATGGTAGGAACAGCCGGGTCTTACATCCAGGGGGCAATCAGTCCGGGAGTGTCCACACCCAATACCTATGACAGAGGCATCGCACATGGTCTCTATCTCAAGGAAATATCCTTCCAAACTGAGGGCGTACCCCTCGGCAGTCGTGGGAGAATCATCACTGACCATCTCCCACACCTCAATGAGTTTCCGATTAAACAGGTGATCCTCGATGATGTCAAGTCTATCTGTCATATTTCGTTTCAACCTATCACGATGAGTTAACGACCAAGTTCACCGATGGTAAAGGAGCGAAGCGGAATTACCATCCGGTGCAGCGCCTTGTTGAATGATTTTCCCGTCCATTTTTTTTACGCAATCATCTTCAGATGGAAATAAGGACGACTGACTAATGCGCTGTTGGACTATCAATATTAATGGACCAACTCACTTTGAGCGGATACCGGATGAATTGAATTCAATGCATCTGATTCAGCCTGCTGGGCGAAATAAAGATCCCACCTCAATTGAAGATTTAACCAAAAGTCGGGAGAAACAGAAAAAAACCTGGACAACCTTAAGGCCGTACTGGGGGTAATCCCTCGGCGGCCGTTGATGATTTCATTGATTCTCTGATAGGGTACATGTATTGAATCTGCTAATTCACGCTGGGTAAGCCCCATCGGCTTAAGAAATTCCTCAAAAAGCATCTGCCCGGGATGGGTTGGTGCTCTGTGAGTTGGTATTCTAATCATATTAGTCTCCTACACATGCTCTTTTAATGGTAATCTGTAATTTCGACATCAATTGGACCCGCCTCTGTCCATTTGAAACAGACCCGATACTGATCATTGATGCGAATGCTATGTTGACCTTTTCGTTCCCTCGTAAGCGCCTCCAAATGATTCCCAGGAGGTATGCGCAGTTCGTTGAGAGAAATAACAGAGTCAAGCTGATCAAGTTTTCGAGATGCAATTTTCCAAAGATTTTTTGGACACACTCTCAAGCTATCTTTGGTCGTTACACCATTGAAAATATCTTCAGCAACTTGGTTTTTAAATGATTGTATCATGAGATCACGTTATCACGGAGCCCATGCTATTTCAAGGCAGGATTTTCAATCTTGAAACGTCCAACGGCAGACATCAGCGGGAGCCGGCTTTATCGGCGATCCGCTGGATGCCCTTATTAGCCGCCGTTTCTCTTCTTTTCTGATTTCAAATTGTGGAGGACATACGATGTCTTGGAGCTGGAATACCGTAAAGCATGCCTTCAGCACTGATATCTGAGTCCCGAAAACAAATATATGATATCAGCAATGGGTTTCCGGACCAGAAGGATGAAGAATATCAGCGGCTGTCCGTATCCTCGGTTTTCACACCCAGTTTATTTTCGAGCAGGTTTATGGCCTGCAGGATGACAAACGCCTCGTCCCTGGTGTTTATGTCAAATGCAACCCCCATGTTTTTCAGCAAATTACGGATTCTCTCCGCCAGATAACCAAAGGAGGTGGAAATATATAGCGGGAAATACCAGAAATATCCCAGGGCCAACAGGACGCAGAGTGTTGCCGCCACGGCCATGGAGGTAAAAAATCCGGCAGAGTCCTGCTTTACCAGCTCGCTTTTCCGAACGACCGCCTGCATGTTTATGTCATAAATGGCGTTGACGGATTGCCACAGCTTTTCGCCGGCCGGCAAAAAGTCGTTGAAATACACGGAACTGCCGCCCGATCCATCCTTCATCTGAAGACAGAGCTTCAAATACATCTCATAATCATGATTGAGCCTCTCGACAGTTTCTTTTTCATGAATCTCTGTAATATTATTACTTTCCGATTTTAAATTCTCTTCAAATACGGCTCTTCCGGATTCGAACAAATTTTTATAATAATCCGATTTTATACCCACATCACCCGGATTAAACAGGGTGCTGCTGATTGAATTTTTCATATCCTCAAGGGCGGAAATCATGTTCCTGGAATACACAAGGGAGTTATAATTGTCTTTCAGAATATTGTCGGTTTCTTTAGCCAATTTTCCCACATGATTGGAACAAAACGCTGCAAGCGCAAAAATAATTAGAAACAGGAATCCCAAACCCAACGAAAGCTTTGTTTTTATTGTCATACTTCCTCCTTTCCTTCTGTTCGCGGATCAACAACCACGATAGTTAGTCCCTTTGCTTTTAAAATGAGCCGCTCGACAATCGTCTTTCTGCCCAGCCAGTTCTTCCAGAAAGACAGGGGGCTGGGGCGGCCGATGACAATGTGACCCACACGATATTCCCTGGCAAAGTGCAGAATCGTATCCGCGATGTCTTCGCCTTTGAAGGTAAAGACCATAGCGCCAAGCGCATTGGCCAGCGTAAGGGTATCCAGCAGGTAGCGCTGCGTTGCCGAATCAATAACGGTAGGCGCTTCATTCGGCGTCTGGATATAGACGGCATACCAGTCGCGGTTCAGGCGTCCGGCAAGCCGAGACCCATAACGAAGCAGCATGGCACTGTTGGGTCCTCGCGAGCTCAGACACACCATCACCTGATCCGGCGCTACGCGCTGCTCCTCCTTGGGGGCGCTGCGGCGTTTGATATCGATCTGTGAAGCCAGTTCCCGAAGCGTCAGTTCCCGAAGCTCATCCAGGTTGGCACGCTGAAAGAAATGCTCAAGAGCCGTGGATACTCGCTCTTTCGGATAAACCTTGCCTTCGCGCAGGCGTTGCTGCAGGTCTTGAGTTGCAAGGTCCACATTCACGATCTCATCCGCATCAAAAAGCACGGAATCCGGCAGCCGTTCGTGCACTTTTACGCCCACAAGGGTTTCCACCGTGTCATAGAGGCTTTCCAGATGCTGGATATTGAGCGTACTGATCACGTGAATGCCCGCATCCAGTAGAATCTGAACATCCTGATAGCGTTTCAGATTTTTTCCGCCGGGAGCATTGGTATGGGCCAGCTCATCAACCAGAGCCACTTTGGGCTGGCGCGCCAGAACCGCATCCAGATCCATTTCATCAATGGTGATTCCGTGATACTGAATCCGGCGACGCGGAATGACTTCAAGGCCTTCGACGAGCCCGGCTGTTTCCAGGCGGCCATGTGTCTCCACCAGCCCTACAACGATATCAATCCCCTCCTGCTTGATCCGGTGACCTTCGAGGAGCATCTGCCAAGTTTTTCCAACGCCCGGTCCATAACCCAGGTAAATCTTCAGCTTGCCGCGCTGAGAGCGGCGGATCAATCTGAGAAAACTGAGAGCCTTATCGTCGGATGTCATGGGACTTGCTTACTCCTTGCTTGCATCAAGTGCAAGATTAAGCTCAAAAACGTTCACACCGGGCTCGCCGAGAAAGCCAAGATCGGGTCCATCGGTATGGCTGCGGATCAAATTTTGAACCGCAGCTTCGGATATCCCTCTGACACCGGCGATGCGAGCTGACTGAAGTTCTGCGTTCCTGACACTGATGTGGGGATCCAGACCGCTGGCGGATGCGGTTACGGCATCTGCCGGAATTTTCACGGAAAGGGCAAGGCTGTTCTCGGCACGATATGCGGTAACACGTTCTTTTACCTGATCCACGAGCTTTTGAGAAAGTGGCCCCAGATTACTGGCGCCTGAATTTGCCGCATCGTACCCATCACCCGCAGCCGATGGGCGCGGATGGAAATACTGCTGCCCGGTAAAGCCCTGGGCAATCAGACGACTGCCGAGGACATGGCCATCTTGAAGGACCAGCGATCCATTTGACCGGAAAGGAAAACCGATCTGTGCAATCCCCCAGACCAGCGCCGGATAAACGCCGCACAATAAAATGGCCAGAGTCAGCGTGGTCATCATGGCCAGTTTCAGTTCCTTTATAAAAGCCTTTGTTTTCATGAGCAATTCCTTTAAGCCAGATGAAGCCAGGTAATGGCGATATCAATCAATTTGATTCCAATGAATGGCGCGATGATGCCGCCAAGCCCATAGATCAGAAGATTACGCCGCAGAATCGCCACCGCACCCCGGGGACGGAAGGTAACGCCCCGCAGGGCGATCGGGATCAGCGCAACGATGATGAGCGCATTGAAGATAATGGCGCTTAAAATGGCACTCTGGGAAGAATGCAGATTCATCACGTTCAGCGCGGCAATTTGCGGGAACGTGGCAACGAGCATGGCCGGGATAATGGCAAAGTACTTGGCCACATCGTTGGCAACACTGAACGTTGTCAGGGCCCCGCGGGTCATGAGGAGTTGCTTGCCGATTTCAACGACTTCAATGAGCTTTGTCGGATTCGAATCCAGGTCCACCATGTTTCCCGCTTCCTTGGCCGCCTGGGTGCCGCTGTTCATGGCAACGCCGACGTCTGCCTGGGCAAGAGCCGGCGCATCATTGGTTCCGTCACCTGTCATGGCCACCAGATGCCCCGCGGCCTGCTCGCGGCGAATGAGGGCCAGTTTATCCTCAGGCCGCGCTTCGGCCAGGAAGTCATCCAGACCGGCCTCTTTGGCAATGGTCGCCGCGGTCAACGGATTGTCCCCGGTAATCATGATCGTGCGGATACCCATGGCCCGAAACCGCTTGAAACGATCCGGAAGTCCACCTTTGACGATATCCTTGAGATAAACGACGCCAAAGACTTTTTGGGAACTCGCCACAACAAGGGGGGTGCCGCCCTTCTGGGAGATCCGATCGACATCGGCCTCGACTTCGGCCGGCAGGGCAGCGCCGATGAATCCGCGAACCGCGTCGGCCGCGCCTTTGCGGTATTGCCGGCCATCCACGTCAACACCGCTCATCCGTGTCTTTGCCGTAAAGGGGACGAACTGGGCATGACTCAGGTCATGAAGCTCCCGTCCCCGATGCCCGAAGTCTTTTGCCAGAACAACAATGCTCTTGCCTTCCGGGGTTTCATCGGCAAATGAAGCCATCTGTGCAACCGCAGCAAGTTCTTCCGCCGTCACCCCACGCGCGGGGAAAAATTCGGTGGCCTGGCGATTGCCCATGGTGATCGTGCCGGTTTTATCAAGCAGCAGCACATCCACATCACCGGCCGCTTCCACGGCGCGGCCGCTCATGGCCAGCACGTTTTTCTGGACCAGCCGGTCGATTCCCGCGATGCCGATCGCGCTCAGGAGCCCGCCGATCGTGGTGGGAATGAGGCAAACGAGCAGCGCAACCAGAACCGGGATGGAGAATACCACATGGGAATAAACGCCAAAAGGCTTCAGGGTCATGATCACGATGAGAAAGATAATCGTCAGAGCGGCCAACAGGATGGTCAATGCAATCTCGTTTGGCGTTTTCTGGCGGTTTGCGCCTTCGACAAGGGCGATCATGTGGTCCATGAAGCTCTCGCCGGGGTTGGCGGTAACGCGCACGACGATTTCATCGGAAAGAACCCGGGTTCCGCCGGTTACAGCGCTCCGGTCGCCGCCCGACTCGCGGATCACCGGCGCGGACTCGCCCGTGATGGCGGATTCGTCAACCGTTGCCGCGCCTTCGATCACATCGCCATCGGTCGGAATCACCTCTCCGGCTTTTATGACCATGACATCGTTCTTTCGAAGAGACTCCGCGGAAATGGATTCCAAGAGTCCGTCGCGACCCCGGCGGTTGGCCCGGGTCTGCGTGCGCGACTTACGCAGCGTGGCTGCCTGGGCCTTGCCCCGTCCTTCGGCCATGGCTTCCGCGAAATTGGCGAACAAGACAGTAAACCACAGCCATATGGCGATCTGGAGGATAAACCCCACGGGTTCACCGCGCAAGGGCGCTGCCGCAAGTTCCGCAGTTGTCACCACGGCGCCGACAAGGGTCACAAACATCACGGGGTTTCGCACCATACCGCGCGGATCGAGCTTGCGAAAAGCATCCGCGATAGCAGGAACCAGAATGGATTTATCAAAAATGGAACGCGCCTTTGTTGACATCGTTGCTCCTTAAAACAGGTTGTTGGAATTCATCAACAGGAAATGTTCCACGACAGCGCCAAGACTCAGCGCCGGCAGAAACGTAAGCGCCCCGACAAGAAGTATCGTTCCGACAAGAAGCAGCGTAAACGTCGGGCCGAATGCCGGAAAGCTGCCCGCGCTCTGGGGAACGATTTTTTTACGCGCCAGATTCCCGGCAAGCGCCAGCACGGGAATGATGACAAAAAACCGTCCGCCGAGCATGGCAAGCCCCAGTGTCGTGTTGTACCAGGGGGTGTTGGCCGAAAGACCGGCAAATGCACTGCCATTGTTATTGATCGCGGAAGTGAATGCGTAAAGGATTTCACTGAAGCCGTGCGGGCCGCTGTTGTTTAAGCCCGCAATGCCCCACTGGCTGATCGTGGCCCAGGCGGTAAATCCGAGCAAAAGCGCCGCAGGTATCAAAATGGCAAGGGCCGCAACCTTGACATCAAAAGCTTCGATTTTCTTTCCCAGATACTCCGGCGTACGCCCGATCATCAGCCCCGCCAGAAAAATCGCCAGCACCACAAAGATCAACATTCCGTAAAGTCCCGAGCCAACCCCTCCGAACACCACCTCACCGAGTTGGATATTGAAAAGTGGAACCAGACCTCCCAACGGCGTGAAGGAATCGTGCATCGCATTGACCGCGCCGCAGGATGCATCGGTTGTAATGGTCGCAAACAAGGCTGAATTAAAGATCCCGAACCGGACTTCCTTTCCTTCCATGCTGCCGGAAACAGCATCAACGCCGAGTGCCGTAAGGCGGGGATTGCCCTGAGATTCGGCCCACCAGCAAACCAGAACGCCCGCCAAAAAAAGCATGAACATGGCGGACCAGACTGACCAGCCATGCTTCTGGTTTTTCACCATCCGCCCCAGATAATAGGTGAGGCTGCTGGGAATTGCGAAAATCGCCAGCATCTGCAGAAAGTTTGAAAGCGGCGTCGGATTTTCATAAGGATGGGAGGCGTTGGCATTCATGAATCCACCGCCGTTGGTTCCCAGCATTTTTATGGCGACCTGAGAAGCGACCGGACCCTGCGCAATGGATTGCACCGCGCCGGTATCGAGTGTTTTTGCCGCTGTATAAGACGAAAAATTCTGGATCATTCCCTGAGAAACCAGAAACACCGCAAGCAGCAGACAAATGGGAAGATACAGGTAGAGGCACTGACGAATCAGATCCACCCAGAAATTGCCGATGCTTGCGATCTTGTCTCGGGAAATGCCGCGCACAAGCGCCGCGGCTACCGCGCATCCCACGGCAGCCGATGCAAAATTATGAAAGGTGAGTGCAACCATCTGGGAAAAATATGACATCGTGCTCTCGCCGCCATAGTTCTGCCAGTTTGTGTTCGTTGTGAAACTGGCACTCGTATTGAACGCCAGATCCGGCGAGACGGGCCCGAATCCTTGGGGATTGAGCGGCAGCAATTGCTGAAGCCTCAGTATGCCGTATGTAAACAGCATCCCGACAATGCTAAAGATCAGAAGGGAAACCGCGTAGCTTTTCCAGTCCTGTTCTTTTGAGGGATCGATGCCAAGGAATCGATAAAGCAGCCGTTCAACGGGCTTTAAAACAGGATCCAAAAATGTCCTGGCGCCCGGATCGAACACTCGCACAAGGTAAAGGCCCAGAGGCTTTGTCAAAGCTGCCAGCGCTATAATGAAGACGGATAGTTGAAGCCAGCCTATCAGGTTCATAAATACTCCTTTTTCAGAATTTATCAGGCCGCAAAAGCGCCGCAAAGAGATAGACGATCAGACAAACAGCCACGACACCCACAAGAATATCTTCCATCACGGTTTCTCCTCGGATAGGAAAACAACATAAACAGCGCACAGCACAAAGAACAGCACTGTGATAACGACATAGGCAGCATCCATCTGAATCTCCTTTAACAAGTCATGTAAAAAGGCTGAAGAATTTGAAACAACCTTCAGCCTTTTCAGCCTTTTACGGGTTAAATGACAGCTTGCAACGTAAACGAAAACCGGGCACCTTTTCCCACCTGACTCGCGACATCAATATGCCCGCCGTGTGCTTCGACAATTTCTCTGGCAATGGCAAGACCCAGCCCGGTGTCGCTTCGATGTTCCTGTTCCGGCACACGAAAAAATTTTTCAAAGATATGCGGCAGGTATTCTTCCGGAATACCCGAGCCCGTATCCTCAACGATAAATCGGACCACATGCTCCTCGGATTGAGCGGTTACACTCACCCGACCGCCTGCGGATGTGTGCTTAAGCGCATTGCTGAGCAGATTTTCAAATACATATAGAAGACGCAGCTCGTCAGCCATAACCGGAGGCGTACCCAGTGGCACGTCAACCGCCAGAGTGACCCCGCGATCCATAAAAGCGGTTCGCATCTCATCAACGGGCTTCAAAACCAGATGTTCGGCATCCACGGGATGAAGTTGCATCCGGGATTGCCCCGATTCCATTCGGCTGATATCCAGCAGGTTTTCAATGATCCGGTAAAGCCGGTCGCTGTCTTCACGCGCCGTAGCCAGAATTTCCGTCTGTTTGGGCGTCAGCGGGCCAAGTTTGTCGCTTAACAACAAATGCATCGCCAGCCGAATGGAAGTGAGCGGCGTTTTAAGCTGATGCGAAACCGTTGAAATCAATCCGCGCTTCAATTCATCCAACTGGCGCATGCACGTGAAATCCCTGAGAACGAGCGTCACGCCGGCCAATCGGTTCTCATTGTCAAGAATCGGAATGGCTTCCGGCATAAAAAAACGCTCCTCGCCATCCTGAAAGACTTGAATAATCGCGTCCGGGTCTTTGGACCGACTGGAGCGCAAGTCGCTGGTTGCGCGCGAGAAAATTTCCTTGATTTTCTCGTTTCCCGACGCATCGACCGTGGCTTCAGGCTTCAGACCAAACAGCCTTTGAGCCGCATCATTAGCCAGCTCGATTTCTCCGTTCGGGCTGCAGATGGCAACCGCATCGGAAAGACTTTCGAGTGCCAGTTGCGTGGAATGCTGCGTGCGCAGCAAACGCGCGTGATCTTTTCGCCGCAATTTGCGCAGGCTGAGGGCCATTTCATTAAACGCTTCAGCCAGTTGCCCCATCTCGTCCTGTGAATGCACGTTGACCACAAGATCCAGATTCCCCTGTTGAATTTCTTGCACGGAGCGTGTCAGACCGGCAATGGGTCGAAAGATGGACGGCCAGATCAAAGCGATGAAGACAACCCCCAGCGCAAAGCCCGAGAACACCAGAAACAACAGAGTCCGCCGGGTCTCAAGGGCGCGAAGGCGCGTCTGTCCATCTACGGCAACCATATTATTCAGGTTCAGATCAATGATTTTCTGAGCCGTATCGCGGAGTTCATCCGATCTGATCAGGAGACGATCGCGAAAGAAATCCAGTCGTGCGACTTCCGAATCCAATGGCTTCAAAAAGCTTACGAATTCCTCCCGGTAAGTCTTCCACTGTTCGGTCATGAGATCGGTCAATGCCTGCTCTCCAAAAACGGTCACATTCTTTTGCTGAAATTCAAGGCCGTTTTCAAAAGCAAGGAAGACGGCTTCGCTCCGGGAATGTACGTCCTGCGGCATTTTCCAGAGGGATGTCATTGCGATCCGATCCAGTCTTTCGACGGCGCCCTTCATTTTATAGCAGGCGACCACACTGTCATAGTTCTCCCGAAGAATCCTTTCTATGGATTTACTGAAATCATTCGAAGTACGAATGCTCATCATGCCGACGACCAGCAAAATCGCCAACAGACCGCAGAAACCGATGATTAATTTGGTCTTCAGGCTCATCGTTGTTATCTCTCCTTCATGGGGATATCAGACATGGAAGATGCAAGCCAGGTGCCAGCAAGAAACAACAATTAAAACTATTTATTATCAAGTGGTTATATTACAGAACACATGACACGTCAGCGGTGGGGATTTCAAATTTCAGGAAACGGCATTGGGGGACATTGCAAAATGAAATGGTTCGTAAAGCCGGGAAGACAGGCTGAGTTTTATATACCGTATTGCTTCCGGCGCCGCCAGAGCGTCACCGAATCCATGCCCAGTATTTTGGCAGCCTCCTCAAAAGATTTTGTGGATGCCAGGATGCGGCGGATATGGAGTTCTTCGATTTTTTCAAGCGAAACCCGATCTCCGACATTGGGTATCGGCTCAGTCGGTTTCATCCGCATCGGTAAATGCGCGGCATGGATGTCTTCTCCGTTTGAGAGAAGAACCGCACGCTCCAGGATGTTGCGCAGTTCGCGAACATTGCCGGGCCATTCATAACCCTTGAGCGCATCACGCGCATCATCCGTCAGATGCAGAATTCCCCGGTGGTTTTGCCTGGCAAAAAAAACCAGCAGATTTTCGGCAAGCGGAAGGATGTCTTCATTGCGTTCACGTAGCGGCGGGACGACAATTTCCAGAACATTCAGCCGATAAAAGAGATCTTCACGAAACCTGCCGTCCCTTACAGCCGCCTCAAGATTCACGTTTGTCGCCGCGATCACCCGGACATCGGCTCTGCGTGTTACCACATCCCCCACCCGCTCATAGGCTTTCTCCTGAAGAAACCGCAGCAGCTTGGGTTGGATCGGCAGAGGCAAATCTCCGATTTCATCCAGAAAAAGCGTTCCCCCTTCGCAGGCCGCGATCCGCCCCGGGGCGTCTCGCGATGCTCCGGTGAATGCGCCTTTCACATGTCCGAAAAGCTCGCTTTCGAGAAGTTCCAGAGACAGCGACGGACAAGAGACAACGCCAAAGGGCTTTGCGGCGCGCCGGCTCCAGGAATGAACGGCGCGCGCCAGAAGCGTCTTGCCCGTTCCGCTTTCACCGCAGATAAGAATCGTTACGTCGCTGTCCGCCACCTGACGCGCCATTGCCAGGGTTCGCTGCATGACCGGACTCGGACAAACAAAATTCGCTTCCGGAACTTCTGCGTTCAAAGCACCTTGCAGCGCTTCCACCTTTTGCTCCAACAATCGCACTTCGGAAACTTTCTGCACCAAGAGGGTGACATGATCATGGGTGAAAGGTTTTGAAAGATAATCAAATGCGCCGCGCCGCATGGCTTCAACAGCAGAATCAATTGAGGCATAAGCCGTGATCACAACGATTTTCATCCAGGGGCATGCAGCCAGCAGGACCGGAATCAGTTCCATCCCGGATTCCGCTCCAAGCCTCAGATCAACAAACGCCAGATCGAAAAAACGCCGCTTTGATTCGAACAGGGCATCTCTGGAATTTCCGACAGCCGCGACCTGATGCCCTTCGGCCTCCAGCGCCATGGACAGCACCTTTCGGATATTCGGCTCGTCATCCACAACAAGGATGGCAAGGTGCTTCCCGATTTTTTCAGAGAGTACCATTCCAGATTCTGTTATGATTTTATCTGCCTTTCGTCAGTAACAACACATCAATGTCATTGACTTAAAGAAAAATTCCCCCCAAGTCTCCCCATCCCTTTTCCAAAGGGGGACTATAACGGTTGATGACCTGTTGACTTATCTTGTTGCTTTATAAACCTTGCTCTGAATGGCTTTCTCGAGAGCTTCCAGAGCATCCTGGCACTGAATGGTGACGTTGCGTTTTTGCCCCAGAGACAAGGCAAGTGAGCGTACATTGCTGTTCTGGCGTGACAGTTTCATCACTTCCGTGTTGATCCGCCAGAACTCGGAATAGGCCGCTTTCGCCGCTTCAATCAGCGGCTTGCTTTTCGGATTCATCATAAACGACAGGGCGTCCAAAGACTGATTGACCAGCGCATCCTGTGTCTGAATCGTAGCCTCGATTTCGTCCATTTTCTCCTGCCGGCTCTCGGCAATGTGGGGGGATTGAAGTGCATGAATCTTGAGCGCTGAGATCAGCGTCCGCTGCGACAATTTTTCAATTCTGCAAGATTTGTCGCTTGCAACACCGGTGGTCATCAGGGCATCAAGGGACTCCTCCAATTGCTTTATGGCTTTCTGTGCCGAATCAAAAGAAAGCTCATATGCCTTCAGGTTCGTGTTCAGAACGGACAGCGGCAACAATTCCTGGTCTATTTGCCGGAATTTTTCCCAGCATGCGCTGAATTCCCGGAAGAGATCCACTTCACGACCCATTTTTTCCGCTTCAACCAGCACGCCAAGTTCGGCCCTGGCATCTTCCACGGCAGCGGAAAGCCCTAATGCCTGATCGGCATAAACGCGAGATGCCTCATCGGTGTCAGCCAGGACAGCGCTTTTTTCCGCCTCGACAGATGCATTCAGGTTTACCCGCATCTCGGACACCAGCCGAACTTTTTTGACATCATTGATAAAGACCGGTTCAAACAGAATATCCGCCATTTTCGGTTTGAAGTATAAAAGCCATGCAACGAAGACCAAAAACGCAATCAAAGCGGCGACAATGACTATGGTTCCCATACTTTTGCCAGCATGTTTCGATTTCATATCCGCTTATCCCCTGTTGTTACGGCAGCAGTTTTTATGTCGGTCAATATCAGATCCGCGTATTGATTATGAAGGCTACCATACCATATTGCACTAAAAAGCCAATGCGTAATTTCATCTAAATTCTCATTCGTATCGGCAGGATAACGGTGGTGATCCCATCCCACTGCAAGCGGCGCTGGATGGCAAAGGCTGTCTCATTGTGCAGCATTCTGTGATAGAATTTTTCCAGCCGGAAGGTGATCTGCCCGGTGAAAACGGTGGACCGGGGATACTCGGCAACAATTGTCTTGCACAAGCTCATGGCGCTTTCCACCACATCCGTTCCCGTTTCCATGCGATAGTCGGCGGCAAAGCCCAGTTTTCTGGCCAGCTTCACGTATTTTTCAAGTCCGCTCCTCACCGATTGCTCCAGGACTTCGACTTCTTCGGCGCCCTTGAACGAACCGGAATCAATGACAGCAACGGATACGAAAACGATGTTCTTGTAGATCTTGGGAAAAGTGGTGAGAATGGACAGCAGGGTGTGAACACCAAACCCGCTGTAACCCGAAACAAGCTGAATGGCGGTCAGATCTTTTGGATTCAGCGGAGCGCTATTGGGGGGACCGGATACGGGAAAATCCAGCAGCGTCTTATCCAGCTCCGCAATGCTGCTTCGTACGTCCTGATAATGATTGCGAATGAGATAACAAACGCCGATGACTACAGAGGTGATCAGAAGCGTCATCCAGCCGCCTTCCGTAAATTTTTCAACGGTGGTGATCACCAGAATGGTGGCGCAAAGGGCAAGTCCGAGGAGATGAACGCTCAAATGACGCATCCATTTGGAATCTTCCTTTCTGCGTTGAATGTAGAACCGGGACATTCCGAGCTGAGAGAAGGAAAACGTCACAAAAACGTTGATGGAATACATGATAACCAGCGCCGATACCGAACCGGAAGTATAGAGCAGCAACGCGATGGCCGATGCACCCATTAGAACGATGCCGTTTCGCATGGTCAACCGTTCGGATAGAGCCGCAAACCTATGGGGGAACCAAGAATCCACCGCCATGTTCGCCATCACCCGAGGTCCATCCACAAACCCGGCTTGCGCCGCAACCAGAAGCAAAGCCCCTTCGGAAAAAATCGTGATAAATGCAATCGCCTTTCCCATTCCCCAGCCGGCAAACAGGTTATCGGCAATAACGGCATTCAACGTCTTGCCTTCCACGGGCTTTACATCCAGAAGCGCATAACACAGAAACAGCACGCCCGCAGTGAATGCAAGGGAGCCCGCCATATAAGCCATTGTCCGTTTACCGGTCTGCACCCGCGGTTCCCGCATGATCTGCATGCCGTTGGAAACCGCCTCGATGCCGGTATACGTTCCTCCCCCCAGTGAATAGGCCCGCAAGAACAGCATGAGAATACCGATGAAGCCGATGGCTGAAATATCTTGTTGAATGCCGGCCTGAAAACTGTCGGCCAAGGGGGCAAAGCGATCTGTATGGGTAAAGAGGCTATCGAGTAACATCACCAGATGGGTGACGACAAAGACCGCAAAAATCGGCGCCATGACCACGATGGACTCTTTAACACCGCGAATGTTCAAAATAATCAGCATCACGCACAGGAAACAGGCAACAGGAACCTTGTGGTGGTGGAAGCTCAGCGGAAGATAACTGAAAAGCGCATCCACACAGGCAGCAATGGAAATGGTGATGGTCAGCACATAATCCACCAGAAGGGCGCTGCCTGAGATGACGCCGGCTTTTTCTCCCAGCATATGGGTGGCGACGATATACCCCCCGCCGCCATGCGGAAAATGCTCGATGATCCGGGAATATGCGTATGAGATGATGAAAACCGTCAGGGCTGTTGCCAGACCCAACAGAACGGCCAGATACGTGTGGGTGCCAAGTGCGCGATAAGCCTCTTCGGGGCCGTAGGAAGAAGAGGAAAGCCCGTCTGCGCCTAGCCCTATCCACGCCAGAACCGGGATAAGCGACATTTTATGAAAAATATTGGGGTCTTTTACCTGTTTGGGCGCCCCGATGACCGCATGCAGAATTTTTTTGATGACATTTTCTTCCGATTGGCTGTTACCCGAAGCCATACATCCTCCTCGACAAATGATTATTCACTGGGCTTAAACGCAAAAAAGCCGTCGGCGCAAGACCGGCGGCTTTTTAAAACGCTGTCAGTTGCCCTTTCAAATGCCTACGAGGTTAGCTGCCGGGCTCGGGCCTGAAAGTGCCCTATCCAAAAAAGGAATTCGCCCCGATAAACCTGGGTCCCCCGCATCCGTTCACAGAACGAATCTTGGCTGCATATTTATTATTTACAATATTGTATCCCTTTTAATTTTCCTGTCAAGAAAATGTTGCCGTACGGCCAAGGTAACCGCATGGGTGATCTGCCCGAACGCTGCGAAGTCCTGCGGCGCTTTTCCTTTTTTAGATAGAGCTATATCTAACCAAAATTCCATGAAACTTGATAGGGCACCGCTCATAACATTGCCAATTCAAATGCGATTGCCCTGTCGAGCATGTTTCAGACCATTGACCTGTTTCCGGATTGTTGTTATAGTAACTTGGAGTTCAAGAAGTGCTGCCATCAGTTTTTCTTGCTCACCACCTCCACTGAAAATCCCATAAACCGGCTTCTTCCATTTCAGTGGAGGTTTTTTTTATCGGGCATGGGATAAAATCAATCTATTCTCCTGTGCCATCAACCATCTCCTTTTTTCGGGAAATCGCATATGCAGGACGAAACCGGCCCCCTGTTCGCTGACAGGATGAAGCTGACAATCGGGGCTCTGGGCGTTGTTTACGGAGATATCGGAACCAGCCCCCTCTACACCATCAAAGAATGTTTTCACGGCATGCATGCCATCGATCCCACCCCAATGAATGTTCTGGGGGTGCTTTCGCTGATCGCATGGTCTTTGACCATTGTGGTAACCATCAAGTACCTGATGTTTATCATGCAGGCCGACAACCGGGGGGAAGGTGGAATTTTCGCGCTCCTGGCACTGATTTCCGGATCGGAGAAACAACTCTCCAAGAACATGAAGCCGGTTGCGGTGTTTGCGGCGCTTCTGGGAGCATCTCTTCTTTACGGTGACGGATTTATCACCCCATCCATATCGGTGCTTTCCGCCATCGAGGGACTTGAGGTAGCCACCCATGCCGCAGATAAGCTTGTCGTTCCGCTGACCTGCCTGGTGCTGATGATTCTGTTTCTTTCGCAGCACCACGGCACCGAGGGGATCGGGAAGATTTTTGGACCCATCATGCTGATCTGGTTTGCAGCGCTATCTGCCCTGGGAACCCTGGCAATTCTTCAAAATCCTGGAGTCCTTACGGCAATCAATCCGATATACGCCTGGCGTTTCTTTGCGGAAAACCACTTTCACGGGTTGGTGGTGCTGGGATCGGTGGTGCTGTGCATCACCGGAGGTGAAGCTCTCTATGCCGATATGGGTCATTTCGGACGAAATCCCATCCGGATATCCTGGTTTGTCTTGGTATTTCCAGCCCTGCTGCTGAATTATTTCGGCCAAGGCGCCCTGCTGCTGGATCATCCGGAACTATCCGCCAATCCGTTCTATGAGCTGGCGCCAAAATTCATTCTTTATCCGATGGTGGCGCTTTCCACGCTGGCAACAATCATTGCGTCTCAGGCCATGATTTCCGGGGCGTTTTCGATGACCCGGCAAGCGGTTCAGATGGGTTATTGCCCGCGGGTCACCATCATTCATACCTCGGCAAATACCGAAGGCCAGATTTATATTCCAGAAATCAACCGGATCATGATGGTTGTCTGTATTGGACTGGTGTTGGCATTCAGGGCATCCAGTGGTCTGGCTGCGGCATATGGCATAGCGGTAACCGCCAACATGGCGATCACCTCGCTGCTCTATTATTATGTGGCCACGCGAACCTGGGGCTGGTCGGTTAAAAAGGCCGCTCCGCTGGTTGCCTTGTTTTTGATTTTTGATGTTACCTATTTCGGTTCGAACCTGCTGAAAATCTTTGACGGCGGCTGGTTTCCCATTGCCGTTGCCGCGATCATCGTTATTTTGATGATGGCGTGGAAAGACGGCAGGGCGGTCCTCTACCAGAAGATTCGAGGTGCGATGCTCTCACTGGATATCTTTATTGCAGACGTCTCGAAACATGGCATTCACCGGGTCAAGGGCACCGCCGTCTTCATGGCCTCATCCTCGAATTTCACTCCGCCGTCCCTGCTCCATCACTTCAAACACAACAAGGTTCTTCATGAACAGGTCATCTTTCTGACCATACAGCCGGAAGACATCCCATCCATTCCGGAAAGAGATCGGCTGACTTTCGAATCCCTCGGTCATGGGTTTCACCGGATCATCGCCCGCTATGGATTCATGGAAACACCCAATGTGCCAAGAATCGTGACCAGAGCTTTTCAACTGGGGCTGACTCCGCAGATACGCCCTATCAGTTATTATCTTGGCAGAGAGACGCTGCTGCTGACCGGAAAATCCAAAATGAGCCGATGGCGTCTACACATTTTTGCATTTTTGTCCCGAAATTCCAAAAGCGCAGTGGATTATTTTGGAATCCCTCCGGGCCGGGTTGTGGAACTAGGCGGGCAGATTGAGTTATAATGTGATTGTCGAAGTTCTCTCATTTGGTGGGGATAAAGAAAAGCTGTTTTCCGGCCAGTTTAAAATCCGTGATGCGCTTTTGCGTTGACTTTTGATTTTTCTGTCAAGAAATATGTTACCCTATTCCAAGTGAATAAAGCGTTTTTTCCCTTCCTTTGACCCTCCCGAAACCGATAACCGACGGTTCTCAAGAAGAACAGGGCCACCTGTCGTCACATTGCCGAAGAAAAAGCTTGATTTAAATCAAACAGGTCATTAGGATGCCGAACGTTTAATGAAAGCGTAGTCGTACGCTGATGAGGAACCCAAACAGGAGGATTCGTTTTGAATGACTCGGATGGCAGTCATAGTTGCACGAACATGACCCTTGAAACAATTCAACAAGAAACTGACGACCCTGACCCGCGATGCGTGCGTCTTGCGACTGGTAATATGAACTGTCGGCGCTCCAACCGAGCATAGCCCACCGGTTTGCCTCCAGCCGCATCCGCCTGTTGCGGCCGAAATGGAGGTGAACCATGAAAAACAAAAAAACACTCCTTTTCCCCGGTGCATTTCCTAAAAACACCGTCCCCTCACATCATCCTGACTGGAACAGACGGCACAATCCTGATTCAAGGAGGATTATGCCATGATAAAGAACCTGTTTACGCGATTCAGGATCGGCTCCGAGGCTCAATCGCCTGACCCCCGTACCTCGAACGATCATGAACGGCAATTTGCCGCGCTTTGCACGGTACCCTTTCGAGAAGCATTACGCACCCTGGACACAACCCTGCATGGGCTTACGGCCGAAGTCGCCGAAAAGCGACTGGATGAGTACGGCCCCAATGAGTTGTCTCACCTCAAACGCCTGGGTTTTTGGGCCGACATGGCTCACCGCATGAGGAGCCCATTGGTCATTCAGCTCGTGGTAATCGCCTTGGTATCCGGATTCATCGGCGAGTTGAAGTCAGCGGTAATCGTTTTTGCGATGATCGTGTTGAGCGTCGGGCTGTCCTACGTTCTTGACCGCCGCTCCAGCCTTACCGTCGAATCGCTCGGCAAGCGCGTTCAGTCCCGAACCTTCGTCCTGAGGGACGGCGTGGAAACCGAAGTCAGAATATCCGAAATCGTTCCGGGCGACATCGTGCTTCTCCAGGCAGGTTCAATCGTGCCGGCAGACCTGCGGTTGATCACGGCCAAGGATTTTTTCGTCAGCCAGTCGGCCATGACAGGAGAATCCATGCCCGTTGAAAAATCGCGTGCCATCGCCGAATCGGCTGTCTTCCAATCGGCCATGGATCTGCCGAACGCGTGTTTCCTGGGGACCTCCGTTACAAGCGGCACGGCCCGTGGCGTGGTCATCAACACCGGCACCCACACCTTGTTTGGTGCCATTTCGGAGCGGCTGTCCGAAATACGGGAGGAAACCAGCTTCGACCGGGGCGTGCGTTCCTTCACCTGGCTGATGATCCGGTTCATGGCCGTGATGGTCTTTGCGGTGTTCTTCATCGTGGGACTGACCAAGGGCGACTGGACGGAGGCGCTCCTGTTCGGTCTGTCCATTGCCGTCGGACTCACCCCGGAAATGCTGCCGATGATCGTCACCGTCAACCTGGCCAAGGGCGCGCTGACCATGGCAAAGAAGAAGGTCATCGTCAAGCGGTTGCCCGCGATCCAGAACTTCGGAGCCATCGACATCCTGTGCACCGACAAGACAGGCACCCTGACTCAGGATCGGGTTCTTCTGGAGCGCCATGTCGATATCGTCGGGCATACCAGTGAAGAAGTCCTGAACTACGCCTATCTGAACAGCTACTTCCAAACCGGCCTGCGCAACCTGATCGACCGGGCTGTTCTTGAGCATGACGATCTGCATGTTGAGCAGAACTGCCGGCTCGTGGACGAACTCCCCTTTGATTTTCAGCGCCGCCGCATGTCCGTGGTGGTGGACTATGAAGGAGACCATGTCCTGGTCTGCAAAGGCGCGGTAGAGGAGATCTACGCATGCTGCAGTCATTATCAGATCGAAGACGAGGTCTACCCACTGATCGGCATGATCCATGCCGACCTGTTCGAAGAGGTCGAGAAACTCAATCGCGAGGGGTTCCGGGTCCTCGGCATCGCATATCGGGAGTTTCCCCAATCCAAGACGGTTTTTACGGTCGGTGATGAAAGCCGGCTCATTCTGCTCGGGTTTATCGCGTTCTTCGATCCACCCAAGGTCTCCGCCACGGAGGCGATTGAACTGCTGACAAAAGCCGGTGTGGAGATCAAGGTTCTGACGGGCGACAATGCCCTGGTGACAGAAAAGGTATGCCGGGACGTGAGACTTGATGCGGATCGGTTCGTCACGGGAGCTGAACTTTCGCAGCTTTCCCCCGGCGATTTCTCGAAAACGGTGCAGGACTGCAATGCCTTCGTCAAACTCTCTCCGGCGCAAAAAGAGCAGATCGTGAAGGAACTGCGGAATTGCGGCCACGTAGTGGGATTCATGGGGGACGGCATCAACGATGCGACCGCCCTGAAGGCGGCGGATGTCGGCATTTCGGTGGATTCCGCGGTGGACGTAGCCAAGGAAGCCGCGGACATCGTGCTCCTGGAAAAGAACCTCCTCGTCCTGGAAGAAGGCATCATGGAAGGAAGGAAAGTCTTCGCCAATATCGTCAAATACATCCGCATGGGCGCAAGCTCCAATTTCGGGAACATGTTCAGCGTGGTCGGCGCAAGTTATCTGCTGCCGTTTCTGCCCATGCAACCGATTCAGATTCTGGCGAACAACCTGCTCTACGACTTCTCGCAGACCGGCATTCCAACGGACAACGTGGATGAGGAACTCATCGTCAGACCCCTTAAATGGAATATCAAAAACATCAAGCGTTTCATGGTCTTCATCGGGCCGATCAGCTCCATATTCGACTATGCCACCTTCGCCTTGATGTGGTTCTTTTTTCACTGCAGCGCCTTTCTTGACCCATCCGCCGGCGCCATGCAAAAAGAATCGTTGGCCCGGCTCTTTCAGACGGGGTGGTTTGTGGAATCGCTGCTGACCCAGACATTGATCGTCCATATCATCCGAACGAAAAAGCTGCCTTTCTTCGGAAGCCGGGCGTCCTTCCACATGACGATGACCACCCTGATCGTCATGGCCATCGGCGTGTGGCTGCCGTATTCACCTTTTGCATCCGATTTGCAGATGGTTCCGCTGCCCGCGGTTTACTGGGCCTGGATAGCGGCTTTCCTGCTGACATACGCCGTGCTGACGCACGTGGTAAAAGCCTGGTTTTTTAAACGATTTGGAGGTGATTGATCATGGATACCATTTTGGACGCCCTTCAGGAGGGCAGACTGTTCGAATTGCCTGAAAACGACAAGGAGCATGCCCTGCAGTTTCTGGCGCACATCATCGAAGCCTTTCCGGAAACCCCGGCCGGAACCGATGTGGTCGGACTCGTCATGAAAAGAGAGGCCGCGACCAACACCGCCATTGGAAAGGGTTGGGCTTGCCCGCACACGCGGGTGCCCTATGACGAGGATCTCATGTGCGTGATGGGATGGAGCCCGAAGGGAATCGATTACGGTGCGCCGGACAACAGGCCCGTGACGCTGGTCGTCATGTACCTGGTTCCGGACAACCAGCGGAATCATTACCTCAGAGAGGTATCCATGCTGGCCAAGGCGATTGAAACCTATCCCGTGCTTGAAAAATTGTATAAAGCCGGAAATCTGGACGATGTCCGCAACTATATGCTCGACCTGATTGAGGCCACCAAGGGGGAGGTCGGTCCGGATGCCCGTGCCAAGATGATAAGGCTGCAAACCAAGGCGGCCATTGAAACATTACCCTTTCACGACCTTTCGAATCTGGTTGTGGAGCCCGTAACGCTTGTCGCAGGTTCTGGCATGAAGCACATCGCCCTTACCCAGAATGCCGGCCTTGCGGAATGGCTCGACGCCTCGGGCGATGTAATCGAAAAGCTGATAGCCGACGGCGTTTACCAGAATGGCCAATGGCGCGTCCTGTGCCGGGGGGTCGTTACCTATCAAGGCGGGAAAACTACCTATGACTGTCTGGCGATCAGTATGATCACAAACATTTCGGTGCATCCCAAAGCACTCATGGCCCTGCACAAGACGGAATAAAGCCCGGGTGCTTTGGAATCATCCTTCAATGCGGTAGTCTATGTTCCCTATTTGGTCGGGATAAAAAAAAGCTGTTTTCCGGCGAGTTTAAAATCCGTGATGCGCTTTTGCGTTGATGAAAGCGCCATCCACTCTGAAAAAGCTTTGGCCAGATCGGATTTGACGTTGGTGCATTTGGCCGGATTCACTTCAATGACGCTGTAAAGATTTTTAAGCAGATCATCTCCTTCAACCAGAATCTTGAGTGGCGGATTTCCCTTCTGGGTATCTTCATACTTGATGTAGGTCCCCCGGTCCGTCATCGTATAGGCGCTGCGTTCGGCCGCCATCTGGATGGTTGCAAGCATTCCCTGCCCGGCCTGGGTGTACCAGAGGTCCTTGTCGGGGACTGTCAGTCCGCTTCCCTTCCATAATTCCATTTCGGTAATATGGGTTCCGGACTTGTCGCCCCGGCTGACGAACAGACTTTGTTTGTTTTGAATGGCCGTGAGGGCATCCTTGACGCTTTTGCCCTTGATCCCGGCCGGATCCGTTGCCGGACCGATGAGGATAAAATCATTGTACATCACCTCCCGGCGGTTGATCCCGAATCCGGCGGCAACAAATTTTTTCTCGGTTTCCGGTGCATGGACCAGCAGCACGTCCGCATCGCAATTTTCTCCCAGCTTGAGGGCCTGGCCGGTTCCGGTGGACACCCACTGGACTTCGATGCCGGTTTCCTGTTTGAAAAAAGGCTTCAGGTAATCGAGCAGTCCCGTGTTATCCGTGCTGGTGGTGGTGGCCATCCGCAACAACTTGCCTTCTTGGGAGATCGCCGGCGTCTGGGACAAGCCCAGAAAAACGGCAATCAATGAAAAACATAACGGCTTAAAATAACGTTTCATATTCTGTCTCCTTGTGTAAGTGTTTCGGTTAGTGATCATAGTGGCCGGCATATTCAGCATCGTTGTATAACCCTTCACCAAAGCGGTCTTTTCCGAAATTTCGAATCAGCAGTTGCCCTTTTTCAGAGGCCACGAAATCAACAAATAGAGAAGCGGCGGGCTGTCCGGCCGTGGCGCCTTCCGGCTGACAGAGCGCATGATAGGTATTGATCATGACCGGATCGCCCCGAAACAATATTTTCAAGTGTTTTATATCTTTATTCACTTCAATCCAGGTGCTGCTGTCGGTCATGAAATATCCACCCAGGCTATCCGCATTTTTCAGGGTGTCCAGCATGAACCCCTTGGAAAGAATATACCAGTCGCCGGCAGGCGTTATGCCCGATGCCTTCCAGATATCAAGCTCCTTTTTATGGGTTCCGGAATTATCACCCCGGGTAAGAAAAGGCGATTTGGATTCCGCGATTTTTCTGTAGGCCTGGGCCACGTTTTGCGCCGAGGCAATACCTGCCGGGTCAGCAGGCGGTCCGACAATGAAAAATTCATTGGAACCGATCAGGGTCCGTTTGATGGCCCATCCTTGCTGAACGGCCTGTTTTTCCGCAGCCGGCGCATGTACCATGATGGCGTCCACCTCTTTCTCTTTCAGCATTTTCAGGGAATCACCGGAGCCCGCCTTTACCCAACAAAGAGAGGTTTTCTTTTCCCGGTTGAATTCCTCGGCCAGTGCCTTCAGCAAACCCAGCTCTCCCGGACTTCCGGTGGCCAGGCTAAACCGCTGGGCACCGCTTCCATAGCTTTCCGTGCAATTCTCCTGGGCGTGGAGCAAGACGGACAACCCCGGCAGCAGAAACAAAACAAGCATTAACCTCCAAAAAAACAATCCTCCGGTTTTCATAAACCACCTCCTTGTCTGGTTGTGCCCATCGTCAACCGGCATTGAAACCGCATATGCTGTGAACCATTTGCATTGATTTTTCATGGGCTTTCCGGATTCGATTCAATGCTGGCAATGCCGGGAACAAAGGGCTGAGAACTTGTAACGGAAATATTTTGTTAAGTCAATAATGGCATACCGACGACAGCAATCCTTGCTTCGGGTGATTTCCAAAAAGTTTTCCTTTTGAGCAGATACTCAGGATTGAATCGATTGATGTTATCCTATTGATATTTAAACATGTATTTAGGATGAGCATGAATATTGACAAACTTTTATAAATAGCTTATCCAAAAACAGGTTAACCCTATAAAAAAAGTTGCTTTTGCAGGAAGTTTTTAAGCGTCTTTGCTCAACAGAAACGGCCCATCAATGCAGAAGCGGGCAACAGGCTTAAGGCTTAACCTGAATTCAAAAAAATGAGGGATATGGTGATGTTTCAAACGAAGCATCTTTTTCATATTTCCCGATAGTTCTTCTTTTGGCAGATTCCGTTTGGCCGATACGACCGCCAAATCCGTTTTGCCGACTACCGCCCCAAAGGCGCCAGATTCCCAATATACCCTTAACAGTGCTGTAATCATTGGTTCTATTGCATGTCGAGATAAGTTTCTTTACTCCCCCTTCGTTCATTGCAAGAAAGGGAAATTAAGATTTGAACTCTTTGCTCACCATACAGCATCTCTGCAAGCGATTCGGGGATTACGACGCGCTTTCGGATATCAGCTTCGATGTTATTCAAGGAGAGATTCTCGGCCTCATCGGCCCCAATGGTTCCGGAAAGACCACGCTCATGGAGAGCCTTGCCGGGCTGCTTCATGCAGACGGTGGTACCGTTTCCCGGCAAGGAAAGGCACTGCCGGCGGGCCGGCGAAAGGACATCCTGTTCTATTTACCGGATAATGTTCTGCCCTACGGGGATCAGCACGTGATCACGATACTGGATTTCTTCTGCGCCATGTTCCGGACAGGGCATGATATAAAAGACGGGGTGATTCGGGCACTGGCGCTTACACCTGTTTTGACGAAACGGATCCATACCCTCTCGAAGGGGTATCGCCGGCGTTTTTTGCTGGCTATCGCGCTCCTTTCACCCCAGCCGCTTCTGGTACTGGACGAGCCCTTCGACGGCTTTGATCTGCACCAGACCCGGGGGGTGATGTCCCATCTCAGAGACGTACGCACCACCGGCCGCACCCTGCTGCTCTCCATTCACCAGTTGACGGATGCCGAGAGGATTTGCGACCGATTCGTGTTGCTTTCCTCCGGCCGCCTCATCGGAAATGGAAACCTTCCAGAGCTCCGGAAACAGGCAGGATTGGAGACGGGAAACCTGGAGGAGGTGTTTCTTGCGCTCACCCGACCGAACATCTGATGGCCCGGTAGCAAAATGGCGCGCCCTGTTTGTCAAGGAGTTCAGGGAGATTCTGGCTGGAAGAGCCTTCTGGATCATGCTTTTTTTGCTTTCCCTGCTAATGGGATATAGTTTCGTTCAAGCCGTGAATCTCTATCGCGAGGCAAGCCGCACGGCTTTGCAGTTTCCCCAGTTGGCCCGGGGCATGAGTCCGCTCGATGGCATCCTGGTGCCGACCTGGGGAGCTTTCTATCTGGCCATGACCCTGCTTTTCCCGTTTATAGCCATTCGTCTGATCGGAAACGAGAAACAGAGCGGCTCCCTCAAACTGCTGCTGCAATTGGCGCCGAGTCCGCGCGCTATCGTCCTGGTAAAGACTCTGGCGCTGGCTGCCTCCTGGGGCGTCATGCTCATTCCCGCATGCTCTTCGCTCCTTCTCTGGGCCGCCATGGGCGGGCATCTTTACCTGCCCGAGACCTTCAACCTGGTACTGGGTCATGCGCTCTACGCCTTGGTAATCGCCTGCATCGCCTTCCTTGCCGCCGCCCTCACCGAATCCACCGCCACCGCGGCCATTGTGGCCCTTGCCTTCATCCTGGGTTCGTGGGTGCTCGATTTTGCATCGGGTTCCCAAGGCGGCTGGTTGAAGCATCTTTCGTTTCTGTCCCTTACGGCCTCGCTTCGCGCTTTTGAACACGGCCTGTTTGACCTGGTCCAGGCGCTGCGGCTCTGTATCGCGGCAGCCTCTCTTCTTGGCCTGACGATGATCTGGCTTCCTCCGGGTACTCCCCTCATACGTAAACTGAGCCATACAATTGCCGTGGCCGCGCTGGCTTCGGCAATGGCGTTTCTGTCGGGACTGCTTATATTTTATAGCGACGTTACGGAAGACCGCCGCAATTCGTTCAATCCGTCCGATGAGCTGGCGCTGAAAGCGATGAATCTTCCATTGCGCATCACGATTCATATGAATCCGGAAGACTCCCGCCTTAAGGAGATGGAACGGAATGTGCTGGCCAAACTCCGTCGCGCCGTGCCAAAAGTTAAAATAACATACGTTTATTCCGGGGAATCCGGATCGTTCGGCTCGGGGGATGATCCAAACTATGGATTGATCGTTTACGCGTATGCGGGGAAACGGGATAAAAGCACCTCAAACAGTGATGAGGAAATCTTATCCATCCTGCATAACCTGGCGGGGCAGCAGGTAACTGCCGTTCCTGAACCTGAATACAAGGGCTATCCTCTCGTTGCCGACACAATCCTAAGCGAAATCTGGTATTACGGGGTGCTCCCTTGCTTCCTTGCCCTGGCCTGGTGGCTCACGCGACACGCGCCCCGCGGAACCGGTCAAAGAAGTACAGGAGGCTCAAATGAATCTCAAATTTAAGAAACGGATGTTTATTTACCTTGGAATCGGTATGCTGAGTATCGCTGTCGGCTCGGGCGCGGCCCTCGCGGGAACAGCCCCGGCAGCTTTCGCAGAAGAAATGAGGATTGATTTTTCCTCCGAAACGGTCGGAGCCGCCCCCGTGTCCTTTGCGGCCGTTGTGGGCCATTGGCTGATCGGAGCCGATGGCGACAATAAAGTACTCATTGTGGACGGGAAGAAATGGGAAAAGGGGCAGACCGCGGCGGGAGTGGGGGAGCAGGCACGGGCTTTATACGGAGAGCGTTACGCGGAATTTCTGGATAATGTCAAAGCCTATGCCTATTATCCATTTGCCATTGCCAAAGGCATGAACGACTTTCGTCAGGGCGAGATCAGCTTCCGCTTTAAAGGCATTGACGGGAGAATCGACCAGGCTGCGGGTATTCTTTTCGACCTTAAACCAAATGGCGATTACTTTTCCCTGCGCGCCAACTGCCTGGAGAACAATCTTGTCTTGTGGACCGTGAAGCAGGGGAAGCGGACATCCGTCGATTGGGTCCGCGATGTTCCCACGGCGACACGCCAGTGGCATGACCTCAAGCTCGTTGTGAAGGATAAGAAGGTTGAAGGATACCTTGACGGCAAGCTTTACCTCACACACACGCTTGACCAGCCCGTGTCCGGCAAGGTGGGCATCTGGTCCAAGGCGGACAGCGAGGTCTATTTTAATGATTTTGCGGTGAAACCGGCCAATAAGTGACGTTGAGATCAAATTGCCCACATTGAATACTGCGTATCAAGGCCATGAAATCATGAAACCTGAAGCCAAGAAGGAGGAAAATAAGAATGAGGCCGAACAAGTGGATGCTTTTTTGTGTCATCTGTTGCGCGATGATTGGGGCGGCGGAAAACAGCAGGGCTGCGGAAAAACAAGAAGCCAGGCCCCCGGATCTTTCCATGAAGACCGCCACATCCTCTGAAGAGTGCGGATCGTGCCATGTGGCGATTTATCGGGAGTATGCCATGGGCTTTGGTGGCGATCTCAGCTACAAGGGAATTGTTTACAAATTCGCCAAAGACAAACTGCTTACGCTTCCCGCCAATGTTTCGACCAGCGGCACGGCGCATTCTCTGGCCGGATTGGACCCTTTTCCCATTCACGCCCGTGGTATCGAAATGGGTGGAAAATACTGTAATGTCTGCCACTACCCGCTCTCGTTCGAGATCCCGGATATCGAAAACCTGGAGACGGGAAAGCCTCAACCACGACCGCCGGAGCAGGAAGCAGGAGGGATGACCTGCTCCAGTTGTCACCTTACGCCGGATGGAAAGATCCGCGGTCCGTATAATGTTGCCGATATCGCCGATCTTCCCCATGAAACGCTTACCGAACCCAGGATCCAATCCGCGGCCATGTGCGCTTACTGCCACAGCCTGGGAAAGCGGACAGCTGGCAAGCAAACTCAGACGTTTTTGGAATGGCGCAAGGATTTCAATAAACCCGGTTTGGGCCGCCAGCATTGTCAGGACTGCCACATGCCGCGAACGCTCCGTAAAACGGCCGAGGATTTTGATGTCCCCGTGCGTGCCGTGGCACGGCATCTTTGGACCGGCGGGCACTCGCCGCAGAGACTTGGAAGCGCCCTCAGCCTGATAGTGGTCCAGCCCAGGGAGGGGAAGCCGGACCTTGAATTCCATGTGATCAATGTGGGAGCCGGCCACTCCGTGCCCACGGGATCGAACCGCAGGGGCATGTACCTCACAATCGATGTAAAGGATAAAAAAGGCAAAACCGTGGCCGGCCGGGAATGGCTGTTTGCTCCCTGGTATGGTGACCGGCCTGATGACAAAACCTTCCTGGAAGAGGACAAGAATCGGCCCGACGCCGTTTCGGCCACAATGGCCGATGCCCAGGGCCCCCATGAAACCATTATCCGGGCAGGTGAAGACCGCGTTCTCAACTGGATGCCGGCGCTGAAAAAGGGTGCCTACACCGTTCAGGCCAAACTCATTTATGATCTCAACCGCTACAATGAGAGAACATTCCTTGCGGACCAGACGGAAATCAACCACGCATCCCTTGCGGTCAAAGTCGAAGGAACGCCTTGATATAAGATGGCTCGTCGTTATCATTATTTATTCTCTTCGCCGCGGGACCTCCGCTTCTTACCGATGACACCGGCACACCGGGTGTTGGAAGGAGATCTTAAATGAATGCAGATTCCAATACGCCTCCCATTCAAGTCCGGTTTAAAGATGCCTTGAAATTCTGGGTTAAGCTTGGTTTCATCAATTTTGGAGGTCCCGCAGGGCAGATTGCCATCATGCAGCATGAACTGGTGGACAGCAAGCGATGGGTGTCCCAGAGTCAGTTCGTCAGGGCGCTCAACTTCTGCATGATTCTCCCCGGCCCTGAAGCGCAGCAGCTTGCAATCTACATTGGCTGGCGTCTTCATGGAATCCCTGGGGGCGTGATTGCGGGCTGTTTTTTTGTAATCCCCTCGATTTTTGTGCTTCTCGCATTGAGTTGGATGGTCGTGGTTTCTTCGGATGTCCCTGCGATACGCGGACTTCTCTATGGGGTACAGCCGGTCGTGATTGCAATCGTGACCTCGGCGGTTTTGCGCATCGGAAAGAAAACCCTCCATCACTGGGTGCTTGGTCTTTTCGCTGTTGCAGCTTTTGTGGCTCTCTATTTCTTTGGCATTTCCTTCCCCTACGTCATTGGTACCGCCGCATTGGGTGGGACCGTATTGCAGCGATTCCGGCCTGATGTCTTTCAAGCCTGCGAAGGCGGCCACGGCGGTTCCACATGCGCGGAGATTGAGGAAGAACCTCTAAACAACCGGCCTTCAATGGTCCGCAATCTCAGGCTGCTCATCCTGTTTCTTGCTTTGTGGGGAATCCCGACCTGCGGATTGTGGCTTTGGAGAGGACCTTTGGACGTACTGGTACAGGAGGCGATACTTTTTTCCAAGGCGGCTTTCGTCACTTTTGGAGGTGCCTATGCTGTTTTGACCTATATCGCGGATATGGCCGTAAATCATTACGGATGGCTGAATGCGCATCAGATGGTTCAGGGTCTAGGACTTGCGGAGTCAACGCCCGGACCGCTCATCATGGTCACCCAATACATCGGGTTTCTTGCGGCCTGGAACCTGCACGGTGGATTCAACCCGCTCTTCAATGCCGTTCTTGGCGCCTTTACAGCCACCTATATGACTTTTCTCCCCTGCTTTTTCTTCATCTTTCTCGGAGCCCCGTATATCGAGATGCTGTCAAGAAATCGCCTCCTGCAGGCTGCATTCATGGGTGTTGCGGCAGCAGTGGTCGGCGTCATCGTAAACCTGGCGGTTTTCTTTGGACAAAAGGTTCTGTCTCCGGCTCCGGGCGTGTTTGACTACTTTGCTGCGCTTTTAGCCCTTGCGTCATTTGGCCTTGCGTTGAAATTCAAAATCCAGATGCACTTTCTCGTGCCGGTGGGCGCATTGGCGGGAATGGCCTGGCACCTGATGGGTTATGGGGTATTTTGAATCGAGGGCGCACCAATCAGATCAATTATGCCTCGCGCATCTTTCTAATAATAAGAGGAGGCTTGACAGGGGTAGATACCGAACCACTGATTTCAAGTCAGAAGGGGTTATGGCAATTGGGTCGGTGAAGTGATTTCGCACGACCCGCCAGGACAGAATAGTTCAAGCCACTCACTTGTGTGTTTTTCCGGCAATTCACATTCCGGAAAAGCAATTCGATCCTCTTCCGCCAAGCAGGCATCTTCAGGGCAGAACACTTTCAGCCATTTATCTTTTTTTTGATCGGTCATTTTGTGCCTCCGAATTGATTGCGGGTACCGGGATGTCGCGGCCGAAAACCGCAAACCCCACGGTACCGATGATCCCGAAAACAAACGCCGTGACAAGGTTCGTCTGAGGGCTGATTTGCCACAGGAACGCGCCGCCCAGAGCAGCCACGGCAACAAAAACATCCCGGATGAGATAATAGAGCCCGAACATGCCGGCCTTGCAACTCTCCGGTGAGAGATCCATGATCAGTGATTTGCGGGTGGGCTCGCCGAATTCCTTGAGTCCCCGCAGGAAAAAAGCCGCCACCAGCCACTCGAAAGAACGGCTATAGAGAAGCACCAGGGGAAAAAGGCTGAAAAAAACAAAGGTCACGAGAACAAAAGGCTTTTTGGTGCTTCGGTCCGCCATATAGGCCACCGGGATATAGACAAGCACCGCCGTGGTCATCTCGATGGTGGTGAGAAAGCCGAACTGAAGGGCCGATACCGGCGCGGAAATGGTTTTCATGCACCAGACCACCACGAAGGCGTATGGAATCTGTTCGCAAAAGCGGATCAAAATATCAGTGGCCAGGAGCCCCCTCATGGCCGGATTCATCAGCCGTAAAAGGCTAAGCGGATTTTTTTCAGGTGTCAGGCCGCGCACATCCGTTGCACGTTCTTCAACCGGCGTGTCGTCTTCGATCATGCGCTGTTGCAACAGGAGTGCCGCCACAGCCAAAACCAGGGCCGCGCCAAAGGCCAGTCGCACGCCGACTCGCTCGCCCCACACACCGATAAAGACGCCGCCAAGAATGGGCCCGAGCGCCATGGGGATCCGCCGGACCAACGAATGCATGCTAACTCCCATGGTTCGCTTGTTTTGGGGCAGCACCTTGTATATGAGACTCACCGTGGCCGGCAGCGAGATCGCCGACCAGGAGATAAAGAGCACTGCTCCGGCCAGCACGGCCTGCCATGCGGGGATCAGGATCACCAGTGCATAGCCGATCATCGCCACCAGGTTAAACACCAAAAGGGATTTCTTGGTGCCGATGCGATCGGAGAGATACCCGCCGGGAAAGCTGTAGAGGGCTGAAAGCAGATTATCCATGGCCTGTAACATACCGACGGCAAGCACGCCGCCGCCCAGGGCCATCATGTAGATGGGGAGGAAGCGCTCTGCCATGTGCACGCCCATTCCCACCAGCACCACCATGGCCAGCACCCCGACGGTGCTGCGCCGAAGCCCGAGAAAGCCTGAGATGCCGACAGCGCGAGTTGCAATGGTTTCAATGAGTTGCATGATATTTTTCCTATGATTTCGTTGCGGCCACATCCAGACGGCACCAGGCATAAAGGGCATCGTAGACCTCAAACTGGGCCTTGATGTTTTGAATGTCATCCGGATAGCGAAGGCCATAGCCCACGGCAATGGCCTCGAAACCGGCCGCCAGGGGATCCGCGTTCAACCGGTTGGTGTCGGCTGCATTGATGACCCTGGCCATCCGCAAAAGGGCCTTGTCCGTCAATTCGTAGTCCTTGATGATCACATCGAAAGTGCAAAGATCCTCTCGGTGGTGCAGTTTGGCCCCCGGGGTGTCAAAGGGGATCGCGCCTTCCTTTTCGGCGATTTCCATGACCTTGCTTTTTGGCACAAAGAGAAATTCGGCATTCGAGTCGATGAACCGGGTAATCAACCAGGGACAGGCGACCCGGTCGACATGTACATGGGATCGGGTAATCCATTTCATATGGGGTTTCTCCTTTTTTCGTAATTCTTTTTATGCGGATTCACCGTCTCGGAGGCAATTACGCCCCCTTTCGCCCCTTATAAAAAGCATACAAGTTTTCAAACAACCCCAAGCCTTCCCGCATGCGCCGGTCGTCATCCGCTTGCGAGGCAACAAGGCCGGCCAGCAGGGCATAAAAACCGTCCGTTTCGCTACGGCCGAATTTGGCGTCCTTGAGATCAATGTCGTGAACCACCTCGGAAACGGGAAGAAGCGCCCGATCCTCGAGTCCCATGCGCCCGATCATCACCTCGAATGTGCATCGGTCCCCCTCGTGGGTGTAATCTCCGTCGAACATGTCGAATCGAATTTCTCCGGGTTCGGGTGCATACGGCACACTACCGACGAATTTGAAAACAGCCGATTTATCGACGAAGCGACGGATCAACCATCCGCAGGCAATACGGTCGACAAAAAGGTTTTTCCGCGTCACCCAGGTTTTTCCTTTAAGCGTGTCGAATCCCTCTTTGACGGCTGATAGAGCTGATGCTTCTCCAGCCACTTGGGCTGCAAGATTATTCAGGAGGATTTCCGCGGTTCCCAGCTCAGTCGCCTGATAGAAGTCGATATTTCTCACCTCATCCAATCGACGCCGCAGCTTTGTCACCTGGGCAGAGCCCTTTACCGCCGAATCCCGCGGGTTATTGTCTCCGGGAGACCACCCGGCAAGTAATTGATTGGCATCCTGAATGATCTTTTCATAATCTGACTTGCGGGCGCCTTGAAACAGCGAAATCACCTGTTTGTCGGACAGGCCTTCGAGAAATCGGGCCTCCAAAATAGAGCCATCCCCGCCGCCCGCGATGATCTCTTTTAATATCCAACTCAGGTCTTCCCGGGATTGATCGGAAATGGGCATGGCGTAGACCGATTGCTTGATGGCCACGGCCCCCACCTGTTGCAATCGCCGCCAGATTTTCACGCGAAGGGCGTTAGGGTTGGGCGGGATTTGGTGTATTAAAAGCAACCATTTCAGCGGATCATTGGATGTCATTACTTTCTCCATATCAATTGTTACTTCTAAAATGTATCAGTTGTTACAATTTGTCAAGAATGATCTTCATCATACGTCTGCCACTGGGGGCATGGAGGGCAGATCAGCCCCTGAACAGGCATGAAATCACCAACCATTGACCATAGAGAAAAAGGGAGTGATCGAGATGGATCAGGACGAATTGATAAGGATGAGTGGTTGTATGGTAGAATATCAGCGAGCTATCCTGACTTACAGGTCATTCGCGGGGACATGACATAGAAGGTCCTTCACGGCAAATCAGGATGTACAGAAAATGGAGGGATCAGAGATTTCAGCACTGATCAGTATTTTTTTATATTGATACCTGGTTGGAATAAGCCGAAGAAACAGCGACATGCAGTTGGGTGAACAATCGGCTCATGAAAGAGCAGGTCACAGCGGGGGTGAATCCTGAGTTCGCCCCCGCAGACCTTGAATTACGTCAATTCTATCGGAAGGATGGAAGCCTGGAGAGGGTTAGTCCTCATAAAATGAAATGGGCGAAACCCCTATGTGAACTTCTTTAACGCCCCGTACGGCCCAGGCGTGTGTCTTCAGGGCATTTTCCATATCCTGCTGGAGTGTTTCCGAAATCCTGGCCTTGATATGAACGATGCCATTTTCAGCACACACTTCAGCCGCCGGATTCAATTCAATCAACGCCGCTTTCACTTCCGCGCTCAGGGCCAGGTTTTCCAGTGCCTGCTGCGATTCCGGCGTCGCCTGAAACTGTTTCATGGTTACGGTATGGCAGATGATGTCCACGGCATCTGCCACGGAAATTTTCCGGATACGGATGACCAGATCATAGAGCTTTGAGTCCGTTGTGTTGATGCCGTAAAGAAACTGAGCCCATTTATTGCGCTCTTCATCATCTTTGAGCAACGTTCGGCGGGCTTCTTTTTCGGAAATGTTTTTTCGCTGCATTTCCAGCTTCACCCGGTCCTCGATATCGGCAATGATCCGTACCTTAAGGACATGAGATACCCCCTGAAGAAAAAAATGCCCTGCCAGGCCATGATACACAAGATTGTCTTCCCGCATGACATTGAGAAAAGCGGTTCGAATCAAGGCCATATAGCGTTCTTTTCCACCGCCGAATCGGTCCAGAATGGACGGGGCATCATGAATGGCTCTTTCCAGCTTCATTTCAGGGATGTTGAACTGTTCGGAAGTATCCAGAAGAATATCTCTGGATATACAGTCATAGCCCAGCCTCCGGGCAACGCCTTCGGCAACTTCCTTTCCTCTGCTGTAAGAACCGCGTGAAATGGTAATGATGGACATGAATATTTAACCTTTGTTTTGAACATTTAAATAAATAATAAAAAGCTGTTGGTTCAAACCGTCAGGGTGGGAATCAACAGCTATGCAACAATGTCTTCAGATATTATATACCTTCAGACTGATTTTTCAAGCATTGCTGAAACTTTGCTCCAGAGAAACGGCAGGCTTTCGTCCTTTCCACATACTGACCAGAATAATGGCGGCGCCTATCAGCAATGCTAGGCACATCGTGACAAAGCTGACCCGGTCCAAAAGGAGAACGGTTGAGGCGTCAAACGATAGAACATTCAACTTAGTGAGATACTTTGGAAGGGCGAACAGCCGGCTTACCGCCACCAGCAGCATCAAGACGCTCATCACGATTTTGATCATACTCTCTTTGACATACGTGGTGCCAATGGCGCCGAGTTGAACCCCGAAAAGCGACCCACCCAGTATAATCAGAACCAGCCGGATGTCGACCATCCCATGCATGGCCCAGTTGATGGAACCCGCCAGCCCCATCACAAAAGCGATTACCAGTTCGGTGGCAGATGCGATAATGCTGGATGCGCCAATCATATAGATCATGCCGGGTACTCCCACAAATCCGCCCACCGCAATGGTTGCCGCCAACATTCCTGTTGCAAGACCCACCGGAACCGTAAACCATAAGGAGATGGTTATATTGGCACGTTTGAAGTGGATCATGGGTGGAAGATGAATGGACTGAAGTTTTTTGGCGAGTGAAGCCGTCTTTTCCTGCCCGTCCCCGGAGGATGATTTTAATGCGTCATAAAACACATAGCCTCCGACGATGATCAGGATAGCCACAAAAGAAAGACTGACATAGAGATCCGATCCAACCTGTCCCCATTTGCTCAGAATCAATTGCTGGATTTTGATGCCGATTTGAACCCCGATCCCGGCCGACACCGCCATATAAAGCCCCAGTTTGATATCCACCTGGCCGTATTTATAGCGTTTGAAGGCCCCGATCATGGCTTTCGGGAATTTATGGCACATATTGCTGGCTACGGCCACAGTTCCGGGCACCCCCAGGCTCATCATGCCGGGGGTCAGAACAAAGGCCCCGCCGGATCCGATAAAGCCGCTGACCAGGCCGCCGATGAATCCGACGAAAAACAGAAATGATATGTTAACAACATTGAGATCAATAAATTGAATGGCGTCTAAGTTCATCAGATCACTCCTTATGCGTGTATAAACCCTGTTGACAGTTGAAATGAACGAATTAAATTTTAGTTTTAACTATTAAGTCGGCATGTAAGAAATCATATTTTATGAAACGGGTTGATATAAGCATAAGCGCGTGGTCTTTTTTGGGCTTTTTTGGTCTGACTGACGGTTTTGCCGACCGAAGGTTGCAGCGCCTCTTTTTTCATGGGTTTAATCCCCATCAGGGACCATAAATTGCTGGCAAACGCCCCGTGCACGAATGAAAAGACAAAAACGGTCGCTATCGGCAGCGCCGCATAAAAGCCGCCTTTTGTAAAATAGCTCATGACCGCATCCGCATTCCAGAACACGCAGCCATAAAGGGCCGCTGTAATCAGTCCATAACCGATAGTCTTGTTTACTTCGTTTTTTCGTTGCTGTTTGGTTTCTCTGGCCATAGGTTTTCCCTCCGGATGAAGCTGGTTAGTTGATAAACTAAAGATTGGTATTGTCACATCTTCCGAGATTTGCGTTTTTGTATATTCAGAGTCCGTAACGACAAACTCAATCCGCCTGACCGTATGCAGGACAGCGTCCGCAACTGCTGCGATTTCTCCGGACTGAATGGCATGATCACAATGGACATCCTTGCCGGCTGCTTTTTGTTTGAAGTTATGGAGAATTTTCAAGGCATGTTGGTGATGGCCAGCTTCGGACGCGGAAGAAGATCCATCGCCCTGTGGCATGACGCAGACAACAAAAATATCATACTTCAGGCGCTGTGCCAGTTGGATGGCATAGCCTGAAAGCGCATCATTTAAGCACTCGGACTTTCCAATCACCAGAATTTTACGACGCTCTGTTTCCACTGTCTCATTGCCCCGATGGGATAATATTTGATTAATTCCGATTTGATCTGTTAAGAATAATTAACGATAGCATCGGATCTGTTGGCAAATGGCTACTTCAAGAATGGTGCCAAAGGCTCAATATGAAGTTAACAGTCTGAAATAACAGCTAACGATATTTTTTTGCCTGGCATCCGCAATAATGATAGATGTTGCATTCTGTAACGCTTTTTGAGATAATTTTATTTATACAATAAAATCATACAGATAAATACCGTTACAAAAAAGCAGCCGCTGTTTCAATATGCAACAAATGGGAAAGGGGAGAGGAATGATTTTTTTCAAGAAATTTGAAAAACCTGAAGACGAGCCTGTTGCTCCGGAATCGGATCTGACCCAACTTCGCGCTTCGATCAAGAAACAACTACCCGAAAACATCGCCTGGATCGCAATAAAAGAACTGGATCGCCTGGAAAAAACCGATCCGTCGGTTCCCGAATACGGTATCGGGCTGAGTTATATCGAATTTCTGATTTCCCTGCCCTGGACTCAGACCACGGACGACAATCTGGATATCAAGCGCGCCGAAGAAATATTCACATCCCAGCATTACGGCCTGGCTCATGTCAAAGATCGGATTCTGGAATTTCTTGCCGTGAGAATCCTTTTCAATATCCGTTCATTTCATGTACTGGTTGTGGATGATGAAGACATTGCCCGCACCAACCTGGAATACATTTTAAAAAAAGAGGGCTATATCGTATCCACTGCGGTTAATGGCGCTGATGCGCTGGAAAAGGTCATGGCCGGCGAATTCGACCTGATCCTTACGGATTTGAAAATGGAAAAAATGGACGGCATGCAGCTCGTGGAATCGGTAAAACGCGTGTCCCCTCATACCGATATCGTGATGATTACCGGATTTGCCACGGTCAGCTCGGCAGTGGACGCGCTGAAAAAAGGCGCGGCTCATTATCTTCCGAAACCGATTAACCTGGATGAACTGCGGACAACCGTCCGGCAAATTCTCGAGAAGAAAAAGCATAAACTCATGACCCGAAGTCCGATTCTTTGTTTTGCGGGCCCTCCGGGGACCGGTAAAACATCCATCGGAAAAGCCATTGCCGAGGCCCTGGAGCGAAAATTCATCCGGCTTTCGATGGCCGGTTTTCGGGATGAAGCGGAACTGAGGGGACACCGGCGCACCTATGTCGGGGCCATGGCCGGCCGTATTATCAACGAAATCAAGAGAGTCGGCGTAAAAAACCCGGTTTTCATGCTGGATGAACTGGATAAAATCGGCCAGGACTTCAGGGGAGATCCGGCATCCGTTCTGCTGGAGATCCTGGATCCGGAGCAAAATACACAATTCATGGATCATTATGTGGATATACCCTTCGATCTTTCCTCGGTAATGTTCATTGCAACCGCCAACATGGTGGAGAAAATTCCGGCACCCTTGCTGGACCGTCTCGAGATCATCCATTTTACCGGATACACGGAAAATGAAAAACGGGTCATTGCCAAAAACCATATCATTCCCGGCCAGCTCAGAAATCACGGATTGTCTCACGATCGGCTGGTGTTTTCAGACACCGCCATTACCCGGATTATCCGCGATTATACCCAGGAGGCGGGCCTTCGCAATCTTGAACGCGAATTTGCCAATGTGTGCCGGAAACTTGCCCGGATTTGCCTGGATAACCCGGACAACACCTGTGTGGTGAATGTGGAAGACAGTCTGGTCGAGCAGCTTCTGGGACCGCGAAAATACATGCACGAAATCGCCGAAACCGAAAATCAGGTGGGAGTGACAACCGGACTGGTCTGGTCTGAACTCGGCGGAGAAATCATATTCGTTGAAGCGACCAAGATGAAAGGAAGTCAGCAACTGATTTTAACCGGCTCCCTGGGAAATGTTCTGCAAGAGTCTGCCCAGACGGCGCTCAGCTTCCTGCGAAGCCATGGGGATTATTTCGGGATTCAGCCGGATTTTTTTAAGGACACCGACATTCACATTCACTTTCCCTGCAGCGCCATACCCAAGGACGGTCCTTCGGCCGGAATCACCATTGCGCTGGCGCTGATTTCACTTCTGACGCAAAGACCGGCCCGAAGGGATGTGGCCATGACCGGAGAGCTGACGCTGAACGGCCGGATTCTTCCGATCAGCGGGGTTCGTGAAAAAATTCTGGCAGCCCAGCGGGCAGGCATCAAGGTTGTGATATTCCCCAAACGAAACACCGTGGATGTGAACAATCTGGAACCTGAATCCTGCGAAGGACTCGAAGTGGTGCTGACGGATGATATCAAATCCATCGTGGATCGGGTCATCGACAAAGGGGAGTGTTTCAATTGAAATCCATGACGATCCGGGGGAAAATCATCACGGTTTTTGCGATTTTCCTGACATGCGTGGGCGCGTTGACGATCTTTGACTGGTGGAGCATCGTAACCATCCAGCAGAAAGTTACGGTCAGCGAATTTTTCGAGGATATGTTCAACAACATTCTGGAAGCACGGCGGTATGAAAAAAACTTTCTTTTTTATCACGACAGGCGCAGCCTGGATGAAAACCTCGTCTATATCAATAAAGCCATTGATATTTCGACAAATATAAATAAAGATATCGAGCGGGTAGCCGGGAAGGAATACCATCGGTTCCAACTGGACTTGAATGATTACAAATCCATGATTGAAACTTTCGTGGCCCAGCAGGACAGCATCGTCACCGAAAAACAGGATGAATCCATTCGATTAAAGGGAAAAGCCATCGGTGATTTTGCTGAAAAACTGCTTTCGCTCAAGCGGAAAAGAATTCATCTGGCACTTGACGGAATCCTGGGGCTGCCATTTGTATTTCTGGCGATTTTCGTCGTGCTTTCCATGCTGATTGCGCAACTGCTTTTTAACAGAATCCTCAACCCCCTTGCCCTGATTCGCCGAACCATCGACCGGGTCGCTCTGGGAGACCTCAGCCCCATCGACTATGAAGAAAACGCCAAGGATGAGATTTCCATGTTGATTTACGCCTTTAACCGGATGGCCGGGGAATTGGAATCCAAACAGGAGCAGTTGGTGCAGTCCCGGAAAATTGCGGCCATCGGGACATTCACCGCCGGCATTGCCCATGAATTGAACAACCCGATCAACAATATCTATCTGACGGCCGAATCGATCCTGGAAGATTACGACACGCTTTCCGAATCGGAAGGCAGGGAACTGGTTTCAGATGTTTTGAGCCAGGCGGAACGCGCCGGGGAAATCATCAAAAATCTTTTGGATTTTTCGCGAAACGAGCTGCCGTCTTTTACGGATCTGGATATAAACGAGGTGATTCAAAAATCCCTTAAACTGGTAAAAAATCAGACCATGCTGGCCGGAATACAGGTAAGCACCTCCTTTTTTCAGGATCTTCCGAATATCCGGGGAAATTTTCGGAATCTTGAGCAGGTTTTCCTCAATCTGCTGATCAATGCCATTCAGTCAATGTCGGGCGGAGGTTCCATTACGATCCGCACATCCCGCGAGTCCGAAAAACATCTCAAAATCATGATTCAGGATACGGGAACCGGCATCAGGCCGGAATATCTGGAACATATTTTCGAGCCTTTTTACACGACAAAGGCCGTTGGACGGGGAACGGGGCTGGGACTATCGGTAACCTATGCGCTGGTCAAAAGACACGGGGGATATATTGAAGTCCAAAGTCAGGTCAATGTCGGTACGACGTTTTCGGTTTATCTGCCGATTCCGGATTCAGGCGGGCAAGTCTTATGAACATTCGCATTGCAGTCATCGATGATGAACGGATTGTCGGAAGCCGCCTGAAAAAAGCCCTGGAAAAGGAAGGGGAGGATCCGAACGATCCCTCCTACGATGTCGAGGCATTCACCGCGGTCGAACCTTTTTTCCGGGAAATGGCCGGCAAAGGTTTTCATCTGGTTTTCACGGATCTGAAAATGCCGGACATGGATGGCATGACGGTTCTGGAACGGATTAAAAAACTGAGCCCGGATACGGAAGTCATCCTCATCACCGGCTACAGCTCCATAGATTCAGCCATTGAAGCCATCAAGAAAGGCGCCTATCACTACAGCGTCAAGCCGCTTAAGCTGGATGAAATCCGCCTGCTCGCCAAAAACGCCGTTGAAAAAATCCTGCTGCAATCCGAAAACCGGAGCCTCCGGGAGACCATTGCCCAAAGAGATTCCCTGACCAGCATCGTGGGCGCAAGCACCGCCATGCAGGAAGTTTTCGCGATAACGCGAAAAGTGGCGGCCGTGGACTGCAACGTGCTGATTCAGGGCAGAAGCGGCACCGGCAAAGAGCTCGTGGCCCGCGCCATTCATGCGTTGAGTCACCGGAAAAATTCTCTCTTTGTATCGTTTAACTGTGGCGGATTCACCGAAGAGCTCATCAGCAGCGAGCTTTTCGGACATGAAAAAGGCGCTTTTACCGGAGCCTCGACCGCACAGATCGGACTCATCGAATCGGGCGCGGGCGGCACGGTTTTTCTGGATGAAATCGGTGAAATGCCTCATTCCATGCAGGTGAAGCTGCTTCATGTCATTCAGGAAAAACGAATTTTCAGGGTCGGGGGCATTCAACCGATAGACCTGGACATCCGCATTGTCGCTGCCACGAACCGGGATTTGAAAAAAGAAGTCGAAGCCGGAAACTTCCGGGAAGACCTGTTTTATCGCCTGAATGTCGTCAACATTCAGCTTCCGACGCTGGCGGAGCGCAGGGATGATATCCCCCTGTTGATCTCGCATTTTATAAACAATTTTAACAAGGTGTTCGGAAAAAAGGTCAGGGGTCTTGCCCCGCAGGCACTGGAGATTCTGATGCATTATGACTTTCCGGGAAACATCCGGGAGTTGAAAAACATCATCGAACGGGCAATCGCGCTGACCGACCAGAACCGCATTCAAGTGATCGACCTGCCGCCGGACCTGCAGAAACTCGATTTTAAAACCTTTGATACCCTGGAGATGGAAACCCTGGAAGAAATGGAAAAACGCTACATCACCACGATACTCCAGAGAACCAATTACAACCGCCACCTGGCCGCAAAAGTCCTGGGCCTTCCCCGCACAACGCTGTGGCGAAGGCTCAAGGAATATGGCCTTGACCCCGAATCCGGCGACTACCTCATTTCCTGAAATGTTTTCGGGCAGCCTCGCATGTCCCAGCCTTGCCCTGTTGCAACAATTTTATCTCATACTTTGTCAGCCTTCTTGGTTTTGAGATGGTATCGAGCCTCTCGAATATTTATTTTTACGGAAAAGCGCTATCATCTTTTCCCAATGCATTTGCCATACTTATTGCCCATGGAACCATGTCGCTATAGATTTTAGCTATCTTTCCATCGCTTACTCTGAACATTAGAATCGGATCGGCATCCGATTCCGAGTTGTCATAAAAATAGGCGCGATCAATCCATGGTGAGGCTTCTATGCAGTTTGAAATCGAGCGGTAGTAACGGCTGATAATTTTGGGAATCGGTACATCGTGACCGCCTTCCATAACACGCAAAGCAACCCGCTGAGCATTGATCGACGGATCATTCGTACAAACAAAGAACAGCCGAATGAAAAATCCGGCAAGACTGGCCCGCCTGACGAATTCCACTTTCTCTTGGGTTGAAAATACCGTCTCAAACGCCATGCTGGTTTTACTGGATAAACAGTCTTCACGCATTTCTTTGGCACGGTTGACCGCCTTAATAACGGCCTCCGGCGAATTCCAGTCGCCAAACTCCTGCTGTGCAATGACGTCGGGATTGATGTAAACACAACCTTCCATCCATTCATGCCTCAAGAGTTTTTCGGTAATTGTCGTTTTGCCCGATCCGTTCGGACCCGCCACGACTATCAGTTTCGGCTTCAGTGACTCCGTCATTTGATTATAGCCTTTTGCTGGCGCGATTTTGCTTCTATGATTATAGCTCGAAGTTTTTCATAATGGCGGGACAGGGCCTCCCGTTTACGTAATCTGGCATCATTGCCAGCCTGTTTTATCAGTATGGATAGTTGCTCTTCGCCAGCTTCCTGATTCCGGTCATTCGGATCGAATCCATGTTGCATGATAATTGGCTCCATTGTCTATCGTGTTTAGGTTATCACTTCTATGAGTTTCAACCTTTCTGCCTTTGTTTTTGATTACTATCTATTATCATTTAGCTATATATATATGACCAAAGCAACTAAAATACCAGTGTCATCCGTTGCTGTCCAACGGGAAACGATTTCGGGGTAGCGTATGAAAAACGATGAAACTGCTCGCGAGTCTGTTTAATTTGCATCTCGTCGCTTTAAATAAGGAAGTTTGTAGGATGTATCATTCGGGCTACGCTTACCCCGCCGACTACCAATGTTCGCGTTGCGACGGCGAGTCAGCATGGTCGAGGCATTCGTGGCCCTGACCGCCAGAACCACAACCTATAGGGACTATAGCTAAGGAGAAATCTCCTTAATTTCTTTCCAATTAGCACCCATACCTATTTCATCAATTTCCTCAAGATCAGGTGAGGGTTGCCTGTCGCAATGCCTTGTTATAGTCCATGTGTTTTTCATAAATGTTGCGGTAAAAGTTGACCATAAGTTCCTGGGTTTCTTTGTCGGGAACTTTCCACATGCTCATGACGAGGCTTTTGGCACCGACCTGGTTAAATGCCCGGCGAAGACCAAAGATGCCCTCTCCGCTGTGAACTTCTCCCAAACCAGTTTCGCAGGCCGAAAGAACTACCAGTTTGGTCCCCCACAACCATAAATTCAGTATGTTCTCTGCGGTAAGGATTAGTTACAAAATAACATGAGCATTTTGTCGCGGATGCAACGTGTAATTCCATTCGCCATGAAATTCCTCTCTTTCGAGAGCTAATGTTTTCATTTCCTTATCTGTGATTTTAATCCCTTTGGCGTATTCATTGGTGTCAACCGA
>JACRBZ010000039.1 GCA_016219185.1 Deltaproteobacteria bacterium
ATATCCACTTGACTAAGCTAATTAGCTTTCAACTATCTGATAATATATGATATTATGTAATTTTTGCTTGATCCTCATCAATTAAGTCATAATCCTTTAGTTACAGCGGGTTAGCCTAATTTCGGCTTAGTCAAGTGGATACCCCAGTAAATGGAAATTGTCGAATGAACAGCCTGTCACAAAAAGCAATGAAAAAAATCCGGTTTTTCCGCAATCCCTCCCCCATCATCGATGTCCTGAAATATCTGGCCGTCATTCTGGCCATCGTCTGGCTGGTCAGCGCCGGAACTGAAAAACTCGGATATAACTGGCAGTGGTACCGCGTTCCCCGGTACATCTTCACTTTCGAGGACGGGCATCTGGCTGCAGGGCCCCTGATCCAGGGTCTGATGGTCACCTTTCAGATCTCCGGCATCAGCCTGCTGCTTTCCTTTGCCATCGGACTGACGGCGGCCCTACTTCGGCTGTCAGACTCCCATGCGGCCCGTTTTCTGGCCCGCTGCTACCTGGAAATGATCCGCAACACGCCACTGGTGGTTCAGCTCTTTTTTATCTATTTTGTTCTGGGCCCGGTCCTGGGGATCGAACGGTTTTTTTCCGCGGTGCTGGCCCTCAGCCTCTTTGAAGGGGCCTATGCCTCGGAAATTTTCAGGGCCGGAATCGTCTCCATTCAAAAGGGACAATGGGAAGCCGCCTACAGCCTGGGCCTTGGCAGGTTCGACACCTATCGCTGCATTATTCTGCCCCAGGCCATCCGCCGCATCCTGCCGCCCCTGACCAGCCAGGGAATCTCCCTGATCAAGGATTCGGCCCTGGTCAGCATCATCGCCGTTTACGATCTGACCATGCAGGGCCAGATCATTATCGCCGAAACTTTCCTGACTTTCGAGCTCTGGTTTACGATTGCCGCCATTTACCTGGCCGTTACCGTGACGCTGTCGGTACTGGTCAATTTCCTGGAGGATCACCTCGGGGTTCAGGCATAGCCCTTAAGCCATAGCCCTCAAAAAGGAGCGTTTCGAATGCAGGATAAAGAGTTCAGTGCCCGAAGATCTTTTGACATCATCACCGTGGACAAAATCAGTAAAACCTTCCCAAGCGGGGTCGTGGCCCTGAGCGAGTTCACCGCCCATATCCGGCGTAGCGAAGTGGTCGTGGTCATCGGCCCTTCGGGATCGGGCAAATCCACATTCCTGCGCTGCCTGAACGGACTTGAGGACATCGACAGCGGCTCCATCGTGGTTGACGGCATTGTGCTGGACGATAACAGAAAAAACAGGCTCGAGATTCGAAAAGAAGTCGGCATGGTCTTTCAGCAGTTCAATCTGTTTCCGCACATGACTGTCCGCGAGAACATCAATCTGGCCCAGCAACTGGTCCGGAAAAAAACCAGGACAGAGGCCACGGCAATGACCATGGATCTGCTGGCCAAAATCAACCTCACGGAAAAGGCCGATGCCTATCCGGCCCAGCTCAGCGGGGGTCAGCAGCAGCGGGTTGCCATTGCGCGGGCCCTTGCCATGATGCCCAAGGTCATGCTCTTTGACGAGGCCACCAGCGCGCTGGATCCCGAGTTGATCGGCGAGGTGCTCGAAGTCATGAAAACGCTGGCCAGGGAAGGGATGACAATGGTGGTGGTCACGCATGAAATGGGCTTTGCCCGCGAGGTGGGCGACTGGGTCATCTTCATGGAAGCCGGTAAAATCGTGGAAGAAGGAACGGCCGGGCATTTTTTCAACCATCCCCGGGAGGAACGCACCCGGGCCTTTCTCAGCCAGATCCTGAGTTGAAGGGCGCCATTTTGAGGAAAAAGCCAAGAATTACGCTGCTGGATGCCGTCATTATGCTGGCTGCCGCCGCCCTTCTGGGTCATATCGGCTACCGCATGACCGTCGGGATGCATTATCATTGGCACTGGAGCGCCATCCCCCAATATCTGTTCCGCATGGACCAAAATGGCAATTGGACGGCAAATCTATTGATGCAGGGTTTTTTCACGACAATTCGGCTCAGCATCTGGGCCACCCTGCTGGCCACGATTCTGGGGACGGTTGCCGGCTTTTTCCGCATCAGCAAAAGCCTGTTCAAACGCCTGCTGGGCCGAACCTTCGTGGAGCTGATCCGAAACACGCCTCCCCTGGTGCTGATCTTCATCTTTTATTTTTTCGTCAGCGATCAGATCATGCCGGTTCTGGGCGTGGATGACTTTGCCAGAAACGCCTCCGAGCGCATGCAAGGCGTGATGACGTTCCTGTTTGCGCCGCCGCGGTTTTTCACGGCTTTTATTTCAGCCACGGTGACCGTGGCGATTATCGAGGCAGCCTATATCACGGAAATCATCCGGGCCGGAATTCAGTCCATCGAGAAAGGTCAGTTCGAGGCATGCCATGCCCTGGGATTGTCCTGGAAGCAGAAAATGCGGTATGTCATCCTGCCCCAGGCCATCCAGAGGATCCTGCCCCCCCTGGCCGGCCAATTCATCTCCACCATCAAGGATTCGGCCATCGTGTCGGTGATCTCGATCCCGGAACTCTGTTTTCAGGGAATGGAACTGATGGCCGCCACCTACCTGACCTTCGAATGCTGGATCACCATCACGGTCCTGTACCTGATTCTGACCCTGAGTCTGTCGCTGGCGGTGGAACGTCTGGAAATATTCATGAAAAGAAGCTCAATCTGATTAATGCACGCTCAACACCCAAAGGAGGAATTATGAGAATCAAATCGTCATTGCCGTCAAAAGATTTTTTGGCCGTTATCACGCTTTTCCTGGTTGTCTGTTTTGTGTCACCGGTGTTTGGCGGAGACATGCAGAACAAACTCATTGCCGAAAGCACCATCGAACAGGTGATGAAACGTGGCGTGCTGAAAGTGGGCATGTCCACCTTTGTTCCCTGGGCCATGAACGACAAAAACGGTCAGCTCGTCGGCTTTGAAATCGATGTGGCCAAAAGACTGGCGGCAGATCTCGGGGTCAAGGTCGAATTCGTGCCGACCAAATGGGCAGGCATCATTCCGGCCCTTCTGACGGGCAAATTCGATGTGATCATCGGCGGCATGACGATTCAGCCGAACAGGAACCAGAAGGTCAATTTCACGATACCCTATGATTATTCCGGTCAGGCCCTTGTCGCGAATAAACAACTGGCAGCCGGATTCAAAAGCTTAGAGGACTTCAACAAACCGGAAGTGACGCTGTCCGCAAGGCTGGGCTCCTCATCCGTGGCCGCAGCCAAGCAATTCATGCCCAAGGCAAAGCTGACGCTCTTTGACGACGAAGCCCAGGCTTACCTGGAAGTGATCAACGGCAAGGCCCATGCGATGGTGGGCTCTGCCCCGACGCCGGCATTCCAGGCACTGAAAAATCCGGAAACCCTTTTCCTCCCCATCGAAGGAACGTTTACCAAGGAGCCCATCGGTTTTGCCGTCCGAAAAGGGGACTATGACACCATCAATTATTTCAACAACTGGATCACGGTCGTTGCGGCGGAAGGCTGGCTGAAAGAAATCAAGCACCACTGGTTCGAAACCAATGAATGGGAATCATCCATTCCCGCTCAGTAATACGGCAAGGTCAGCGGTTCACAAAGGGTCCGGAGGCCGGAGGCAAGGAATTTTCAAGCACGGTCCCGGCCCGCCGCTTTTAAAAAGGGGATGCCTATTGCAGGGGGCCGACTGCGGCTTCAACCGCCTGAAGCAAGGTACCGGACCGGATCAGCGACATCATGGCAGCGATGTCGGTTACCAGCACCCGATCCTCATCCAAAAACGGGATTTTCTCGCGGATCACGCGGTACGCCACGCGGGTCCCCTCTCCGGCCTCGAGATGCCGCGTTTCGGTCAGCAGGTCATATGCCTGGGCCGCGCACAGCATTTCCACGGCCAGGACATGCTCCACATTGTCCAGAATCTCCCGGCATTTACGGATGGCAATGGTGCCCATGGATACGTGATCCTCCTTGTTGGCGGATGTGGGAATCGAATCCACGCAGGCCGGATGCGCCAGGACCTTGTTTTCCGAGACCAGGGCCGCGGCCATGTACTGTGCGATCATGAATCCGGAATTCAGCCCGCCGTTTTTTACCAGAAAAGCCGGCAACTCGCTGAGCTGCGGGTTGACCAGCCGCTCGATCCGCCTTTCGGAGACATTTCCCAGCTCGGCAATCCCCATGGACAGGTAGTCTGCCGCCATGGCAATGGGCTGGCCGTGGAAATTGCCGCCCAGACGGATCTCTTCGGTGTCCGTAAAAATCAGGGGATTGGTTGTGGTCGAATTGATTTCGATGTCAACGATATTTCCGGCGTGGATCACGGCATCCTTGCTGGCCCCGTGAATCTGGGGGGAACATCTTAATGTATAAGCGTCCTGGACCCTGGCGCAGCCCTGATGGGAAAGGATGATCCGGCTGTTATCGGTTAGTCGCAGCATGTTCCGGGCCGATGCGATCTGCCCGGGATGGGGCCGCACCTGATGAATCCGGGGATCGAATTCGGAGTTGCTTCCCATGAGCACCTCAAGGCTCATGGCACAGGCAACGTCCGCCAGTTTTGCCAGACGGACGGCATCGTGAACCACCAGGGCCGCAATACCGGTCATCACCTGAGTGCCGTTGATCAGGGCCAGCCCTTCGCCTGCCTCGAGAACCAGCGGCGCAAGGCCCACCTTTTCCAGGGCAAGGGCGCCGTTCATGCGCTCTCTCCGGTAAAACGCCTCTCCCATGCCGATCAGGACCAGGCCGAGATGGGCTGTCGGAGCCAGATCGCCGCTGGCGCCCACGGACCCTTTTGCCGGAATCACCGGCGTTACGCCGCGATTCAAGAATGTCACCAGATGCCCCAGGGTCTGACGGGTGCAGGCGGAATATCCCATGAAAAGATCGTGGAGCCGAATGGCCAGGATCGCACGGACCACATCTTCTGGCAGGGGGTCTCCGACGCCTGCGGCATGGCTCATGAGAATCTTTTTCTGCAGGACCCGGGTGTCCGCCTCGGATATCGTGACGTTGCACAGGGCGCCAAAGCCCGTTGTGATGCCGTAGATCACTTTTTTTTCCCGGACCCACCGGGCAACGAGACGCGCTGCTTTATCCACGCGCGCATAGCCTTCCGGAGACACGCTGACAGGAGCTTTACCGCGGGAAACGGCCACCACGTCATCGATGGTTATTTTTTCCTTGTCAATTACGATGGACTGCATTTTTCGGTTCCTTCACGAAGCATCTTCACGGTAAATATTATATTGCATGTCAAGAGTTCATTTGATAAGCATTCTTCAGGAATCGGCTGGGGAAAAACCATCGTGCGATCCTTTCCCCCCTTCGCGTCCTGCACATAAAGGATTTTGCGATCAAGATCCAGATCCAGCACTCTCAGGTGGACACATTGAGCCGCAGCCCACAGCCATAAAGCATTTTGGCCATGCAAGTGTGTTCATTCCAAATGAGCCATTACACGCTGAACTTCAGATTGCGTCATAACCGTTGGTGGACGGACATATCTTCTGGCATTGAGCTGCCAAATGACTTAAAAAAGCATCAATTTCGACTTTGCCCATGTTAGCAGGATGGGTTTTTCCACCATGAAACCTGATGCCCCGAATGATCCAGTCACAGTAAGTTTGCTCGGTACAACATCCATAATGATGGTATCGTAACACCAGGCGGGTTTGGTCCATCAGTTTTAATTTCGGATCAGGTTTGAACTTTTGTTTTTCTTTGATTTCCATGTTATTGGATATTGTTATACAAACATGGAAAATACAATATGCATTTTTCCATGCTTACCATCTTGATAACACAATAGATGGAAAATATTCCATTATATATGAGTAATATAAAGAAGATATTCCATATATTCAGACTGTCGGAACGGAGACATATGGCAGAAGGCGCGTTAAAACCATTTCTCAAGTGGGCCGGAGGCAAACGGTGGCTTGTCAGCAAGTCGCCAGATGTTTTCCCCCCGCTTGATGGGAACTACATCGAACCGTTTGCTGGCAGCGCCGCAGTGTTCTTCTTCTTGCGACCGCCCAAGGCCATTCTTTCGGATATGAACGCAGACCTTATCGACACCTATCGTGCTCTGCGAGAGAACTGGCGTCCGATTCTCGCACATCTTAGGCGGCACCACGAACTCCATTCCCGTTCTTACTACTACGACGTACGGGGCAGAATTCCAAACGGTCGCTATGCGCGTGCTGCCCGGTTCATCTACCTGAATCGCACTTGCTGGAACGGGTTATACCGCGTCAACCTGCACGGAGAATTCAACGTACCCATCGGAACGAAGACTACCGTGCTATTTCCTGATGATGAATTTGGAGAAATATCTAAGGCATTGCAGTATGTCGACCTTTGTTGCTCAGACTTCGAACCTATCATTGAGAAGGCAAAGAAGGACGATTTTGTCTACATTGACCCTCCGTATACCATCAACCACACGAACAATGGATTCATTAAATACAACGACGTCCTGTTCTCATGGGATGATCAGCAGCGGCTATGTGAAGCCGCTGTGCGCGCCGTTGATAGGGGAGCCAAGGTCCTCATATCAAACGCCTGCCATCATTCGATTCGGACCTTGTACGGAGACCGGTTCGAGGTCCGTTCTCTGGATCGCGCAAGCAGGATATCGGGAGCAGTAAGCGGACGAAGAAAGGGGCAAGAAATGTTGATCTTAGGAGGATACGAATGAATCTCATGACACTACTAAAGCATGTCTGTCGCAGACTCCCGATTGTTGGCTCGGTGCATATGTGCACATTGTCGGACTTCGGTGAGGCATGCAAAGAACTGTTTATCTCCCTATTGATTTCCATGTCGCCCGTCTATGTCGGGGCCTTCGTGCTCTACATTGTGCAATCAGGCTCCACAAGTATAGGCTATCTGAGTTGCGCGGGCACGATTGTTCAGAACGGCGAGCTCTTCATCTACGCTGCGGCGGTTCTTGCTCCTGCCGTTTACATCGCTAGCAAAGATCGCTATGACGTGCGCTCTTTCCCCAGCAAGTTCACGTTCATTGGTTGTGCAATTTTGGTGGCTATCCTTTCCACCTCCATCTTCACGATAGAGCGCGTTAAGGCGCAAGTCCTTCCTCACAATGTGCTTCTGATGTCCGTTACAGTGTTTGTCGTGGCAGTATTGGTATTCTACTTTGCGCTTGTCTATAACAACACGCTCCTGCCAAATCCAGCCACCGTGATGCGGGACAACGAACAAGATTTTACTCGCCGCGTGCAGAGCCATCGAGAAGCATCACAAGGGGGTAATTGACCATGACTACTAACCAACACTTGACGTTTCCCTGTATCCAGATTGAGCAACCAATCGGCACTTTTTATGTTGGTTCGATACCCGCCCCCTCACTATGTGACATTACGTATGTTGATGTAAGGCGCATTGAAGGAGAGCGTGGATTCGAGACCTACCTCGGGATCCAGAGACCACTCAACCGGAATCGTGTAAAGGAGCTTCAGCACTATGTCCAGTCGGCAGACGCGTGTTTCCCAACCGCAGTAATCCTTGCTGTCCCAGCAGAATGCGCCGAATACGATTCCACGCACAAAACAATGACCCTGAGCCCCCATGTTGACGCTGATGATCCCAGCCTTAGCGTGAGTTTCGACCAAATCGCGAAGGTGATCGACGGCCAGCACCGTATCGAGGGGTTGCGCGAATCCCACTCTACAACTTTCGAGGTGAACGTAAGCCTTTTTGTCGACATGGATATTGCCGATCAAGCGTACCTGTTCTCAACTGTGAATCTGGCACAAACCAAAGTGAACAGGAGCCTCGTCTACGATCTCTACGAACTGGCGAAGACGAGAAGCCCTCAGAAGACCTGTCACGAGATCGCCGTTGCACTCGACTCAACGAAAGACAGTCCATTTTATACACGGATCAAGCGTTTAGGCGTCTCTACAGAAGGGCGGTTCTCAGAGACAATCACTCAGGCGACATTTGTCCAGGCGTTGCTTCGCTTCATTTCTGACGACCCGATGGCGGACAGAAACCTGTATCTCACTGGGAAAGTGCCCAAGAAGGCATCGGCCGATCATCTGAAGAAGTTGATCTTTCGTAACATGTTTATCGAGAAACGTGATCTTGAGATCACCGATGTGGTATGGAATTTCTTCGAGGCCGTTCGCGAGCGATGGCCCGAGGGATGGGCATCCATGGGGCGAGGACTTATACTGAACAAGACAAACGGATTCAAAGCTCTGATGCGCTTCCTCCGACCGTGTTACCTGCATGTGAGTGCGCCAGGGGAAGTTGTTGAAAAAGATGCATTTCTTGAGGTCTTGAGGAAGATAGATCTTTCAGATCAAGAATTCACGACGGATACCTACAAACCAGGAACAAGCGGTGAGTCGCAACTCTATAGAAGACTCATCGAAAGGGCCGGCCTTTGATAGGACAGTTCCAATAGGGTAGCTGGGGGTTTTAGCCCCCAGCCCCCACACCACCCGGCATGCTTTGCGAGGCTCGTTTCCAGTTTCGCTACCAGGAACTTCCTACACCACTGGCTTCTGCTGACTCCTGACTGGTCATCCCGCATGTTGCCATGCAGGACGCAGCCCCCTTTGTAAAGAGCTGCATGCCAGGCAGGTCTCCCCGGATAAGAACGTGAACTTTTGCTATACAACTGCGGCATTTACCATACCTCCTGAATCCAGGGCTTCATTAAGTTGTGCTAACTTGCCCGGAGACTTGGCCTTATATACCGTTTCTGTCCGTCGGCTCATTGCGTTACACTCCGGGTTGGACGCTCCCTGTGGTCGCCCTGCGGCGAGCCTTGCGCTTCGCTCCGCCTTCGGACGGTTCCCTCACGGTTCCGCCCTTGCCTTTGGTTAGTATTTGTGTCAGTGATATAAATCGCTGACAGGATTCACATACAGTGGACTTTCACCCCATAAGTTCACGCCCGCACCGGGCATACACAAGGCCAATTCAACCGACGCAAAAGCCGCGCGGCTAATTAGCAACGTTATGCGCATAGAAACAAAGGACTGAGAGCTGATGGCAAACAATAACGGGAACGGGGAATCCCTCGAATCCTGGATCTGGGACGCCGCCTGTTCTATTCGGGGAGCCAAGGACGCGCCGAAATACAAGGACTACATCCTCCCGCTGATCTTCACCAAGCGCCTCTGCGACGTCTTCGACGACGAGCTGAACCGCATTGCAGCCGAGATCGTCGAGGAACTGAACGCGATTGAGCTGGCGGCAAGGGAAACCGATGTAGCCCTGCGGGGCATCCTCAAGCAACTCGGATTCGGCGCATGAAGATCTTCATCAGCAGCGTGCAAAAGGAGTTCGCCACGGAGCGCAAGGCTCTGGCCGAATACCTCTCCGGCGACCCGCTGCTGCGGCGCTTTTTCGAATGCTTTCTGTTTGAAGATCAGCCGGCGGCCGATCAGCGAGCTGACCAGTGCTACCTCGACGAGGTGGATCGTTGCGATATCTATCTCGGTATTTTTGGCAATGATTATGGTCGGGAAGATGCCAAGGGGCTTTCACCGACACACCGTGAGTTCAACCGGGCCACCGAAAAGGGCAAGAACCGTCTGATCTATGTCAAGGGAGCCGATGACAGCGTTCGGCATCCGAAAATGAGAGCCCTGATAAGTGATGCCGCCAGCAGCCTTATCCGGCGCCGGGTCAATTCCTCCGGGGAGCTTATCGCCGCAGTGTATGCGAGTCTCGTCAGGATTCTCGAAGAGCGCGAACTGATCCGTTTCGGTCCGTTCGATGCCACGTTCTGCCGAAACGCTTCGCTGGATGACCTTGACGAAGACAAGATCACCCGTTTTCTTGTGCTTGCCCGGCGCGGCCGCAATTTCCCATTGCCAGGGGATACGCCGCCGTATGAGGTACTGGTGCATCTCAACCTGCTCGACAAAGGACGGCCGGGCTTGCCGAACCTGAAATCAGGATTGACGGAGGTTTTTTTGTGTTGACGATCCGGAGGAAAAAAACTGTGTCAGGGGCCCAAGTCGAGGCCCAAGTGCTGCTAACACCAATCGAAATTGGCCTGATCAATGCGTGTGTGGCGACTTCACGGAGTAGTCAAGAACTGTTATCTGTCGCTGGCTATGCAATACGCACCGGAAATTTCAAGCGCTCGATGGAAAAGCTCCTGACCGAAGGTTTGCTTGCCATGACGATCCCGGAAAAGCCAAACAGTCGAAACCAGCGATATGTTGCCACCGCCAAGGGCCAAAAACTGCTTCAATCGCTCAACCGGGAAGGAAATCGGCCATGAACGTGCTCGCGCAAACCGGACAAGTCGAGGCCCATGAGGCCCAAGTTACTATACCAGTGACGCCATCAGTCACCGGACAGCCAGAGTCACGGCCAGAGTGGAAGCCAGATTGGTTCAGTAAAGGAGTGCGGACATTTCTCTCCGCGAAACAGAGCGGGAAAAAGGAGCGGAGACTTTATTCGCCCCATTCGGCAAGCTCAGGGCTACGGCGGACAGGTCGGCTGGTCGTTTGTTCCGTGCGGCAAAAAGATATATTCATTAAATCGTTATTTATGACGAGATATATGCATAAATACCTTTTATATCGTCAAAATTTACGATAATGTAGGGTTCATGATGAAGATTGAAGGATTATTGACGGACAAGGCGATTCTGGCAGAGTTGGGCGGACGCCTTGCACAGCGTCGGCTGGAACTTCAACTTACGCAAGAGATGTTGGCAGAGCAGGCGGGCGTATCGAAGCGGACAGTAGAGCGTATCGAGGCCGGGGCCACGGCGCAAATGTCGACGTTGATCCGGCTTCTGCGGATATTGGAACTATTGGATCGGTTGGAAACACTGGCGCCCGAGGCCGGACCGCGTCCGATGGATCTGGTCAAGCTGAAAGGCAAAACGCGGAAGCGGGCCAGTGGCAAGAGGAAGTCCGCGGATAAGGGGTCGTGGCATTGGGGTGACGAAACGTGACCACGACGGCAAAGGTAAACCTGTGGGGACGCACGATCGGTGCGGTATCGCTGGAAGACGAAGCCGCGGCCGCGACGTTTGAATATGACTCGGCGTTCATCAGCAGCGGCATCGAGGTGGCCCCGCTGATGATGCCGCTATCCAGCCGGCTCTACTCCTTCCCATCGCTACGACCGGAAACCTTCCACGGTCTTCCGGGCCTTTTGGCGGATTCACTGCCGGACCGGTTTGGCAATGCGTTGATCGATGCCTGGCTTGCCAGGTCCGGACGCATGCCGGAATCGTTCAATGCGGTGGAGCGCCTCTGTTATACGGGTTCGCGCGGCATGGGTGCGCTGGAGTATACGCCGGCAACCCGATTGGCCGCACCGGGCACCTCCCGTATCGAAGTCGACAAGCTGGTAAAGTTGGCTTCGGAGGTTTTGACCCATCGCAACAACCTGCAGGGCTGGTTCCACGGAGAGGGGAAGGAAACGGCACTACGGAATATTCTGCGGGTCGGTACTTCCGCGGGCGGGGCGCGAGCCAAGTCGGTGATCGCCTGGAATCCGAAAACGAACGAAGTCCGGTCCGGGCAGGTGAAGGCGGGCAGCGGGTTTGAATACTGGATGATGAAATTCGACGGGGTCAGCGGCAACAAGGATAAAGAACTGGAGGACCCAAAGGGATACGGTGCGATTGAGTATGCCTATTACAGGATGGCGGTAGACGCGGGAATCACCATGAGTCCGTGCCGCCTGTTCGAGGAGAACGGACGCCGCCATTTCATGACGAAGCGGTTCGACCGGTTGGATGGTGGAGGTAAGCTGCACATGCAGTCGCTTTGCGGCATGGCGCATTATGATTTCAACCAGGCGGGAGCATACGGATACGAGCAGGCGTTGCAAGTAATCCGCCGACTGGGGTTGCCGATGGCTACCATCGAAGAGCAGTTCCGACGAATGGTTTTCAATATCGTGGCCCGTAACCAGGATGATCACGTAAAAAACATTGCCTTCCTGATGGACCGGTCGGGAAACTGGTCACTCTCACCCGCGTTCGACATGACCTACAGCTATCAACCCAGCGGGAAATGGACATCGAGTCATCAAATGACAATGAATGGCAAGCAAAGTGGATTTACTCCGGAGGATTTCAAAGCGTGTGCAAATAGCGCTTCGATGAAGCGCGGGCGTGCGGAAACGATCATTGATGAAGTGAGGGATGCTGTAGCGCGATGGCGGGACTATGCGGATGAGTCGCGCGTAAATCCGGAGCAGCGGGACAAAATTCAAGCTGCCCTGAGACTGGAGCCCCTTAAATGAAACCCGGAGAACACAAAACCGTTCAGGTCCGCATCCTCGAATATGTCTTGGTGAACGATCTGTTCCGCGTCCTTGAAAAGGCAGATCGGCGCAATTTCCAATACCTAACCCGGCATAGCCGGAACCAAAAAAGTACTGGAACAGACATAATCAATCGTTTATATCCACTCTAACGTTTTCATAAAAATGGGGGATGGATATATGGAACTTATGACTGACCGTTATGCAGAAAACATTTCTGGGGTTCTCAGTTGCTTCGATCGTGTTGTGATTCAAGGTACTCTTCCCGGTTTTTGCTTTGCCGGCGGGATGAGTTTGTTTTTAAGCCATAACAACATCCGGATATTTGATTATCCACGGTTTGCAGAACCCCTTCGCAATGCTCTGCGTGATAATGC
>JACRBZ010000040.1 GCA_016219185.1 Deltaproteobacteria bacterium
CTCAATCGCAAGGGTCAGGCAACTGCGCAACCATATCAAAAATGAGCTACGCCACACAGGATTTATGGCTCCTGATCCAGCCCATGCCCAAGGGAACGCGGGCAAAGACCCGCATGCAAAAACCTAACCGGATAATGCTGCATTTTATCTGGAAATCCCCATGATCATTTTTGATGGAACTTATCGATGGAAAGTGCCGACGGATTCACCTTCGCGCTCTTTTCGAAAAAAATGGGAAATGTCCTGCGACTTGAAAGTCATTGACCTTTCACTGTCCCGGCCCGAAGTCACCCACCTGAAACGCTATGTGGTCGTGGCCTCGGAAACGACGCCCGGACCCATGAAAACGAGCGTTGCGGATACAATGGGCATGCAAATATTCCGGGATTTTAAACTGAACCGGCACAATGTCTTGTGGATTGAAGGGCGTTCGAACCATTTCGAATCTCTGGAAGTCGCCAACTTTTCACCGGACCCCGCATCCGGAATGGAAACACAATATCGGATCTCCTGGCGCCCCATCCTTTCCAACGAACTCCTTTTAATCCGCGCGTTTCTGCCCGAGAGTTTCTTTGCGGCCCGAGAGGCCACCATCCATCCCATCAAAGGATAAGAAAGAACATGAGCCCGTCTGGAACACGGCGTCAGGCCATATTCTTTCTGGTTCTGACAGCCATACTCTGGAGCAGCAGCGGTCTGCTGGTCAAAATCATTTCCTGGCAACCCTTATCGATTCTGAGCGGCCGCAGCATCCTGTCCGCGGCCGTGTTCTGGATCTTTCTGAAATGCCCCACCCGGTTTCGCTGGACACGTCTGCAGGTTGTGGGCGCTGTCGGCTATGTGGGAGGGCAGCTTTTTTTCATCATGGCCACCAAGCTTACAACCGCCGCCAACGCCATCTTTCTGCAATACACGCTTCCGATCTATATCGTTCTTTTCGGATACTGGTTCCTGAACGAACGCCCCCAGCGGGCGGACTGGATATCGCTGATCGTCATATTCACCGGGCTTTTTCTCTTCTTTGGAGATGATCTGAATTTCAAGGGTTTTTACGGAAATATTCTGGCAATCGTCAGCGGCATGTCCATGGCGGTTCTGATGCTCTGCATGCGAAAGCAAAAAGACGGAACACCCGCCAACACCATTTTACTGGGAAACATCCTTGGCGCCCTGATCGGTCTGCCGTTTTTGCTTCAGGAAAGTTTTTCACCTTCCAGTCTCGGCATTATTTCTTATCTGGGCATTTTTCAGATCGGGCTGTCATTTGTCTTGTATTCGATTGCGATCAAGCAGGTTCAGGCCCTTGAATCCACACTCATATTAACCCTGGAGCCCATATTGAATCCGCTCTGGGTGTTTCTGGTCATTGGGGAAACGCCCGGACATCTGGCCCTGATCGGCGGCATGTTCGTAATCTGCGCGGTTAGTGCCCGTGCCGTTGTCAGTGCGCGGGCATCGGCAGCTTGAGCTAAAAGGCATTATGGCAAAGATTCTTATCATCGACGATGATCCGGACATCTGTGAAATGCTGGTGGAACTGATCCGGCGCATGGGCCATGAAGCGCTTTCCCATGAAAGTTTTTCAACCGGAATGGCGGCGGCGTGCGGCATGGCATTTGATGTGGTCCTTCTGGATGTCCGCCTGCCGGATGGAAACGGGCTGGGAATGATCGGCAGCATTCGTCAAACCGCCTCTTCACCCGAAGTAATCATCCTGACCGGCTACGGTGATCCGGACGGGGCGGAAACCGCGATCAAAAGCGGTGCCTGGGACTATATTCAGAAAACCGATACCACAAAAAAAATCACCCTTAGCCTGCAGCGGGTCATCCAGTACCGACAGGGCATTAAACAGACAATCAAATCAGCCGTGGCTTTGAAGCTGGACGGCATCGTCGGCGTCAGTCATCCCATGCAGCAGTGTTTCGACATGCTGGCTCAGGCGGCTGTCGCACCTGTCAATGTCCTGCTGACCGGCGAAACCGGAACCGGAAAGGAAGTGTTCGCACGCGCAATTCATCAGAACAGCCCCCGCTCGGCGGAAGATTTCGTAACCGTGGATTGCGCGGCTCTGCCGGAAAATCTGATCGAAAGCCTGCTGTTTGGCCATCGTAAAGGCGCCTATACGGGGGCAACCCAGGATCAAACGGGCCTGGTCGCACAGGCCCACAATGGCACGCTGTTTCTGGATGAAGTCGGAGAAATGCCGCTGCCGGTTCAAAAAGCCTTTCTGAGGGTGCTTCAGGAACGAAAATATCGACGGATCGGCGGACGCCGCGAGCATGCCAGCGATTTCAGGTTGATTGCCGCAACGCACCGAAATCTGGATGCCCTGGTGGAAAACGGTGCATTTCGAAAAGACCTGTTATACCGGCTTCGGGGCATCGATATCACGCTTCCGGCCCTGAGGGACCGCTGCAAGGACATCATTCCCCTTTGCCTGCATTACAATTCCGGCATCTGTGAAAAAAGAGGTTTGAATACAAAGGGATTTTCTCCGGATTTTTTCGAGGTTCTCAGCCAGTATCACTGGCCCGGAAACATCAGAGAATTGATCAGCACACTTGAAATCGCCATTTCAGCGGCGCATTATGAACCCACGTTATTTTCAAGGCACATTCCCGAGTCCATTCGGATTCAAACAGCCAGGGCCGCGATTGGCCGGAAGCAGCCGGAAGGTGATGCAACATCCGAACATGATTTGCCCTCCTCTGAAACCCGCCTGCCGCCGATCAAGGCATATCGAAAAGAGGCGCTGGATAAAGCCGACAGGCAGTATTTAAGCGAACTTGCCCAGGTTTCCAGGGGGGAAGTGGAAAAAGCCTGCCGGATATCGGGCCTTTCCCGATCCCGTTTGTACGAACTGCTCAAACTGATGCAAATTCCATTCAAAACATGACAACTCCAAAAAAACAAGACCGGAATACCCCATGACCCATCAAAACGGACCGCCGGAACATAAACCTCCCTTAAGCGAATTGATCCGGGAAAACCAGAGATTGTCAGGCCGCATTCAGGAGCTTCATGCATCGCATATCGCCCTTCAACAGCTTGCGAAACAGTACCACGAACTGATGGAGCTGGTACCGGATATCGTTATGATTCACGATACCCAAAAGATTCGCTATATCAACCATACCGGGGCTATCATGCTGGGGGCACAATTGCCCGAAGAAATCGTCGGAATGCCGGTTCTGGACTTTTTCAGTAAAACATATTGGAATATCAATCAAAAACGGTTCTGCCGGGTCATGAGCGGCCATAAGGCGGATTGTCTTGAGCAGGAAATGTCGTGTCTTGATAAAAATCTCATCTGGGTCGAATGCGTTTCCATCCCCACCGTTTCCGATGATTCTCAGGCCATATTGACCGTTGGCAGAAACATCAACAAACGCAAACTGGCTCAAAAAGCGCTCAGGGAAAGCGAGGAGAGATTCCGGTCCACATTTGAACAGGCGGCAGTCGGGATTTGCCATGTGGGTAAAGAAGGGCAGCTTTTACGGGTAAATCAAAAGCTTTGCGATATACTCGGGTTTAGCCGGGATGAATTGCTTTCAATGACGATTAAGGATGTGACACATCCCGAGGATCTGAAAATCAGCAGTGATGCTTATAAGCGGCTGTTTTGTGGAGAGCAGGTTATCGAGAAATTTGAAAAAAGATATATCTGCAAAAATGGCCAGACGATCTGGGCGAATTTGACCGCATCCGTTCTAAAAGAACCGGATGGCGCTCCGGAATTCTTTATCAGCGTCGTGGAAGATATCGGCTCAAGAAAACTGGCTGAAAAAGAAAAGGAAATCCTCGAGAATCAATTGCAGCAGGCCCAGCGCCTGGAAGCCATTGGCACCCTGGCCGGCGGAATTGCGCATGATTTTAATAATATTCTCTATCCGATTATCGGATTTGCGGAAATGACCCTTGAAGATCTTTCGCCCAACAGCCCGATTTGTGATTTTCAAAAACAGATCATTCAGGCTGCCGGCCGCGCTCAGAACCTCATCAAACGGATTCTGACCTTCAGTCGGGAGATTGAACCCGAGCTGGCCCCGGTTCACCTGAAAGAGATGATCCTGGAAACCTGTCACCTTCTGAGGGCGGCGCTTCCCAGTACCATTGAGCTGAATCTGGAGTCATTGCAAAATACGGGTTATGTAATCAGCACGCCGGTTCAGATTCATCAGGTGATCATGAATTTATGCACCAATGCCTTTCATGCGATGGCAACTTCCGGCGGAATGCTAAAAGTCGAACTGGACAGCGTGGAACTGAAAGATGAAGAAAACATTACCGGCGGGAAATATCACCGATTGATCATCAGCGACACCGGTTGCGGAATGCCGCATGTGATCCTGAATCGGATTTTTCACCCCTATTTTACCACCAAGGAAAAAGGAAAAGGCACGGGGCTGGGCCTGTCAACGGTTCATGGTATTGTTAAACAATTGAAAGGACATATTACTGTAACCAGCCTGCCCGGAAAGGGAACCATTTTTATCATTTATCTGCCCGCCTATCACCCTGATGAGCTGGCGTCCGAACCCCAAACCCGGGTTGTTGATCTGAAAGGAAGGGAACACATTCTTCTCGTGGATGACGAGGAAATGATTCTTGAAATGCTTCAGGCGATGCTTTCCCGAATGGGGTATCAGGTGACCGGATGTCAGACCAGCCTGGAAGCGCTGGATATCTTTAACTGCGACCCGGATCGCTTTCACCTGGTGATCACCGATTTAACCATGCCGCAGATGACCGGCATCCAACTTTCCCAAAAACTTCAAATCACAAAACCGGGTGTTCCGATTATTTTATGCACGGGTTTCAGCGATCTTCTGGATGAAAACGCCGCAAAAGCCATGGGTATCCGGGAGCTGATCACCAAACCCGTTTTAAAAGTCGACCTTATGTCCGCCATTCAAAAGGCATTGTCACCGTCATGATTTGATGTAAATGATGCCGGTGTCCGAAAATCTCGGACAATATCCGATTATCTCGGACAATATCCGCTGCTCAGCGCTTTTTCCCCTCCATTTTTACGATCAGAACAATCATTCATTCCCTGATTTACGTGGTAACACCTCGCTTATCGGTGTTTATTCTGTCCGGATAACATCTTGACCCCATGGCACAGCTTTTGCTGTTATCACAGCAGCCTGAATCATTGCCAAAACAGGAATGAATACAGAGCCGCGCTGAAACCTGTCGAAATCCTCAAAATGCCTGGATACCCGAAACAACATGGAGCACGGAAAGGGAATAAATGATGAATAATGTGAAATTAAGCGTGAAACTGATAGGCGGATTCTGTTTTGTGGCATTTATCACCCTGGCGGTGGGACTTGTGGGGTGGAAGAGCACAAGCGATGTCACCGCGCAACTGCATAAGGTGACCGATCAAACCCTGCCGAGCGTGCAGCATTTGCTTGCCTTTGAAAGAGGCGCAACCGCGGTTCGCGTGGCAATGCGCACGCTCCTGAATACGGGCCTCGATTCCAAAGATCGTGAGCGTCAGCATGCCAACGTCGCAACCGCCCGCGAAACATACATGAAAGCATGGAAAGCCCTTGAGAAACTGCCGCGGTCTCCGGAGGAGGAAAATCTTTGGAAACGCTTTGTGCCTTTATGGGAAGCATACAGAACCGAGAATTCCCGATTCTTCGAGCTTGCCAGGGAATTGGAGAAAACCGGTATTACGGATCCTGAAGAATTGACCCGATATCTGGAACAGTTCCGGGCAGATCACTACAGGCTGGTCACGGGTGTTTCAAAGGCAGCCCTTACCAAGACCGGTTTTGATGGGGGAGAAGATCCGGCCCAGTGCGCTTTTGGAAAGTGGTTGGCCGCCTGCCAGATTGAAAATCCGAAGTTTCGTAATACCCTGCAGGCAACGATTCCCTTTCATGATGCCTTTCACCATACGGTTAAAAAAATCAAAGACATGGTCAAAAAAGGAGACTCCGAAGCAGCAGTGGGGGTTTATGTCAACGAATTGATTCCCCAATCCGAGGAGGTCATGAAGCGTTTCAACGTGCTGAAAGAAGATGCCGCCAAAGCCGACAACATTTACACACAGATGAATGAACAGGCAATGGTCAATTCCTACGCGAAACAGATCGAGGCCCTGCCGGTGCTCGCCAAGCTTATTGAACAAAATGAAAAAGAAGTTGAAGAAGTCAAGAAAAATGCAGAAGCTGCCGTAAGCCTTGCCAAGGCTATTTCTATGATTGGAATGGGATTTGGCTGTTTGGCAGCCTTATCGCTTGGCATTATTTTAAGTCTTTCCATAACCCGGCCCATTAACTTTATTATTGAAGGGCTCACGGATGGGGCCGAGCAGGTGGCCGCCGCTTCCGGACAGGTTTCATCCGCCAGCCAGAATCTGGCTGAAGGTGCATCGCAGCAGGCCGCTGCCCTCGAAGAGACCTCCGCATCCCTCGAGGAGATGTCCGCCATGACCAAGCAGAATGCCCAAAACTCCAACCACGCAAATACCACCATGACGGAGACATCCAGGGTGGTTAAGGAAGCCCAGTCTTCGATGAGCGAGCTCACCGTTTCCATGCGGGAGATATCACGGGCCAGTGAAGAGACCCAGAAAATCATCAAAACCATCGACGAGATCGCCTTCCAGACGAATCTGCTGGCTCTGAACGCGGCGGTTGAGGCGGCCAGGGCCGGGGAAGCGGGTGCCGGGTTTGCAGTGGTTGCCGATGAGGTGAGAAATCTTGCCCTGCGCTCGGCGGAATCGGCCAGGAATACGGCTGATCTGATTGAAGGAACCGTCAAAAAAGTGAAGGCCGGATCGGAAATCGTCTCAAGGGCCACCCAGGCTTTTGAAAGGGTGGCTGAAGGGGCAAATAAAGCCGGCGAATCGGTTGGGGAGATTACGGCCGCATCCGGCGAGCAAGCCATAGGAATCGATCAGATCAACAGGGCTGTATCCGAAATGGACAAGGTGACCCAGCATAATGCTGCCGCTGCCGAGGAGTCGGCTTCCGCATCCGAGGAGATGAACTCCCAGGCGGAACAGATGAAGGAATTTGTCGTTGAACTGGCGTCTCTTATCAGAGGAAACGGAAACGGCCATAAAGAACAGGCCGGTGTTATGGCATTGCAATCCACCGTCGTGAAAAAATATTTGCCTGGAAAATCCAAGAATAAATATTCTTTGAGCAGCAACCGTCAGAGAATTCAGTCGGATCAACTGATTCCATTTGAGGAAAACTTCGATGAATTCTGAAGCCAGAAATACCAGCTTTCAAACCCTCTGGAACAGCCCCGAACTCAGGCAGGAAGGCCATATTGCTTGTTTCTATGAAACCAGAGACCAGTATTTCAGGATACTGACCTCATACCTGGTTCATGGGCTGAAAGCCGGGGAGAAGGTTTTGTATTTTGCAGCAGATCACGCTTTGAATCCATTATTGAGTGATTTCAAGGAATTCGACTTTGATCCTTCGGAATATCTACAAACCGAACAACTGATTATAATAGACAAGAACGATCAGACAATCCCCGCCGGGCATCAATACTGCGACAAGATGGCCGACTGGCTTAAAAACCAGACCGAATATGCCATGGCCCATGGATTCCGCCGATTCAGGCTGGTTGAAGATGTTATTAAACAGACGAGCGCGTTGCCCTGTTTGGATCATTTGGTTGACTATGCGGACCACCTGAACGATCTGACCCGCAAACGCCCATTTTTTGCCCTTTGCATGTTTGACTTGAACCGGGTTGATTCCGATAACCTTGTCAACGCGTTAAGAGCCCATCCGCTTGCGGTTGTCAGGGGTCAGATCCTGAAAAACGCCTATTATATTCCGCCAGAGCAACTCACTTCCAGATTCCGGGGCGCCAACATCGTTCGATACCGCATGACATCACTTTATGATCGGTATCAACAGCGAAGGGCCATTCAACTCAGTGAAGAAAAATACCGTGCCCTGGCCGAAGGTATCCCGGATATCATCATCCGGTTCAATCGAAACCTTCAGCATGAATATATCAGCTCATCCATATCGCGGTATATCGATATTTTTCCGATGTATCTCGTGGGAAAATCACACAAGGATATCGGATTGCCGGAAGAAATTTCCGAGTATTGGGAAAAACAGATCCGGCAGGTGTTTGATACCGGCCGGTCAGTTGAAACCGATTTTGAATTATCCGGCATCAAGGGAACATTCATGTTCAACTGGCGGGTATTCCCGGAATTTGACACGGATGGCACGGTAAACACCGTTATCAGCATCGCCCGGGACATCACGGCCACTCAAAAAGCGGAAAAAGAGTTTCGAAATCTTTTTAACAAGATGCTGGATGGCTTTGCCGTACATGAAATTATATGCAATGCGGCCGGATTGCCGATAGATTACCGGTTTCTGGCAATCAACCCCGCCTTTACCCAAATGACCGGCTTAACAGAGCAGGATATTATCGGAAAAACAGCGCTGGAAATCATGCCATATATTGAGTCCTTCAGGATTCAAACCTATTGGAACGTTGCAATTAACGGCGAATCCGCTCATTTTGAACAGTACAACCGTGAATTCGACCGGTTTTTTAAAGTCACGGCCTATCAACACGCGCCGGGCCAATTTGCCTGCATTTTTTCAGATATCACCCAGCGCAAACAGGCCGATGCGGAACGAAAGACATTGCTGGCAATCTCGGAGCTATTTATGAAGGAAAAAAATATCCGGGCGATATATGATAACGTTCCTGAAATTTTATCCGAAAATCTCCTCTTTCCCCTCGCCGCGGTCGTGCTTTATGACAAATACTCCGAGGAGATGGTTTTTGTCGCCACCAGGGGCTTTCCGGATGCCTTAAAACATGAAATTCGGGTTCCTTTGTGTCAGTCCATTTCCGGAACCGTTGTGAAAACACGGGAACCTCTGGCTGATTTTCAGGCCGATAAACGTAATGAGCATGCATCGGGTGTGCTCAAGGCGCTGAACATCAAGTCCATTATCAGTGTTCCCCTCATGATATCCGATAGGGTATTGGGGACCGTTACCCTGGCCGATGTCCGGAAGCGACCCAACATCAGGGATTTGATAGATACCTTGATGCTGATCGCCAATCATCTGGCACAGGAAATCGACCGGAAACTAACCTCGGAATCTCTCCATAAAACAAAAAACGAACTTGAATTCCATAACCGCATTGCCACTATATTTTTGACGGCTTTTGACAACACCCTGTTTTTTTCGGTTCTGGAACTGGTCTTGGAGGCTACCCAGAGCCAACATGGATATTTTGGTTATATTGATCTGGAAGGAAATTTATCGATTCCGGCCATCACCCGAAGCATATTCGGCAGCGGCCGAATGCCTGATAAAAATCTTTCCTTTCAAAAACAAAACTGGAAAGGCTTGCGCGGAAAGTCCCTGATTGAAAAAAAGTGCCTGTATTCAAACGGGCCCTTTAATCTTCCGGAAGATCACCAGCCCATTTCCTGCGCACTCTTTGTTCCCATCATTTATCAGGATAAACTGATCGGTCAGTTTGCGGTAGCCAACAAAGCAGATGGGTACGCTGAAGAAGACCGTCTGATGCTGAAAGCCCTCTCCGAATACATTGCGCCACTGCTGTACGCCAAACTTTCCTCGGATAATTCCCGAAAACAGCTTGAACAAACCCAGAGAATGGAATCCATTGGCGTGCTGGCCGGAGGGATTGCGCACGATTTTAATAATATTCTATTTCCGATTATCGGCAACGCGGAAATGCTTATAGATGACTTCCCGGAGTACAGCCCCGTAAACAATAAGATCAAACAAATTTTAAAAGCCGCCATGCGGGCTCAGGGACTGGTGCAGCAAATCCTGGCATTCAGCCGCCAGCAGGTGGATGAGAGAGTGCCGATACGACTTAAGCCGATCATCAGCGAAGTCATGAAATTGCTGAGATCCAGCCTGCCATCCACCATTACATTTACCCAGGACCTGTCCAGACAGCAGTCTTGTCTGACCCTTGCGGATCCAACCCAGGTTCATCAGATTCTTATGAATCTATGCACAAACGCCTTCCATGCCATGCAGGAATCCGGTGGCAATCTGCATGTATCCCTTGAGGAAGTGACAATTTCTCCCAACGATTACACGGGAACCTTCGACCTTCTTCCGGGCAAGTATAACAAACTCTCGGTCCGGGACACGGGTCACGGAATGCCGAAACATATTCAGGAAAAAATTTTCGACCCCTATTATACGACCAAGGGAAAAGACAAGGGTACGGGACTGGGGCTATCGGTTGTTCATGGGATTGTCAAGAGTTGCAAGGGGCACATATCCGTTGACAGTGAGATTGGGAAGGGAAGTCAGTTTGATATTTACCTGCCGGTTTGCGACAGTGAATCCAACGGAATTTCAACGAAAACGACTGAAATCGCTCCCCGGGGCACGGAACATATTCTTCTGGTGGATGACGAAGATCCCATTGTAATTCTGATCGATCAGATGCTTACCCGTCTGGGATATCAGGTAACCAGCCGATCCAGCAGTCCGGAAGCATTGGATGCCTTTATCAGTCAGCCCGACCTGTTTGATCTGGTCATAACCGATATGACCATGCCGTATTTAACGGGAATTCAACTGGCCAGGAAAATGATGGATGTCCGACCGGATATCCCGGTGGTCCTTTGCACGGGATTTAGTGAACGGATTACGGAAAATACAGTCAAACAACTGGGGATCCGGAAATTGATTCTTAAACCCGTGATCCGGATGGATCTGGCCAAAACCATCCGTAGCGTCCTGGACAAAAGAGCTTAGGATACTCAATTATGAAAGAAGATACCGTCTCTACAGAAATGAAGGAAGAAATCCCCGGCGCTGATCCTGGAATAAAATCCCGGATGTTTTTTTTAAAACAGTGCGGATCGGATCAGTCAAATTCAAAAAAAAGACCGAGTATCATGAAATTTTTATTAAATCCACAAAAATGGGGCCTTCGAAAGCGTTTCCTATTTACGACCGGGGTGTTTCTTTGTGCCGGGGTCATATCGCTGGGTTTTTTTATTTTTTTAGCATTGGAAAAAAATCTGGAAAACTCGGTGCGCGAGCATCTGACGTTACTAGAGCATTGGGTAAAAGATGAACTGGAAACGCAAAAAAACCTCTTGTCGGTATCAGTTGCATTTGTCGCAACATTGCCGGAGATCACTCAAACCATAGCCAATCAGGACAGGGAAGAGCTTAAAAATTTCATACTGCCCTATATGGAACGTATCCGCATGACATCGGCCAACAGCTCCATCTATTTTCATTTTCACCTGCCATCGCTGGTCTCTTTTCTTCGCACATGGGATATCAATAAATGGGGGGACGATCTTTCTTCCTACAGAAATATGGTGGTTCGGGCAAATCGAGAGCTGTCTTCTTTCACCGGCTTTGAAATCGGCCACGGCGGACCGGTTATAAGATCAATATCTCCGATTTTCTCAAATGGCAAGCACTTGGGCAGTGTTGAAGCTGCCACGGATATTTCTGAAATTTTACAGAAAATCAGCCTGGTGCAGAATTACGGAATGGCGATTGTTCTGAACCGGGATTCCAGCAGCTTATGGGAATCATCTCAAACGGTCATGGTAGTCGATCAAGGGGCGATATTAAAAAGCTATGGGGATACGGACAACAATCTGACCGGCACCATCCTTAAGGAGAATGCCGCCGAGGGTCGAACCGGGGATATATTTTTCCGTTGCATTCCTTTTCAAGATTTTCAGGGACGCCCCATCGGTGAGTTTATTTTAACTTATAACGGCGGCAATCTGCTGCAGAAAAACAATTCACGGATTTCGCAATTCATCTGGTTTTTCATGATAGGCGCAATGGTCATGTGGACTGTCATTTACCTGAACGTTAAAAGGATAAGATTGTTTCTGCAAAAATTGGAAAATATCATTATCGCATCCCAACAGAATGATTTTTCGGAACGATTCGATTGTGACCATATCCATTGTCTCGACATTCTGGATTGCAACAATAAAGACTGCCCCGTGTATCAGAACCCGTCCCTGGTCTGTTACCTTGAAAGAGGATCAAAAGCCATTTCTCCGAGATGGCGTAATACCTGTGTTTTCATTGATACCTACAATTCATGCGATGCCTGTCCCGTATATAGGATGCGTAACAGCGACGAGCTGACAAATATGTCCAATGTCGTGAATACGATGATGTTGACCTGGAGATTATTCCTGAGCCGGGTGGGAACGCTCCTGTCCGAGGTTCTCCGCAATCAGAATCAACCGTGGAACCTGCCGTCCATAGATCAGGTCTCGGACTACCTCGAGCAAATGGCAAAACTCACGGCTTTCAGCCATGATCTTCAGGGGGTTTACACGCATGAAGAAATTTACAAACAACTGTCCCATGTTTTCGATAATCATTTTTTACTCAATGATTATGCGCTCATGGAAGTCAGCGCCAGCGACAATCATATGGCGGTTGCCATCCAAAAGGGAACCTTTAAATTAAATCTCAGTCAGGAAGTCATGCTGAACAGTGATCTTTGCAGGGCAAAGCGTGTTGCCGAGGAAATCTGCTCTTATCCCAATCCGGTTTTATGCCCTTATTTCAATTGCGATCAAGAAACCCATATCCGCTGCTGCCTGCCAATGGTAATGGGCGGGAAGGTAGGCGCCGTATTCTCTTTTCTGGTATTAAAAAGCGAATGGGAATCCCGGCGCAAGCAACTCGTCATACTGCGCAGATATCTGGATGTCACGGCGCCCATGCTGAGTTCCCTGCGCCTGCTTCAAAAAACCAAGGAGCAGTCTTTGAGCGACCCGCTGACCCAATGCTATAATCGAAGATTTATGGAGGCATATTTTGTCCAATATGAGCCCCTGGTAAAACGAAACGGCGGCAATGTCGGTTTCTTAATGACGGACATGGATTATTTTAAACAAGTCAATGACGTAAACGGCCACCAGGCAGGCGACAGCATTCTTCAGCAGACGGTAAAAGTCATTTTCAGCCATATCCGCGGCTCGGACATGCTGATTCGTTACGGCGGAGAAGAATTCCTGATCATTCTGCCCGATGTGGATTCCGATGCCTTATTGTCAATTGGAGAAAAAATCCGACTTGCCATAGCGGAACATGAATTTGATCTTCCCAATGGTGGCAAGCTCCACAAGACCATCAGCGTGGGAATCGCCGAATACCCCAAACACGGGGAGACGATCAACAAAGTCATTAAATTTTCCGATGTGGCTTTGTATGAAGCAAAAAATCAGGGACGCAATCGCGTTGTATTATTCAATCCCGGGATGTGGACGGAAGAAGAGTATTAAACTATTGAAAAGCAGGATGAAGAAAGTTATTGTATGAAGTTATACCATCAGCCTATAAATCTTCATTCGTACGAGGCATAATCCGAGGCAGAAATGGAAATAAATACATCCGACAAGAACTCCAACACCCCTTTTTGGGGCTCATGGTCGATTCGAACCCGCCTGATGCTATTGGTGTTGATGTGCGTGTTGCCCGCGATGGGCATCATTCTCCACGCAGGATTTGAGGAGCGGAAAGAAAATATTGAAGATGCCAGAATAAATGTCCTGCGAACGGTTGAGAATCTGGCCAGCCTTCAGGATACCATTACTGCAAGCACCAAACAGATGCTCATGACCATTGCCCAGTATCCCGCGGTGCAAAATTGCGATATTCAGGCCTGCAACACACTTTTTCAGGATCTGTTGCGGCAGTCTCAGTACCACAGCACCATCGTCGCCGCAAAGCCGGACGGCATGGCCTTTGCCGCGGGAAAAGCAAGTACGCCGTTTAGTCTTGCCGATAGAAAATATTTTCAGGATACTCTGGCGATCCGGGATTTTACAGTGGGAGAATATGCCGTCGCCAGAACCATCTATGTTCCCATACTTCCTTTTGCCTTTCCGGTCTTAAACGATCAGGATCAGCTCAAAGGCGTCGTTGTCGCTGCCTTGAGACTGGATCAATACGAAACTTTTTTAAGAAATATGGGCTTTCCGGAAAACTCCGTGGTTGGAATAGAAGATCGGAATGGAATCCGTCTGTGTCGTTTTCCCCAATTGGACGGGGTAACGAGCGAGCTATTGGGACAACCCTTGCCGCAGAAAATATGGCAGTCCATCTCGGGCCCGCTTAAAAAAGGGACGTATAATGAAAAAGGCATGGACGGTATACGCCGCATATACGGATTCATACAACTGCGTTTAAAAGAAGATGATAAACCTTATCTTTACATCCGGGTCGGGATACCGGAAGCATACGCGCTTTCCGCCTCCACCCACAAACTGAGTTATAACCTGTTTTTTTTCAGCATAGCCGGCTGTTTTGCCATAGCCGCTGCATGGTTTTTGGGTAACCTGTCCCTTGTCAATCCGATAAAGCAGTTGGCGGGCGTTTCCCGGCAGATGGGAGCCGGGAATTTTGATTCCCGATCCGGAATATCCCATATGAAAGGGGGAGAAATCGGTCTGCTGGCGCAATCTTTTGACATGATGGCTTCTGCCCTGGGGGAGCGGGAAATCGAACGTCGGCAGTCCGAAGAAGCGATCAGGCAACTCAGTCAGCAAAATCAGATGATTCTGAATGCCGCCGGGGAAGGCATCGTGGGTCTGGATGCCCAAGGAGTCGTTATTTTTATGAACCCGGCGGCTGCTGCTATGACGGGATATGAAGCAACCGAACTTCTGGGACAAGACCTGCACCACCGGATTCATCATTCCCGGCCGGACGGCACCACCTATCCTCAGGCTTTGTGTCCCATGCATGAAACGCTGAGTGCGGGAACCGCCAGCAGAATAAGAGATGAAGTGCTGTGGCGCAAGGATGGAACAAGTTTTCCCGCTGCTTATTCAAGCACCCCCATTGTCGAAAATGGCAGCATATCAGGGGCAGTCATCACTTTCCGGGATATTTCCGAACGCAAGCAGGCAGAGGTAGCGCTTCGAAATAGCGAAGAATACTTCCGCCTGCTTATCGAAAATAGTTCCGACCTCATCACGGTACTGGATGGTGACGGAATTATCCGCTATGAAAGTCCGTCCCTGGAGCGGATCCTCGGCTATAAGCCCGAAGAACTGGTTGGCGAAAATGTCTTTGAATTCGTGCACCCGGATGATCTGCCGGTTGTCGCGGACAAGTTCGCGCGTGGCATTCTCACGCCGGGTGTCAGCGTCTCCGTCCAGATGCGATACCAACACAAAGATTGTTCATGGCGCACCATCGAGACAATCGGCAAGGCAATACTGGATCGGCGAGGACAGTTGTCCGCGGTTATCAACTCGCATGATATTACCGAGAAGAAACTGGTGGAAGCTGAAAAGGAAAACATGGAAGCCCAGTTGATGCAAGCCCAGAAGATGGAATCCGTTGGAAGGCTTGCGGGCGGGGTCGCCCACGACTTCAACAACATGCTTTCCGTTATCATCGGCCATGCGGGGATGGTATTGGATCAATTTGCTCCGACAGATCCGATTTATAATAATCTTCGGGAAATTCATAATGCCGCCACACGTTCCGCGGACCTGACGCGCCAACTCCTGGCTTTTGCCCGTAAGGAGACGATCAGCCCCAAGGTTCTCGATCTGAACGATACGGTTTCAAACATCCTGAAGATGCTGAAGCGACTGATCGGAGAGGACATTGACCTGGCCTGGATTCCCGGCCCGAACCTGTGGCCGATCAAGATGGACCCGGCTCAGATTGACCAGATTCTGGCCAACCTGACGGTCAATGCCAGGGATGCCATTACGGGCGTTGGATCCATAACCATCGAGACGACCAATGTGGTTATCGATGAAAGCTACTGCCAAACCCATGCTGGCTTTTTTACCGGTTCGTTTGTAATGCTGGCTGTCAGTGACACGGGCATGGGAATGGATAAAGCAACCCTCAGCCGCATTTTCGAGCCGTTTTTCACGACAAAGGAATTGGGTAAGGGAACGGGCCTTGGCTTGGCTTCCGTATACGGGAACGTCAAGCAGAACAAAGGGTTCATCAACGTTTATAGTGAGCCGGGACAGGGAACGGCCTTTAAAATTTACCTGCGCCGGACCGATGCCCGGATGATGGAAGAACCAGCCCTTGTGGAAAGAAAAAATCTTCTGGGAACCGAGACCGTGCTTCTCGTGGAGGATGAGGATTCGATTTTAGGTCTTGCCAGGGATATCCTGGAGAAATACGGATATACGGTGCTCACAGCCCAGAGCCCGGACATGGCGCTGACTCTGGCAAGAAATCATCCGGGCCGCATACACCTGCTGATCACCGATGTGGTAATGCCCGGAATGAACGGCAAGGATCTCAATGAAGCGCTTAAATCCATCAAACCGGGATTCAAGTGCTTATTTATGTCCGGCTACACATCCAATGCCGTTGCCCATAATGGCGTGCTCGACGAGGGGATCCATTTTCTTCAGAAACCGTTTTCGCCAAAGACTCTGGCCGAAAAGATCCGGGATGTGCTGGAAACATAGAGAATGTCCCAATAAGGCCCGTTACATCCTTTACGCATGATCTCATGCGCCTGACCGTTGGTGGTGTATACGCTGGAGAGCAAAACCGGGCAGAATCGATCAATCTTGACCAAGGAGGTTAATATAGCTTTCCAAAGCCGCCACCACCTTCCGGTATTCGGATTCGATGCGGGCCAGTTGGTCCTGAACATCGGAAATCAACCCCTGACGGGCATTGAGCTCCAGTTCTTTGCACATGTCGGCCAATATCATGGCCCCTACCGTGGTGCTGGCGGATTTGAGGCTGTGGGCGGCAAGGAAAATGGTTTCCGGATGATTTTCTTGCATGCCCCGGTCAATATTCGCAATGCGAACAGGGCTGTCTTTCAGAAAGTGGGCCACGACTTTTTTCACCAGTTCCACGGATCCGTTTCCCATCATGCGAATGTTATTAAGGGCTGCTTCATTCAGACAACACGCCGTATTTCCCGGAGAAGGCAATAAAGTC
>JACRBZ010000041.1 GCA_016219185.1 Deltaproteobacteria bacterium
CGTTTTACTTCATTTGGATTCATGGTGTTGTATTCTCCTTTTTTATTAAGTGCCCGGAATTAGGCAAGTAAAGGAGTTATACACCAATTATGTGTTTTTCATTTTGTTTTTTCTGCCGCGTATGCGGCTTCGTCCAACAATCCGATGAACTGGGAAGAAGCGCTGTCATATTGCGCAACACTGAATCTTGGCAATTATTCGGATTGGCGGGTGCCCACCATCAAGGAATTACGCAGTTTAGCGGATTACAGCGTGCGAACTCCGGCGATCAATACGACTTATTTTCCGAATACGGTCTCATCCTATTATTGGTCATCTACGACCTACGCCTACACGACGCATGGCGCTTGGGACGTGTACTTCGACGACGGCAATGACCGTAACCAATTTAAAAAAACGACTCCCACGTCCGCGCTGTTCGTGGTGGACAAGCCAGCAGCACGCCGGACATAAAGGCCAACGGGCAAAATGGCCCGATTACCGTTTCGTCCGGAACGCCTGTTTCCATAACGGCCGGTCTTGCGGCAGGAAACGAAAATGGGAAACTCGCAGATTGGTGGCTTGCTTACAGTTCACCTACCGGATGGTATTCTCTCAATTCAAATGGATGGGACTCCTGGAATCAATTTATTGGCTCAATATCCGTTATTCAGCATATCCCCGGTTTTAGTTTATTCCAGTACTCTCCCTGTTGGAGATTACGCATTCTACTTCCTTGTTGATATGAGTCCCAATGGTATTGTTGATTCACCGTTTTATTACGACTATGTTCAGGTACATGTAGTCAATTAGAATACATTCACATCACTTATCGGTTCCCGTGGGAGCATTTATCATTTGCACTCACCGGGATAGATTTCTTGATAAGGTAATGAGGATTTGTTTTTATAACCAAAAAAGGGTTACGAAACTGTTTCGTAACCCTTTGTTTTTATTTGGCTGAGGGACAAGGATTCGAACCTTGGTTAACGGGGCCAGAACCCGTCGTCCTGCCGCTAGACGATCCCTCAATTATTTTTTTAATTTACATAAAAGGAAGAACATCGTCAATATAAAAATTACCGAAAACCTTTTCAGATCTATATTATTCGGTTTTTTTTCCAAATTTATTTTGTTTTTCAAGAGCTTCTTCGGCAGCTTCAATGATCTCCGCATCATAATTCAGTCTGTTATTCAGGACTTCCTGAATCCGTTCGATAGAGACACCATTATCGATTTCTCCCACCAGATAAAGGATATCCCCTTTAACCTTGTCATCAACAGTATCGAATCGCTCCCATAATGGCACCATTGTTTTTTGCGCCAGCACCGGATTTTCCTCTGCAATCGTTTCCAAAGTCACCATGGCCCCGAGCCGGACAGGCCATTTGGGATGAACCAGAAGATCCACGAGCGCCGGAAAAACCATGTCTTTCTCTAACATCATGCTTGACAAAAGTCCGGCATTGCCGTCCGCAATCATGTTCATCAAGGTATCGGCTTCGAGTTTTGAAGGGTCCCGATGAATCATTGCCTCAAGGACTTCCTGAATTTTGATGGAACCCGTCCAGCGGAATTGCTCATCCAGAACCAGCGTGGGAACTGACTGAATCCGATCTCTGCAAGCTTCTTCCAGGTACAATCCGGCGTCGATCACCGTCAGATGGACCCACTGGCTTGAAATGGCAAGGGGAAGAAGGCTCTGAACAACAGCGGGACAAAACGGGCATTGTTCAGCGATATAGAGCTTCAATTCCGCTGGCAATGTCAGAAGGTCCAGAAGTGACGAAAACGGCAAAGGCGGCTGGGCTTGTTCATTAAAAACCCATGACAACGCTTCCAGAAATGGAAGCAGTTCATGCCCAAGAGGCACGGCCCGATAGCGTATCCGGGAATGAATTCTCAGTTCCGAAGGGGCATCGGATTCGTCTTTTTCGTGAACAATATGGATTTTTGGGGCCGCCTTCTGCAAGGCCGTACAAAAATCCTCAAGCAACCGGCTTCCCCCATGGCGTGTTTTCACCAGCCGCAGCCGGATATCCTGTTTCAACTGTTCATTAAACAATGTGATTTGGCGTTCTTCAACAGCATTCATTCTGACTCCGTTTTTTCGGGGCATCAGGATGGAAGCAGCGTCTTTAACACATCTTCTTTTCCAACAACACCTACCAGCCGTCCATCCTCTACAACCGGAAGCGTATGAAACCCCTTGTCCACCATCAATGATGCCACTTCTTCAATCCCGGTTTCCGGAGTAACGGCGACGGGCTTGGGCGTCATGGCCTGAGCCACGGTCAAGGCGGCGATCTTTTCAACTTCTTTTTCAATCCGCTTTAATGACGTCAGGGGCATAAACCCATCCAGAAGAGAAAACAGCGAAGGAATCGGAACGCATTTTTGCTGAGCCACCAGATCGCTCTGACAGAGAATACCGACAACCCTCCCCTTACCATCCACAACCGGAAGTCCATTAATTCGTTTTTCAATCATGATTCGCGCTGCATGGACGATCTCTGTTTCAGGGGATACCGAGATAACATCTGCCGTCATGATGTCTTTTACTCTGAACATAGTTCCTCTTATATCTTTTGAAGGTTATGGTACTGAGGCCGGAAGATTTATCAACCTTGATGAATCAAAAAGCCTTGATATGGCAATATCCTCTTATCAGTCAGGTAACAAGTATCGTTATATGGGTAACCACTAATTGCCGTTGCCCGGAAATAAAGCAAATAAATTATTTTTGAAGTTGATATGATTTTTAGGCAATATATCTGATGGCTTGTTTCAGCCTGGTAATCACCTGATTTTTCCCCAATATTTCCATGATTTCAAAAATACCCGGGCTGGCGGTTTTGCCCGTCAGGGCAACTCGGACCGGCTGAGCGATTTTTCCCAGCTTCAACCCTGTTTCCTCCATAACGGATAGAAAAACGGTTTCAAGACCGGCAACAGTGAATCCCGATAAGGTTTCCATTTTCTGAACCAGCAGGGTTAAGGGCCCCAGAGCGTCAGATATCAAGAATTTATCAGCAGCCGCAGGCTCATAAGAAACCGTTTCCTCATAATAAAACCGGGCCGCTTCCGCCATTTCATCAAGGGTTTTGCTGCGGGCATTCAGCGTCAGAATCACCTGATCCAGATAATGCCCCTCTTCCGCGGCATACCCCCTTGCTTTCAAAAACGGCAGAAGATGAGGTGTCAGCGAGCGAGGCGGAGTTGCCTTGATGTGATCTGCGTTCAGCGAAAGAAGCTTATCCATGTCAAAGACGCCAGCGGATTTTCCGATATGTTCCAGTGAAAATTTTTCAATCAGCTCCTCACGGGTAAAAAATTCCTGATCCCCACACGACCATCCCAGTCTAATCAGGTAATTGATCATGGCTTCGGGCAAAAACCCCATGTCCCGGTAGGCGGTTACGGACATGGCACCATGGCGTTTGCTGAGTCGGGTCTTATCCTTGCCCAGAACCATCGGTAAATGTCCAAACACCGGAAGCTCGGCACCCAGTGCCTGATAGAGCATGATCTGGCGGGGGGTATTGTTGACATGGTCATCCCCGCGAATCACGGTGTTGATGCCCATTGTAATATCATCCACCACCACGACGAAATTATAAGTCGGCGTGCCGTCGCTGCGCTGAATGATAAAATCATCCTGTTCAGCGTTCTGAAAGACGATGTCGCCCTTGACCACATCGTGAATGATGGTGGTCCCGGTCAGCGGGGCGCGAAATCTGACCACCGCATCATTGCTTTTGCAAAGCTGCTTCTCCCGGCAGGTTCCGTCATACTTGGGTTTTCCGCCGGTGGCCATGGCCTGCTGGCGCATGGCATCGAGTTTTTCCGAAGAGCAGGTACAATAATAGGCGTGACCGGTATCCAGAAGTTTCTGAACATATTCGGCATAGATGTGGAATCGTTTGGACTGAAAATACGGACCCTCATCCCAGTCGATCCCCAGCCATTCCAGGGCCTCGAATATGGAATCCGCAGATGCCTGCGTGGAACGGACCGAGTCGGTATCTTCAATGCGAAGGACAAAACGGCCCTTGGTGTGCCGGGCGTAAAACCAGTTAAATAAAGCGGTTCGCGCCCCGCCCACATGAAGATATCCCGTGGGACTTGGAGGAAAACGAGTAATAACCGTGTGCATTATGATTCACCTGATTTGTAATATTAAGTAAAACAATTAGATTCATTTTATGCATATAATATAGATTGTTATATGCTAATTATATTACTTATGATATCAAGTATAAGTAATTGTTGAACAGGGACTCAACTTGACAGCAACAAAATAATTTCTTTTAAATCCATCTCTGTCAAATTGAGAAAATATCATATTATATAAAATAGTTGTTAAATTCTTCCTTGACATTTTCCAAAGAGGGAATTTTTGTCTTAAGTCAACGACATAGTGATTCCCCTTAAAAAGGGATTTAATTGATGAGCCGTCAATATAAAATATTGACGGCTCAAATACCGCTTAATTTTATAACAATAGCATAAAAACCGCCGACAGACAACAACCGGCGATGATTAAATCGTCTTTCGGCCACAGCAGACATAACATTTTCACAAAAAGGCTTATTTGTCTGGAGCCGCAGAGCAATGCCATTGATTTAAAAGGTTTTCAATGAAAATGCAATTTGAAATGAGATTTTTCCGTGTGGTATCAAATAGTTGTATAAATCTCCCCTGACCCTCTTTTCAAAAAATAAAGTTTCCATACGCAACAATTTCAATCAGCAAATAAGCCGTTTTTCATAAAAAGCTTGACAAATCGACGGCTTTCAATTACTAATGCCTTCATTTTTCAAACGTATAGTGATGTAAATATTATTTTAATTATAAACAGACATTTAGGAGATTACTCATGGCCGTTCCAAAACATAAAACATCCAAGTCAAAACGCGATATGCGGCGCTCACACCAGAATCTTGAGGCGCCCAGCCTGTCAACATGTCCGGAATGCGGCGAAGCGAAACTTCCCCATCACGTCTGCCCGAACTGTGGCCAATATAAAGGTAAACAGGTTACCGAAGGCAAAGAGGATTGATAACGGATGTCTCCTTCAGTGCATGAATCCAGTACGCCGCTCCATGGTCTGGATGCAGAGTCCAGACAGATGGTTCTTGACATCGTCACCAAGATAAAGACGCGGCTGTTGACCCGCGAGAATGTTCTTGAGTTCGACCGCAAAGAGATCTTCCCGGAAGAAATCATCCGCACCCTGCTGGGCCCGGATATCGGCCTTCAACTGCTCTTTATTCCCGAAGAATATGGTGGAATGAGCGGCGGTGCAAGGGATTGCTGCGCCCTGACCCGCGAAATGGCCGGTGTCTGCCTGGGCGTGGCCACGGCTTTTTTTGCCATTCAACTGGGCGCGGACCCGCTGATCGTCGGCGGCACCGACGCGCAAAAAGAAAAATGGCTGGGCGCCATTGCCGAAGGTCGTTCGCTGGTAGCCTATGCCGTAACAGAGTCCGGTGCGGGCAGCAACCTGGCTGCCTTGAAAACCAAGGCCGACCCGGTTTGTGACGCTTCCGGCACGGTGACCGGATACCGGATCAACGGCTCCAAGCAGTTCATCTCCACCGGCGGATATGCGGATTTTATCACACTCCTGGCCGTGACCCCTGAAGGGCCTTCTTTTTTTGTCGTTGAAAAAGGAACTCCCGGTTTTGTACAGGGCAAGGGAGAAGAAAAACACGGGATACGGGCATCCAACACCTCGCCGCTCACCTTTACCGACGTCTTTGTGCCGGTTGAAAATCTTGTGGGCGGAGTACCGGGCCAGGGATTGAAACAGGCAAATTCGGTTTTTGGATACACCCGGCTGATGGTGGCCGCCATGGCGCTTGGCGCGGGAGAAGCAGCGCTTTCCATAGCCATTCCCTATGCCAAGGACCGGATCCAGTTTGGCTCCCCGCTGTCCGAAAAACAGGGTTATACCCACAAACTCATCGTTCCCCATATTGTCCGGTTTGAAGCAGCTTCCAGTTACCTGGATGAAATTGCCCTGCGGATCGACGCCGGAGACACGGATCTTCAGGTCGAGGGCGCCATAGCCAAGCTGTTTGCCTCGGAAACCGCCAACCGCGCGGCAGACGATGCCATCCAGGCCCTTGGCGGTTATGGATACATCACGGAGTTCGGGGTTGAAAAAATCAAACGTGATGTAAGAATCACCTGCATTTATGAAGGAACCAGCGAAATTCTGCAGAATATCATCAGCATGTTCCGCTGGAAAAAGACCTGGAAAACCAAAGGTGCGTATTACCGATCCATTGCAGAAGAAATGGGAGTTCTGAATCAGAAAAACGATCAGGTTGGTTGCCTGTTTTATGGATCCGCTGCAGCAGCACTGAATCGGACGATTCTTCTTGCCCATGAAAACCGCCTGACCCGAAGTCAGCATGTCATGTTCTGTCTTGCAGACATGATGACCCATGTCGAGATCGGTGCGAGCCTTGCCCGAAAGGCTGCTGCTTTAAGCATCAGCAGCGACCCCCGGGCTCAAAAGATTCAGGCGGCTTCCCGGATTTTTGCCGCCGAGGTTGCACAACTGGTGTATCAGAATATGCTGAAAATCCTGTTGGGAAATGGCCTGTTCAATTCGGAAACCATTTCGGAATTTCTGGCATCCATTTCCTGCCAGCAGCTTCCCTTTGCCTGCGCCAATACGTTCCAGGATATGGACAGGATCTGTGAACTGGTTTTTCATAATGAAAAATGAGTTGATCGCCCAAAACCGCTCAAAACCACCTGAGAAAAAATGTTGAGGAAATGGAGACAATCGTGACAGTCAGTTCCGAAAAACAAACCATCGTGGTCACCGGGGGTTCCAGAGGAATCGGCAGGGCGATCTGCATGGCCCTGGCAGGGCCCGGGGCAACCGTGTATTTCAATTATGCTTCCAATGTCCAGGCCGCAACCGAAACCGAAGAAAGGATCAGGGAAGCCGGTGGACAGGCTGTTGGCATTTGCGCCGACATTGCCTCAGAGGCTGCAATGACGGAGTTTTTTCAGCGAATTCTTTCTGAAACCGGCAGGATCGATGTGCTGGTCAACAACGCCGGCATGACCCGTGACGGACTTCTGGTGAGAATGAAGGCGCTCGACTGGGATGCCGTGATGGATGTCAACCTGAAAGGGGCTTTCCTCTGTGCCAAAATTGTTGCAAAAACCATGATCAAGCAGCATTCCGGCCGGATTATCAACATCTCCTCCGTGGTTGGGGTCACGGGAAATTCCGGTCAGGCCAATTATTCCGCTTCAAAAGCCGGAATGATCGGATTTACCAAAGCCGTTGCCAAAGAATTGGCATCCCGCAATATCACCGTGAATGCGGTTGCGCCCGGATATATTGAAACAGATATGACCGATGCGCTTTCCGATAAAAATAAAGAGGCCATGTTGCAGCAGATCCCTCTGGGCCGGTTTGGCAGGCCGCAGGATGTGACTGCAGTGGTCGTATTTTTGGCCTCTGAAGCCGCCGCCTATATCACCGGTCAGGTGATCCATGTCAGCGGCGGAATGTATATGTAAGACTTAAAGACAAGTTACAATTAACCCATCATCATATCGCCAAGCAAAAAAACATCCGTGTTTTTACTTGCTGCGCACTTTTTACGATCAATAAGGAGACAGTATGTCCATTGAAGACAAAGTCAAAAAAATCATTGCCGAAAAACTTGGAGTTGATCTGAGTGAAGTTGTGCCGGAGGCCTCTTTTGTAGATGACCTGGGCGCAGACTCTTTAGACCTGGTGGAACTCATCATGTCCATGGAAGAAGAATTTGATATTGAAATTTCAGATGAAGCTGCTGAAAAAATCGTTCGGGTCAAAGACGCCATCAGCTTTATCGATTCTCACTGATTTACTGGATGAATCAGGATGACAATAGATCCGACAGCAGTATTCGCGAAAAAAAAGGAGGCTTCATTGAATAGAAGGGTTGTGGTAACAGGTGTGGGTCTGGTGACACCTTTAGGGATTGGTCGAGATGAGACCTGGTCGGCATTGTGTGCCGGTAAATCAGGAATTGGAGAAATTACCCGTTTTGACGCATCCTGTTTTGAAACCCGAATTGCCGGTGAAGTCAGAAATTTTCATCCTGAAGACTTTCTGCCCAAAAAAGAAGCAAGACGAATCGAGCGATTCATTGCTTATTCCGTGGCTGCAACCCGCATGGCAACAGAAGATTCGGGTCTGATCATCAACAGCTCGAATTCAGAGCGCGTGGGCGTGCTGACAGGTTGCGGCTTGGGGGGGCTTTCGGTTCTTGAGACAACTTCTCGAATTATTGAACAGAAAGGCCCCGGACGGGTCAGTCCGTTTTTTATTCCCATGATGATCGGTAACATGGCGCCGGGAATGATTGCCATATACTTTGGCGCCAAGGGACCGAACGCATCGGTTGCCACGGCCTGCGCCGCCGGCTCGCATGCCATCGGCGATGCTTTTAAAATCATCCAGAGAGGCGCCGCGGACGCCATGATCACCGGCGGAATGGAGTCGGTCATTACGCCCACCTGCATTGCCGGATTCAACGCCATGAAAGCCCTTTCCACGCGAAACGATGCTCCGGAAAAAGCTTCAAGACCTTTTGATCGCGACAGGGATGGTTTTGTCGTTGGTGAAGGCAGCGGAATTCTGATACTGGAAGCGCTCGATCTCGCCCTGGAAAGAGGCGCCAGAATCTACGCGGAAATTGTGGGATATGGCATGAGCGGCGATGCGTATCACATGACGGCACCCGCTCCCGGCGGTGAAGGCATGGCCCGCTGTATGCAGGCTGCGCTTAAGGATGCGGGCATTTCCGGTTCGGAAATCAATTACATCAATGCTCACGGCACCTCAACACAGATGAACGACCTGTATGAAACAATGGCCATCAAGTCGGTGTTCAAGGATCATGCTTACCGGATCGCGATCAGTTCCACCAAGTCCATGACCGGTCATCTTCTGGGAGGGGGCGGCGGTATCGAAGCAGTATTCAGTGCCCTGGCCATTCAACAGGGAGTGATTCCGCCCACCCTGAACCTGGACAACCCTTCACCGGAATGCGATCTGGATTATGTTCCCAATCAGGCGCGAAAACAGAACGTGGCTTATGCCATGTCCAATTCATTCGGATTTGGGGGAACCAATGCCTGTCTGATCCTGAAACAGATGCCCAAGGACTAAAACCGTACTGTCCCTGCCTTGACCCTCTGGACCCACTTTTCAACCACATCCAGCAACTCCTGCGGCTTGACCGGCTTGGATATGTAGTCATCCATGCCGGCTTCCAAGCATTTTTCCCGATCTCCCTTCATGGCATGCGCGGTCATGGCAACCACAGGAACCCGGTGATTCATGATTTTCGAGGCAGGATTACGGATCTGAGCCGTGGCATCAAATCCATCCATTTCCGGCATCACCACATCCATCAGAACCAGATCATAATCAATCATGCCGAGCGCTTTCAGGGCTTCAAAGCCATTTGAGACCGTATTCGAATGATACCCAAATTTTTCCAGCATTTTCTGTGCAATTTTCTGATTTACCGGATTGTCTTCAACTATCAGGATGCGAATGCCGTGTTTTTTCTCCTCTGATAGTGAATGCCGGGTTACTATGGGCTTGGCGGGTTTTTTGACAACTGTCAGCGGCGTTCCCAAAACCGTCGACAGACAGTCGTGCAGTTGAAGCCGTTTAACCGGTTTTATAAGATAGGCCGAAAAACCGATATCCTGAAGCTGCTCCGCGTCTCCGCGCCTGCCAGCGGAGGTCAGCATCACCACGGCTGTACCGGTAATCCGTGGATCGGCCTTGATTTTTCTCCCCAGCGTTTTTCCGTCCATTCCCGGCATCATCATGTCGATAATCGCCAGGCGGAAAGGTGCTTTTTCCTCGGCGGCCAAAAGCAACCGCAACAGCGCATCTTCGCCAGTCTCGACTTCATCAACAAAACACGCCCAATTTTTAAGCTGCTCCCTCAGGATATGTCGGTTTATCCGATTATCATCCACAATCAGAATCCGCTGTCCCTGAATATCGACCGGAAGGATCGGATCCTTTATCAACTCTTCGGTCTGTTTTTCCAATACAGCGGTAAACCAGAAAGTGGATCCAGCCCCTTCCCGGCTGTCAACACCGATTTGACCGTTCATCATTTCCGCTATCCGTTTGGAAATAACCAAACCCAGGCCGGTGCCGCCAAAGCGACGGGTGGTCGAAGCATCCACCTGTGAAAAAGATTGAAACAGCAGGTGCTGTTTATCCTCGGAAATGCCGATCCCGCTATCCGTAATCATAAAACGGACCGTGACCGACCTGTCATCTTCCCTGTCGAGAACGGCCTGGATAATTACCTGCCCTTTTTCAGTGAATTTAATGGCGTTTCCGGCAAGGTTCATCAGCACCTGGCGAAGTCTTCCCGGATCCCCTTTTAACAGGGATGGAACGTCATGATTCACCAGACAGGCCAGTTCCAGTCCTTTTTCAAAAGCCCTGTTGGCCAGCAGGTCAGACACCTCGTCCACCATGATCCGAAGATCAAAATCCAGGATTTCAAGATCCATTTTCCTGGCCTCGATCTTGGAGAAATCCAAAACATCATTGATGATGGTCATCAGGGAATCGGCGCTGCTGCGAATGGTTTCCGCATAATCCCGCTGCTCCACCGACAACCGGGTATCCAAAAGGAGCCCTACCATTCCGATAATGCCGTTCATAGGGGTTCGAATCTCATGGCTGGTATTGGCCAGAAATTCGCTTTTGGCCATGTTGGCTGTTTCCGCAGCAATCTTGGCCTTCAGAATTTCCTCTTTTGCGCAAACCTGTTCCGTGATATCCGAAAAACTTTCCAGAAGATATTCCCGCTGATTGATCTGAATGGGCGTTACTTTTTTCAGAATCGGGATAAGATCGCCACCTGCCCGTATCAGAATCTGCTCTGTATTGTCCGTTTTACTTTCGGTTTCGGCAAGCGTGCACTTGCCCGACGGCGCTGAGCAGATAAATTGCTGGCAGGTGTTTCCAATGATGCGCTCCTTGGGAAGACCGATCAGGTCCGCCGCATATTGATTGACATCTGAAATGACAGATGTCTGGGCATCTATGATCACCACTCCGGTCTGAACCGTATTCAACACCAACTTCAGCCGCTGTTCGGATTCAAACAGTAGCTTCTCAGCCTGCCTGCGTTCGAGAATGTCTTTTTCCAGTTTTCGCTGAAGCGTGACAAGTTGCGTGTTCACAAACTCCAGCTCGCGATTCTTATAAGTTGCGTTTTCGTAGGTTGAAAACAGAAGATCAATGATCTGCTGGCGCTGAGCGGTAATAACGTGTTTTTTTCCGGCAAAGTGGATCTCAACGCCTTTTTGGGCATCCCGTTCGTCTCTTAGTTTTTTATTGAGCAGCACCGTATGAATACGGGTAATCAAAAGCTCTTCACTGAATGGTTTTGTAACAAAATTATCCGCTCCGCATTCCAGCGCCAGAATCACATCTTCAGGGTCGGAAAGAGCCGTCAGCAGAATGATTGGAATGCCCCGCAGATGATCCTGATCTTTAATATGCCTGCATAGCTCATACCCGTTCATATTCGGCATGATAATATCGCTGACGACAATCTGTGGCGTAAAAGAAGTACCAAGAATGCGAACAGCGTCCTGGCCATCCCGGGCAACCGTGGTGCGATACCCGTTTTTTTCAAGAATGTTTCTCAAACAGACAGCCTGGGTCTTACTGTCTTCAACAATCAGGATGTCAATAGAATCATTCATCATCGTTTCGGGCTGTTTCGGTGTCATGGACGGAAAGAGGATATTTTTGATTTGATAGTTTTTAAATTATCCATTATGAAATGAATTAAATACAATTCTTATCACATAAATCAATTTACATAAAAATTCAATTGATTTGACATCAACACAGAAAGGAAGATGATCATGGGCAGAATGTTATGGAAACCCTCAGAGGAAATTATTCAGCAGACGAACATGTTCAGGTTTATGAATACCGTCAATGAGCGGCATGGGCATCATTTTACGCAATACTCGGAACTCTATCAATGGTCTATTGATCATATTCCGGATTTCTGGGCTTTGCTCTGGGAGTTTGTACAAATCAAAGCCTCAACACCCTACACCGAGGTGGTGGACGATCCAACACGAATGCCCGGAGCCAAATGGTTTGCCGGCGCAAGCCTGAATTTTGCCGAGAACCTGCTTCGATATCGCGATGATCGAACAGCCCTGATATTTAAAGGAGAAGGCCAGCCTTCCACCCGGACCAGTTATGCCCAGCTTTATGAAGAAGTGGCCAGGGTCGCCGCAGCCCTGAAAGCTGCGGGAGTCAAGCCCGGAGAACGGGTGGTGGGCTTTATTCCCAATATGCCTCAGGCCATTGTTGCCATGCTGGCGGCAACCAGCCTGGGCGCCGTATGGTCGTCCTGTTCGCCGGATTTTGGCATCAAAGGGGTTTTGGACCGCTTTGGACAGATAAAACCCAAAGTCCTTTTTACGGCAAACGGCTATTGGTTCAAGGGAAAGGCCATGGATTGCCTGGAGCGCATCTCCGGCATCCTCAAGGAACTGCCCTCCATCGAAAAGGTGGTGGTGGTTCCCTATACAGAAACAGAACCGGATATTCGAAATATTCCCAATGCAGTGCATTACCGGGATTTTCAAACCTCCGGGCCTGTTCCGGAAATCACGTTTGCTCAGTTGCCGTTCGACCATCCCCTCTATATCATGTATTCGTCCGGCACAACCGGCCTTCCCAAATGCATGGTGCAGAGCGCCGGTGGTATTCTGCTTCATCACCTGAAAGAGCACGTTCTTCATGTGGATTTGAAACGAAATGACGTACTGTTTTATTTTACGACCTGCGGCTGGATGATGTGGAACTGGCTGGTCAGCGGCCTTGCCAGCGGTGCAACCTTGGTTCTTTACGACGGAAATCCGTTTCATCCTCAACCCGGAGCGCTGTGGGAAATGGCTCAAGATGAGAAAATCACGGTGTTTGGAACCAGTGCGGGATATATTTCAGCACTTCAGAACACCGGCGTCATTCCCAGGAATACGTATGATCTGACGCCGCTTCGAGCAGTTCTTTCCACCGGCTCTCCGCTGGCTGTTGAAGGCTTTGAGTTTATCTATGATGCGGTAAAAAGCGATCTCCAACTTGCCTCTATTTCAGGAGGATCTGACTTGAACGGTTGTTTTGCCCTGGGAAATCCGATGGACCCGGTATATGCCGGAGAACTCCAGTGTCGGGGGCTTGCCATGAAAGTGGAAGCCTTTGACAGTGACGGAAAACCCGTTATCGGGCAGCAGGGCGAGTTGGTCTGCACCGCGCCTTTTCCATCCATGCCCATATATTTCTGGGAAGATCCGGCCGGGAAAAAATATCATTCCGCATATTTTGATGTCTATCCCAATGTCTGGCGTCATGGAGATTTTATTGAAATCAACGAAAGGGGCGGCATAACAATTTATGGCAGGTCGGATGCCACGTTAAACCCGGGCGGGGTTCGCATCGGCACCGCGGAAATCTATCGCCAGGTGGAGCAGTTGGAAGAAATCGAGGACAGCCTGGTCATCGGTCAGGATTGGAAAAACGATGTCCGCGTCATCCTTTTTGTTAAAATGATGGCCGGCCATAGCCTGACAGAGGTGCTTAAGCAAAAAATCCGTCAGGTGATTCGGGCCAATGCTTCACCCAGGCATGTTCCGGCCAAGATCATTGAAGTGCCGGCCATTCCCTACACCCTGAACATGAAAAAAGTCGAGCTGGCTGTCAAAAAAGTTATTCAGAATCAGCCAGTTAAGAATAAGGATGCGCTAAGCAACCCCCAGGCTTTGGATTTTTATGCTGACCTGAAAGAACTTCAGGAAGATTAAATTTTCTATTTCATAAAAAAGACAAAAAAAATGGCTGACCGGGAACGCCCCGGTCAGCCATTTTAAAGGAGGAAAAAGATGAAGAAATTATTAGGTTTGACTTAATTTAATGCAAATACTTTGCCAAACACAAATATTTTTTATATTTTTAACTTTTATGTTTATATTTCAAGTTTTTAAATAGAACAAATAAAGCCGTTATTGTTTTATTTTGCCGCTGGCACAATACGGGTTTCCGAAAAAAGTTCAAAAAAATAAACTTACTTTATTGCGGTTTATTTTAACTTTCTGATTTATAATGCAATACAGATTACCACAATGTTCAAAAAAATAAACCCATCTGTTTTACTTTAATAAATCGATCTGTTAATAACAATGATCTGCTAAATAATCCTAGGATCTTGGATTTTTATGTCGACTCGAAAAAAATTCTGGGGGATTAAAATTCTTGTTCCATTAAAAAGACAAAAAAAATGGCTGACCGGGAACGCCCCGGTCAGCCATTTTAAAGGAGGAAAAAGATGAAGAAATTATTAGGTTTGACTTAATTTAATGCAAACAGCCTGCCAATTTTCAATAATAAATTTTATTTTTTTGCATTTTTTATTTTATATTTATATTTCAGTTTGTTATATCATACAGAAAAAACCTTTATCATTATCTTTACCGCTGACAGAATACGAATTTTCGCAAAAGTTCAAAACAATAAACCAACTTTTTTCCGGTTTTTATTAACTTTTTGATTTATAATGCAATAGAGATTACTGCCATATTCAAAATAATAAACCCGTACCTCCGAATTCAACGAACCAGATATTATCTATTTGTTATCATAATATTTAAGCCGGTTTTATGCTTTTAAACTTCATCCTGACAGAGCAGCTCAATCCAGTGATTTTATGTCCGTAACCCCTGATTCCTAAGATTTTTTTCAGACATTAAACCGGAAGTTGATGATGTCCCCATCCTGAACTTCATAGGTTTTCCCTTCAAGTCGAAACGTTCCGCGTTTCCGGGCTTCTGCCTGGTTTCCCGCATCCATCAAATCCTTATAAGAGATGATTTCCGCACGAATAAACCCTTTTTTGATATCGGAATGTATGACTTCGGCTGCATCCAGAGCCGATGTTCCCCTGTGTATGGTCCAGGCCCTGACCTCGTCTTCGCCGACCGTAAAAAAAGACATCAGCCCCAGCAGGTTGTAGGACATCTGAATCACACGATCTGTTGCCGATGCGGTAATATTGAATTCCGTCAGAAATTCCCTGGCTTCTTCTTCGGTCATTCGAATCAATTCCTGCTCGAGTTTGGCCTTGATGACCATGCAATGTTCCGCCGAAGTTATTGCTGAAATATCCGGCATCACATCGTCGTCATCCGCATTATTGAACAAAACCATCATGGGTTTGGCCGACATGAAAGCAAAACCTCTTAATGCCGGAGCTGCGGCAAGTTCAGGGATCTTTCGAAGCGGGGTTTCATTTTCCAGGTGTTTCAAACATTGCGTGATCAGGGATAATTCTTCCATGTCAATTTTCTTGCCGCGCTTTTTATCAGCTTCCAGACGTTCCAGGCGCTTTTCCACCACAACCAGATCTGAAAGAATCAATTCCTGATTGATCATTTGAAAATCGGACAACTGCTGCGGAGCCTCTCCGCCCATAACCGCAACGTTTCGGACAACAAGAATAATCGCATCACAGTCTCGAACCTGGGACCATGCGGTCTGTTCTTTTCCGGTATCCTTTTTGGCAAGTGATTTTCCAGGCAGAAGATATTCTATCTGGGCATAAATGGTTTTGCGAGGGTGATACATCTGACTTAATACATCCACGCGGGAATCCGGAACCTGAAGAGTGCCGATTCGGGGTTCTGCTTTTCCTGCCGTATTCGAAAGGCTTCGGGTCAGGGCTTCAAAAACCGTGGCTTTCCCTGATCCCGGACAGCCGATAATGCCTATTTTCATTTTGTCTCCCGATCTCTTTAATAATTTTTCACAAAAGGTTTTTCGGTTTGGTCTGTTGTTCCTGATAAGAAAGGAATGAACGATCAGCGCATGTCAACCGACTGAAGCACCAGAGCGGTTCTGGAGGGTAAATACAGGCTGATGTAATGAGATATTGCGTTTTTCGTGGGTTGTATTTGCGTAAAATGTATCTGGCCGGGTTTTAACCGGTCATGTCCTCCAAATTCGAGCAAATCGCTGTGAAATATCATTTGATATTTTCCGGGCTTAAGGGGAATTTGATAATCAGTGAAAGAGCGCAGGGGATGAAAATTGAATACAAAAATCAGGCCGGCTCGCTCAATGGCCATAATCTTATCATGGTCATGTTCATAGCAAAGATTTATAAGAGGACAATCAAAAAGGCGAAAAGCCTTAACCAGACCGATCATTTCCTGGTCAAACCGGGCCAGAAAATGGTATTGTAAATCCGGATTATCCATTAAATGCCACTGACGTCTGGCAAATCGATATGACCAGTTGTTTCCTTCACGGGGAAAATCAATCCACTCAGGATGTCCGAATTCATTTCCCATGAAATTCAGATACCCGCCGCCCGCGGTAATCATCGTGATAAAACGGATCAGCCGGTGAATGGCCATTCCCCTGTTTACCCGAAGATTATCCTTGTGGCTTATGGACATTGCGTCATACATGTCCGATCCCACCAGCCTGAATATCAGTGTTTGATCTCCCACAAGGGCCTGATCGTGAGATTCCGCATAGCTGATGGTTTTTTCATCCGGCCTGCGGTTGGTTAGTTCAAACCATAAATGACCGATCGGCCAGGCTTCATCCGGATATTCCTTTGTCAATCGAATCCAGTAATCGGGTATGCCCATTGCAAACCGATAGTCAAATCCGATTCCACCGGCCGAAACCGGGACAGCAAGCCCCGGCATTCCGCTAACATCTTCGGCAATGGTGATGGCAGCAGGATTGATATCATGAATCAGTGTGTTGGCCAACGACAGATAGATCAATGCATCTTCATCCACCGATTCATCAAAATAGAAAGGATAACCGGTAAAGGCCTTACCCAGACCATGATGATCATACATCATGCTGGTAACACCATCAAAACGAAACCCATCCAGTTGATATTCTTCCAACCAGAACCGGCAGTTGGACAGCAAAAATGCCAGAACCTCTGATTTCTGATAGTCAAAGCATCGGGAATTCCAGGCAGGATGAAGGCCTTTGGGGCCATCATGAAAATACTGGTGTGTGGAGCCGTCAAAACGACTGAGGCCTTCCACCTCGTTGATTACCGCATGGGAATGGATCATGTCCATGATGACCCCTAACCCACTACCATGTGCCGTATCAATCAGTTCTTTAAACTCATCCGGGGTACCAAATCGAGAAGATACGGCAAAAAAACTAGAAACCTGATATCCGAAGGACCCGTAATAGGGATGTTCCTGAATGGCCATCAACTGAAGGGTAGTGTAACCCGCCTTTACAATTCTGGGAATAATGTTATCGGTAAATTCCCTGAATGAGCCGACCTTTTCCGCGTCCTGAGCCATACCCACATGGGCTTCATATATCAGAAGGGACGAATTTTCAACGCACTTGGGAGATTTCCATTGGTAGGCGAATTCCGGATACCAAACCTGGGCATTAAATATCAGCGTGACCGGGTCTTGAACAACCCTGCGGGCATAGGCTGGAATTCGATCTCCCTGCCCGTCTTTCCAGTGAATTCGAAGTCGGTACAAATGTTCGTGATGCAGAACATCTTCCGGAAGATAAAGTATCCATATGCCTTCCGGGCTGATTCGGGTAAGCTGAAATTCTTTTTTTTCTTTCCATCCAGTGACATCTCCAATAAAAAATATTTGAGATGCAAACGGAGCCCATTCCCGAAACACCCAATGGTCTTTTTCATGATGAAGCCCGAAATAGGTGTGTGTAGCTGCAAAATCATAAAGAGATTGATGATTCTTTATGATATTATTTTTTTTTTCAATCCGCTGATTAAACCGACGGAGAAGTACAGGTTGATAAGGCTTCAGCAGCGGATCTGACTGAAGCCATTTATGAAAAGCATATTTTTCATCTTTTTTCATCTTGCCATATTGATCTCAATACATACTTTGATTGGCCAGAAGCTGCGTTTCAACGGGTTCCCAATCTTCAGCTTAGGAACCCACCCAAACCTTTTCCATCCTATGTGGACTTCTTTTTGTTATCAGACATGCCTTTGTAATGAGACATGACCTTTTTTACATATCCCTTGGTTTCTGAAATCGGTGGAATGCCGTTATATTTATCAACCAGGTTGGGTCCGGCATTATAGGCGGCAAGTGCCAGTTCTATTTTATTGAATTTTTCAAGCATTTGTTTGAAATAAAGCGCGCCCCCCATGATATTTTCTTCAGGATCAAACGGATTTCTAATATTCAGAAAGAAAAAATTCTGGGGCATGATCTGCATCAGACCTTTTGCTCCTTTTTGGGAAACCGCATAACAGTCAAAATTGGACTCGACTTTGATGATGGATTTCAACAACGAAAAATCAACATCATGCAATAGTGAAGCCTTTAGAATGAGATCATCATATTGATCGGGATCGATGTTTGTAGAAAATTTCTCGCCCAGACCGGAATTAAAATATTTATTGGGAGTGCTTTTCAGGTAAAGACGATATTTCGGAGACACGGGAACATTGGTAAAATGGCGAACACCGCTGTTGTCTTTAAAAACATAAATATCGGCTCCGGCAGAGGGGATACAGATGAATATTGTAATGATTGTATAAAATAACCTAATCCATATATTCTTCTGTTGATACATCATGATTTCTCCTTTCGCTAACAGGTTACAGCCTCGTAAAATTCTCCAAGTCATGTTTCGCTGCCCCTTTCTTCATTACTAGATCTGTTCGATCCCGTTATTCAGGAGTCAAGCGCATCCTTGAAATTATAACAAGGCCTTCAACGTCTGGACCTTTTACGGTTCCATCAACTATTCACCCATTTACGTTTATCCAGAGAATCGGCGTAGGTTTTAAGAACAAATCGTTCTGCAAACTGACGGTGAGAAAAATAGGGTCTGGTAATTTGCAAAAACGATTCATACAACGCTGTAACGGTTTCCTCCTTTTGTTCCTCTCCGACAAAATTTCGAATTAGTTTTTTTTCATAATTAATATTTTCGCCGACTACCTGTAGAATTTCGGATCTTTTTTCCGGATCCATTCGGGTAAATTGAACCTGGTCCGTCAAAATTTGAATCCTGGCCGTCAAAACGACTTGCCATCTATCTCCAGCAATTTTTCTTGATTCATCATAAAAAGAAATTAATAGATCGTTTTCAAGAGAAACTGTGTTGAGTAATTTTTTTTCTGTCATTTTCGCAGTCACAACCAAAACAAGTTATGAGTAATTTTTATTATAACCCATTTTTATTAAAAGCTTTTATTATCATTTCTCAAACGAGTTCAAAATGGTCCTGATTCTTATTAAATCATAAATACCGATATTTTCGTAAAAAGTCAAATCACACCTTCTTTTTTTCATTTTATCATCAGAACTGTTTTTTTTCATTTTCTGTAAATATTTGAATTTTTCCAAATTCTCCATCATAACCCGGAACAATATGAATACAGCCTTCCCGCATTCTTTTAATTGCTTCTTTCAACATCGGAATACCGGCCATTTCAATATCCGATAAGGTAATTGAATTCAGAATAGCCAATTCCGATCCCAGAACATGCAGGCAATGCTGATAGTGCCGCATCACTTTTTGGGAACTGCTGCCGACCTTGAAAATCTCGGAAATGATTTCCTTCAGGGGAATTATTGAATAAAAAGGAGATGAATTTTGTGGTTTTTCCCCCTCTTTTCTATCACATAATGCTTCAACCCGGTTCAGAACCCCTATGGTAAGGGATTTGCCACAAACCGGACAATTTCCTCCATAATTTAAGGTCATTTCCGGGCTGAAACGAATACTGCAGTTCCGGTGACCATCGAAATAATATTTGCCTTCTTCGGGATAAAACTCATAGGTTCCCAAAAGCGTTCGGGAATCTTTGTGCTGAAGGGCTTTTTTAATGGCAGGATATGACAGGTCCGTATTAAAAATATTGGCTTCTCTTCCCAATTTATCAGGAGAATGGGCATCTGAATTGGACATCAGGGTCAAACCATCCAGAAATGAAACACGCCAGTTCATGACAGGATTTGAAGAAAGGCCGGTTTCAACCGCAAAAACATGACTGCTGAGATCATCAAAACAGTCCTTAAGCGAATCAAAACCGGATTTCGAACCTAGAAGCGAAAACCATGGGGTCCAGATATGGGCAGGAACCAGAAATGCCTGATCACTGGTTTCAAGAAGAATCTCAAGGAGATTTCTGGCATCAAGGCCCAATATCGGCCTGCCATCTGAAACAATGTTTCCGATTTTTGCAAGTTTTCGGTTTAATGATTCCGCAACCGCCAGATCCGGTAAAAAAACCAGATTGTGATTTTTACGGGTTTTACCTGTTTTCTTATAAATACTGCTGATTTCAGAATTCAGCACAAACCTGACATTACCGCGACACGGCAACGGAACCTGTTCATCACATTTTTTTTCAATATTATTTTTTAGTCGATACAATCCCGGTTCAGCAGGTTCAAGTTTTTCGCTGATTTCTTTAAACCATTCCGGATGGGTGATATCGCCCGTGGCAACAACCGTAATTCCTTTTAACTGAGCAGATACATACAAATGCTCCAAATCAAGGTTTTTGGATGTTGCCCGGGAAAAACGGGAGTGCACATGAAGATCGGCAATAAATTTCATCTATTTTCTTTAATCTGCTGAGCGGCTGTTTAAAAAATGGCGGTTATGAACAAGGCAAAAATGTATGTTCAATTAACCGATGGTATCATCTTAGTTTTGAACAGGGACAAATACAATTTAATTATAACATAATAGATTGTTATAGAGTTTTAAACACAACGAACAGGATATATTCTTTATCTTTTCTATAAAATAAAAAGAAGAAATACACCAAGAAACGATTACAACATTCATTAACTCACCCAAAAAAACATATTCACATGAAAACAAGTGCGATACTGGCTTGCACCCGCTCAATAAATAGAACTTGTAACCCCTGAATAAAACGGATAGAATGATTAATTCAAAATAACTAACTTCATATGGAACACTATGGGCCTTCTTTCTTCAAATGTTTCTATAACGCGTTATCAGGTGCTGGGTCAACTGGCAGATCCCCTAATGGATACCCTGACCCGGCTTCTTACCCAGAATGCAATTGTTGAAATAGACGATGAGGATATGGATCAGTCTGCAGGGTGGACATCTTTTGAAGATCCTTTTACCCCGGATTTTACCGGATCAACGTTTGTGATGGGATCTCAATTTTTATTTTCTTTTCGCATGGATAAAAAAGCAATTCCTTCAAAAGTGGTAAACAAAAAGTATCGGCAGGAAATTACAAAACGGCTGAAGGAAAGCGGCAAGGAATTTTTATCTCGAAATGAAAAAAAGCAGATCAAGGAAGACGTTATTCGCGGGCTCTCGCTTCGAATTCCGGCAACACCGAATGTGTATGATGTTCTCTGGAATTATGAAAAATCCAGCCTCTGGTTTTTTTCAACACAAAAATCAGCCAATGAGGCATTTGAAGTTTTTTTTACCAAATCCTTTAAATTGAATCTTGTTCGACGCTTTCCTTATACTGCTGCCCTGGAATCCCTGACGGATTCCGAGAATGATCTGCTGAACAAACTGACGCCATCTCATTTTATGGAGTAATCCGTGTTAGATATTTCCGTTGCGTATAACCGTTATAAATTTGTCGGAAATGAATTTCTGACATGGATGTGGTATGTTATCGAACATGATCCCGCCCAGTTGAATCATGTCACCCAGGAAAACATCAATTTTACCATTGGTAACCGAATTATGCTGCAAAACGCCGTTCATGATGCCGTGGAAACCATTACGATCAAAGGGGATGATGCCGGACTGGAAGAAGGGGTTCTGGCCCTTAAAAAAGGGGCGCTGGTCACTGAAATCCATTTGAGAGTTACGGAAGCGGAAAATGAATGGCAGTTCACCTTGAAAGGTGAAAGCCTGAATATCAGCAATCTCAGACTGCCTGAAACCGGACAGATCGAAAACAGGGATGACATCGAAGGCGCAGTGCTTGAAAAATTTTTTTTGTATGAAAAAATAATGGGCTGGTTGGATGCCGTCTATGGTTTTTTTGTAAAAATCAGGCTTTCCCCTGAATGGAACGAAATTGTCGTTCCTCGAATCAAAAAATGGATATTGCAATAAAACCAGATCTGTTTTGTTTAAGCCGTGATCAACAGTTGATGAAAGGTTTATTCAATGAAATTCACACTGAAAAAATCAAAAATTTTGGATACGCTGGCAAAAATTCAGGGAATCGCCGGCAAGAAAACAAGCAATGCCATTATATCTTGTGTGCTCATAAAAGCGCTTGAAGACGGCCTTAAAATATATGTTACCGATTATGAAACCGGATTTATCGGTTTTTATCCGGCTGAAGTGGAATCGGAAGGTGCAATTGCCATCAATGCCAGAAAATTGTATGAAATTGTCCGGGATTTTCCAACGGAAGACATTCTTGTCAATGAAGTCGAAAATTTCTGGATAGAAATCGGCAATTACAATGTTCAATATCATCTTGTGGGAATGAATCCCGCTTCTTTTCCAGAGGTTCCGGAAATTGAGAATATTCCCTTCATTGAAGTGGAATCGCGGAATTTTAAAAAAATGATTGATAAAACCTCCATGATGACGGCGTCCGTTGAAGATAAACGTCCTCATGTTCTGGGGGTTTGTCTGGAGACGATGCAAAAGGAAGATGAAAGTTGGATACGAATCATTTCAACAGACGGAAACCGTCTGGCCAAGGTGGATTACCCCTGTATCAATGAATCCGCCTTAACCCTTGATAAAACAGTTCTGGTCCAGAAAAAAGGGTTTAACGAGCTCTCTAAAATCATTATCCCCCAGGGGAAACTGTTCATTGGCATCATGGACAACAAGCTGTTCATTAAGCAGCAGCAGGAAACCGTGAGCATTCAGCTCATAAATGGTACTTTTCCCGATGTCAGCGATATTCTTTTCATCAAAGATGCCAGGCAGATCATTCTTAACAAGCAGCTCTTCATGATGATGTTAAAGCGCATGTCCATTTTTTCAACCGAGGATTACAAAGGGGTTATTTTTAATTTTAATGACGATAAAATGATTATTACTTCAACCAATCCGGAACTCGGGGAATCCAAGGAAGAAATGTTTATTGTATATCCGGACAATCCCATGGAAGTGGCTTTTAATCCCAGGTATTTTGTCGAATCTCTTTCCGTGATTGAAGAAGATCAGGTCGTAATAAGCATTGTTAGTGATCAAATGCCTTGCTTGATAGAAGGGGAAAAGGATAAGAGTTATTTGTGCGTGATCATGCCCATGAAAATATGAAATAAAAAATAGAAAAAGCAGGAAGAGTCGGTTTTTGTTGCGGCTTTCAGTTCATGGATGTTTTAAGGGTAAAAAAAGAAGAAAATGGAAAATCAGACGTATACCGCGGATAATATAAAAATACTGGAAGGTCTGGAAGCTGTTCGCAAAAGACCTTCCATGTATATCGGGAATGTGGATGTTGAAGGGCTTCATCATCTGGTCTACGAGGTTGTGGATAACAGCATCGATGAAGCCATGGCCGGATATTGTGATGATATCAAGGTGATCATTCACACGGATAACAGCGTCAGTGTTGAAGATAACGGCAGAGGCATTCCGGTCGGAATTCACAAAAAGGAAAATATTCCGGCCGTTGAAGTCGTCATGACAAAACTTCATGCCGGCGGAAAATTTGATGACAGCTCCTATAAGGTTTCCGGAGGACTTCACGGCGTCGGCATTTCCGTTGTCAATGCCTTGTCTGTTTTTATTGAACTGGAAATCTATTCCGAAGGAAAAATTTATTACCAGACCTACGCAAAGGGAAAAAAGACCAGCGAACTCCAAATACGGGGAACAACAGACAAACGGGGAACAAAGGTTCACTTTACCGCGGACCCGGAAATATTTGCCGTTACCACGTATGATTTTGATATTCTGCTACGCCGCCTCAGAGAACTGGCTTTTTTGAATAAGGGCATCAAAATTTCCATTGAGGATGAACGCTCGGATGTCAAAAAGGAATTGGAGTACAAGGGAGGGCTTATTTCATTTGTGGAATATCTGAACCGGCGCAATACGCCGCTTCATCCGCCTATTTTTGTTGAAGGCATTAAAAATGAAGTCAGTATCGAAGTCGCCATTCAGTACAACGATACCTATAATGAAAAACTGTTTTCCTTTGCAAACAATATCAATACGATCGAAGGCGGCACCCATTTGATCGGATTCAAGGCGGCCCTGACCCGGACCCTGAATCAGTATGCTACCAGCGGTAGCCTGCCCAAAAACCTTCAGGCCAAAATCAGCGGAGATGATGTCCGGGAAGGGCTGACCGCCATTGTCAGCGTCAGAATAAAATCTCCCCAGTTCGAAGGTCAGACCAAGACCAAGTTGGGAAACAGCGAGGTCAAGGGGCTGGTTGAATCGCTGGTCAATGAAAAGCTGAACATGTTTCTGGAAGAAAATCCGGCGGTCGGCAAAAAAATTATAGAAAAGGCTGTTGAGGCTTCCAGGGCCAGAGAAGCTGCCCGTCGTGCCCGCGATCTTGCCCGCAGCAAGGGATCCTTGCTGGATTCGACATTGCCGGGGAAACTGGCTGAATGCCAGAGTTCCGATCCGCAGCTAAGGGAACTTTTTCTGGTGGAAGGAGACTCCGCCGGTGGTTCCGCCAAGCAGGGCAGAGACCGAAAATTTCAGGCCATTCTCCCTCTTAGGGGTAAAATTCTGAATGTGGAAAAAGCCAGGTTCGACAGGATCATCAAAAGCGAAGAAATAAAGAATATCTTCACGGTGTTGGGAACCGGCGCTGGTGAAGAGGACTACAACGCGGATCAGATCCGGTACCATAAAGTTATTATCATGACCGATGCGGATGTGGATGGGGCTCACATCCGAACCCTGCTGCTGACTTTTTTTTATCGCCAGATGCGTGAAATCATTGAAAAAGGATATCTGTATATTGCCCATCCTCCGCTTTTCAGGGTGGGTAAAGGCAATCAGGCCCTTTATCTGAAAGATGAAAGGGCTTTTGACGAGTATATTCTGAAACGCGTCTGTCATCAAAAAGCAGTTAAAACCAGTGTCAGCAATGACCTTGTCACGGATCATCAATTGTTGTTATTGATCAGCGATCTTTCCGAGTATTTTTTACTGATGAACAAGTTCATGATTCAAGGGTATCCGTTAGAGCTGATGACATGCCTGATCCGGGCCGGCGTTGCGGACAAGGATTTTATAAAAGACTTGCAGCAGATGACAGTGCTCAGAGATGAGATCGTTCAGACCGGCTTTGATGTAACCGAGCCTCTCTGGAACGAAGAAAAACATTTATATGAAATGACGGTGTCCAATTTGGAGTCAGACCAGTTGAAGCGGCTGCTGACGGAAAGAACCGAAAAAGATTTCAAACCCGTCAGAATCGGCAGGGGACTCGTGTTTTCAAAGGATTTTCAAACAGGTCTGATTTTAGGCTGCCGGATTGCACCCTATGATGCGCCGCCATTTCAGATTTTTGAAACCGGCAAGGAAAAAGAAGCCATTGTTGCGGAAAACACGCATCAGTTACTTCGAATGATGATCGAAGAGGGGAAAAAAGGCCTTGGTGTCCAGCGGTATAAAGGCCTTGGTGAAATGAATCCGGATCAGCTCTGGGAAACCACGATGAATCCTGAAAAAAGAATTTTGCTTCAGGTAAAAATTGAGGATGCGGTCGAGACCGATGAAATTTTCACGGTCTTGATGGGAGAAGAAGTCGAACCCCGCAGGGAATTCATTCAAAGCAACGCCCTGCAGGTAACCACCCTGGACATCTGAAACATGACGCTAAACATCACAACCATTCAGGCAAGAGATATTCCGGACGCCTGGTTTCAGTGCGTCTATGAGATTATTGACAAGGGGCACCGCTATCAAATAGACAGGGGTAGTTTCCAGGGCCAGGAACGGCTTGAATTTGATTATATCACGGTTCAGATAAAGTATCCGGGAACAAGGCCCCTGATCCCGGATATTCCGGAAGCGCTGTGTATTCCGAATCCGGTTGCGGACGGCTATATTGAAAGCTATCTTCCCTATCTGATGACGGCGGAAAAACAGCCCAACGAAGACTATACTTACGGAGAATACCTTGAGCCCCAGATTGCCGAGGTGATTCGCATGTATCGGCAGGACGGGCACGGAACCAATCAGGCCTACATGACGGTCGGAGATCCGAAGGCCCTGTTATTGAAAGACCCTCCCTGCCTTCGGGGAATCGACACCCGGATTCGATATGGAAAACTCCATTTCGTGGTGTATTTCCGGTCCTGGGATCTGTGGAATGGCTTTCCCGCAAATTTGGGGGCCATTCAAATGCTGAAGGAATACATGGCCCAGGAAATCGGGGTTGAGGATGGCGAAATCATCGCTGCCAGCAAAGGGCTCCATCTGTACGACTATATCTGGGAACTGGCCCGGCTCCGAACCATGAAAAACAAGGACGACGTTTCTTAAAAATCAATATTTCCCGGTGTTCTGGGAAAAGGAATGACATCGCGGATATTGGTAATGCCGGTGATCATCATGATCAGCCGCTCAAATCCCATGCCGAAACCACTGTGCGGCACCGATCCGTACCGCCTGGAATCCAGGTACCACCAGTAGTTTTCTTTGAGAAGCCCCATTTCATCCATTCTGTCTTGTAGCACATCCAGGCGCTCTTCACGCTGACTGCCCCCGACGATCTCGCCGATACCCGGAACCAGAATGTCCATCGCTGCCACGGTCCGCTGATCCACATTCAGTCGCATGTAAAACGGTTTGATGGTCTTGGGGTAATCGTGGAGAATGACCGGTTTTTTAAAATGGATTTCGGTCAGGTATTTTTCATGTTCGGATTGAAGATCGATGCCATATGCCACCGGATAGTCAAACGAAACCTTTGATGTTTTCAGGATTTCCACGGCTTCGGTATACGACAGCCGGATAAATTCGGAGGATAAAATGTGATTCAAGGTTTCCATCAGGGTCTTGTCCACAAAATTTCCGAAAAGTTCCATATCCTCGCGGCATTCGCGGAGCACATGGTTGATCAGGTAGCGAATGAGTTCCTCGCCAAGATCCATGTTTCCGGAAAGATCGCAGAAAGCCATTTCCGGTTCGATCATCCAGAATTCGGCGGCATGGCGCCGGGTATTGGAATTCTCGGCCCGAAACGTCGGGCCGAACGTATAAACATCCCCCAGGGCCAGCGCAAACATTTCCGCGGACAACTGTCCCGAAACCGTCAGGCTGGCTTCCTTGCCGAAAAAATCCCGCGTGGCATCCAGTCCCCTGTCCTTTAATTCCGGATTTTTGATATCCAGCGTCGTTACCCGGAACATTTCTCCGGCACCTTCACAGTCCGAACCGGTGATGATGGGAGAATGAATGTAACGAAACCCCCGGTCCCTGAAAAACGTGTGAACGGCATAAGACAGTTCGGAGCGGATGCGAAACACCGCGCCATACTTGTTGGTTCTGGGTCTGAGGTGGGCGATGGTCCGAAGATACTCATCGCTGTGACGTTTTTTCTGCAGCGGAAACGTTTCCGGGGCCGGACCGATGACCGATATCCGGGTTGCGGTGATTTCCCAGCTCTGGCCCTTGCCCTGGGAAGGAACCAGGCTGCCGGAAATACCGACCGCCGATCCCGTGGTTAATCTTTGAATTTCGTCATAATTTGGCAGGCTGCTGGGTGCAATGATCTGAATATTTTTCAGACAGGACCCGTCATTGACTTCAATAAACGAAAACCCCTTGGAATCCCGGCGGGTTCTGACCCATCCGCTGACCTGGACTTGATCCAGGGGGGTTTTGGATTGGAGCAGGCTGTGAATTTTTATGCGATTCATGGACAAACCTCGTATGCATTACCCGAACAATTAAAAACAGATTGGCTTTAATACGATTCATATCCCCGTCATCAGCATCTGACAAAATAAGGGAACTTTTCGTTTAAGAATACTTAAGCCAGTGACATTGTCACTATCATACATGAGGTATTGTAAAAAGTCCAAAAATTCGCAGTCGGTTGTTATTAAACCTGATGGCTTCGTAAAAGTCCAGCAGGTGGAACGCCGGTCCTCGAAACGAGCCTGAAAACCCATAAATTTTGTGACACGTTTTGTTATTCTTTGGGCTGTTCCGTGTCTTTCACAAGAGAGGTGATTTTCTGGATAAGCGTTTCGACATCTTGAATGTGATCCTGCTGAACAAACAGGATTTGTCTCCTGCCGCCCGGTTGAATATGAATCAGGTAGGACGTGGGCAGAACAGGGTTTCCGAGACGGGAAAAAATGCTTCGTTTTTCATCTCCAAAAAGCGGATAGGGAATGGCGTTATCTTTTTTGAAAGCAATAACGTCCCTTTTTTTACTGCCGGCGCCGATGGCCAGAAGTTTAACCCTGTCCGAAAGATAGGAACTGGTATTCATTTGTTGATACATCGTCTTAAAAGTTTTGGTTTCATCCACGCAGGCCAGGCAATTTTTATTATAAATCACGATAAACAGATATTCGCAGCCCGCATCTTCCAGAGCAAAGCTTTTTTTCCGGCCCTGGATTTTCAGATAACTTCTATCGGTTTCATCATATAAAATCGCGAACTGACAAGAAGGAAAGTCGTCCCCGATTCCCAATATGCCATCAGCAGGTTGTGTTGAATCTGGTAAAAAAACTTTCCAGCCGAAATACCCCTCCGGGAGCCGGATGATTTTTTGATAACCCAATCGCACAGCCCACCGGGCTGCAATGGAGCTTCGCAGTCAGGCGAAGCTTCGACAGTAAAACACGATCTTGCGCCCTTTATCCGGTCCCAGAAGATGGATGAGCGCGGCTTGTTTATCCAGATTCAGCTCAAGCTTGTCTCCCGGATCAAACTCCAGATTTTTGGCATGGGGAAGATGTCCTTCCCGATATTCATATTCGGGCCGGACATCAATAATGGTAAAGTCTTTTCCGGATTCATAAAGGGCTTTCAATTCAGGGGCGGTAATCAGCTCATATCCGTCTTGTTTGGCTTCATCCCGGGCCTGCTGAAGCCATGTCGGCTGTTCCCGGCTCCCGGCGGAGGCAACAGTCAGGATTCCCATCATCAGGATCAGGATTACGGGATAAATCGGCAACCACTTGATCTTGAACTCCATACTCAGCATGACTTTAACTCTTTTTGACCTCATCCAGCCACAGCTTGTGGTGATGCCGCGCATAATTTTCGGGAACCGTTCCGGTAAACATGGAAATAAAAGCCGGCTGCTCACCGGCGGCAATCGATGCCATGAAGACATGAATGAGAAGACCGGCAAACACCAGTCCGACCGTGACAAAATGAATCAGAATCGCCCATTGAACAAGCCAGGTGCTTGCTATCCCCGTTTGAGAAAGACTCATGATGATGCCTGATGCCGCAATGACCATTCCGCCAAATACCGCCGGGATGGCAAATATCTTTTGCCCGACATTGTAAAATCCTTGATCCGGGATTTTTGGGCTGAAACCGAATTTTTCAGCGATGACGCCAAGCATCTTGTACCCCAGGGTCATCTGAATTCCCTTGGTAATCAGCCACAGGAAGTCCCGAGGGATATTCACGGTAAAGATTTCGCGGATAAAGGGAATAACATCGGATTTCAGCCGGATAATGCCATATAAAAGAAATCCGCCTGCCCAGGTAATGCCGGCGATCTCATGAGCCAGAAGCAGATTTGCGCCCCCGCCGAAAATATTTCGCAGAATCATGGGCCATGATGTAAATGGCTGAAGATCGTTGTTTTGAATCAGGCCAAGGCCCGTTAACAGCAGAAAAATCCAGAAGCCGGCATTGAACCAGTGCATGAAAATGGACAGTCGGGTGTGACGATGGATTTGTGCGGGTGTCATGATTGCCTCGTCTCCTCATGGGAATCGCCGTTATCCGGGGTTTTGTCATTCATCAGAAGCTGCTTTCCCAGCATGACCAGAACGCCCAGCGCATTGAGCCCCACAACGCCCCAGATCAGGGGGCCAGCCTGTTTCCACAACTGAATGGCGTCCGGCATTCCGGCCTTGACCGGCCAGCTTAAGGGAGCGGTTGCGGACAGATAGTACATGTTGGGTTTGGTGTCCGATTCCTTGTTGATGACGCGAACGCTCGGGTTTTTTTTCAGCAGCAGGGCCGCATCGCTTTTGGGATCAAGGATGTCTCCAAAAACCCTGGCTTTCGTGGGACAGGTAAGCACGCAGGCCGGCAGTTCCCCGCGTTCCCGTCGCTTCTGGCAGTAATCGCATTTATCCACGATGTGTTTTGTGGGATGAAGATATCTGGCGTTGTAAGGACAGGCCGGAATGCAGCTTCCGCAACCGATGCAAAGCCTGGAATTAACCTTGACCGCGCCGTCTTTCACATCTTTGTAAGTGGCGCCGGTCGGGCAGGCCTGGACGCAGGTGGGCACTTCACAATGCATGCAGCCGCCGGGCTGAAAATGCACCGGCGTTCGATGGTCCATCCAATCCGGTTTTTCATAATCCGGTTCGCTTCGTTTGACCCAGTTTCGCCATTTCCCTGCGGGCACGTTGTTTTCCACCTTGCAGGCCAGGATGCAGGCCCTGCAGTCAATGCATGCCGATGAATCAATGACCATTGCCAGTTGTTGGTTCATACCGCTTCCTTTCTGGCCACCCGGATAAAGGTTTCATGCATGGCCATGTTGCCGGAGATCGCATCGGCATAATCTTCAATCAGTTCCGCAATACAGGCCCCCTTTCCATAAATCCGGGTCAGGCCTTTTGAAAGCACGCCAAACCCGCTGGCCATGTAGACCGTATCTTCCCGAATGCCATTTTTCAGGCTGACGCTCAACTCGCCTTTTCCGGCCTTGCTGGTGACTTCGACCCGTTCGCCGTCATTCAGACCCAGTTTTTTGGCAGCCGCAGGATGCATCCACAGGGAATTGTCCGGCATGAGCTCGTTCAGCAGCGCATTGTTCTGAGTGGTGCAGTGGGTAAAATAGGCGTTTCGTCCCACCACCAGACGGAACTGGTTCGCTGGATTGGGTTTGGGCGGCTGGTAAACCGGCAGGGGATCGACCCCCATCTGGGCATACCGTTCATTGTAAAGTTCAATTTTCTTGGAAAGGGTTTTATAGATTTTTCCCTCATAAAGCCCATAAAGTTTGCTGGGATTGTAGTATACTCCATCTTCCCGAATGGCGCGCTCGGCGTCCGGAAGGTGTTTGAACTGCTGTTTGCGGTAATCCTCGATGGTAAAGTCAAAATATTCGGCCAGCTTCATCCGGCCTGCCAGCCCCTTGAGAATTTCGAATACGGGTCTGGATTCATAGAGGGCCGGTATCACCGGATCACGCGCCACCACACAGGCACAGGCCGCTGATCCCTGAAGGCCGCTGGCCGGGTCCTTACGTTCCAGTACGCTGGGTGCGGGCAGAATCAGATCCGACATCCAGGCCGTGTCGCTCATGGCAATGTCCACGGTTACAATGAAATCGAGCTGTTTCATCATTTCGATGGTTTTCTGACGGTTGGCCGCAGACTGAAGGGGATTATACCGATAGATAAACCAGCCCTTCACCGGATAGGGTTTCTGGCTGATAATGGCATCCCGCATGTGCTTGAAAGCGCCTTCTTCTTCAAACATCATGTGAGCCATGCCTTTGTCCAGCCGGTGTTCCGGGTTGTCATCATAGAAAGGAGCCTCGGGAATTTCCGGGCTGGAAAGACCGACCTGTCTGGCTGCCAGAAGGCCGCCGGGCGTGTCCCAATTTCCCAGAAGCGCGTTGACAATGGCCATGGATCGGCGAATCTGGGTGGAATTGACATAATCCGAGGTTCTTCGGCCGGGGTAGACGATGGCCGTGGGCGCGGCAGCAGCCAGCTCTCTTGCGATCCGGCGGATATCCGCGGCCGGTATCTCGCATTCTTTTTCAGCCCATTCCGGAGAATACTGGCGGACGTGTTCCGTCAGTTGTTCGATGCCAGAGAGTTTTTCCCGAGCATATGTTTCGTTGTAGAGGTTTTCCGAGGTGATGACATGAGCAATGGACAGGAAAAACGCCATATCCGTTCCGGGCCGGATGGGGTGCCATTCATGAGCAAGCCCGGCTGTCTTGGTAAACCGGGGATCCAGGACAACGATTTTACAGCCGTTTTTCTTTGCGGTCATTAAATCGATGCTGTCCGGCGTGATCAGAGCCTCAAAAGGGTTGGCCCCGGCGATGATGATATATTTGGTATGAAGAACGTCTGCAAACGGCACTTCGCCGAAAGTGTCCAGATAGGCCCGGTTCCGGCTTAACAGACAGGAGGATTCGTGAGTGGTGACGTTATAAGAGCCAAAGACTTCGGCAAACCAGTGAACAAAGAGGGACTGGGAATCCGAACCCGGTGTAAACATGACGCCGCAACGGGTATGTTTTTCGGCAATCTCCATCATTCTGGCGGCGGCAAGATCCAGTGCCCGGTCCCAGGAAATCCGTTCCCATTTGCCCTCTCCCCGCTCGCCTTTTCGAAGCAGGGGATATTTGAGGCGGTCGGGATCATACACTTGCTGAATGCCCGCGTTGCCGCGGGCACAGAGCATCCCCCGGGACTTCAAGAATTTCTGATTGGGATACAGTTTGGTGATCACGCCGTTTTCAACCGTCGCCACGAGTCCACATGCATTCAGACACATACCGCACACCGAATACCGGTATTCGGGATTTGTGGAAGATTTTTTTGTTTCATCGGGCGTCAGTGCTGACAGCACCTGTGCCTTGCCGCCCACTGCGGCTGCGGCAGTTGCCGCTCCCGACCATTTAAGAAAACTACGGCGCGAAAGCGGGGTTTCGATGGGGGATGTCATTAAACGTCTCCTTGATGTGGGCAGACAGGCTAACGTCTATTGGTGAACAGGTTACACCAATATTCAAAAGCCCAAAGACTGTTTTACTATTTACATTTTGCCGGCGAAGGCGAGTCAAAGGCATGTTCATACAAGTAGGCGTAAATATCGCCGAGATCTTCCGGGGTCAGTTTGTCCCATTCGGCCTTGCAGGGAAAATCCTTGTATTTGTCTTTGGCAAAAACAGTATCCCACTGGGCCTGGGTTTTGTTTGATGGGCTCATTTCCTGGGCTTTGCCGCCTTCGATATGGCACTCGCGGCAGCTTTTTCGAAATGTGGATTTTCCTTTCCGGCTGTTGCCTTTGTCCGTTGCCAGAAGACTACCCGCAAATACGAATACCAGCACCAGTGATACAAGGGTTATAATCGTGCGTTTCATTTATTTTCTTCTCCATAAAATAGGGTTTGAGAGGTCATGGTTAAAAGCGGATGGTTGCCGACAGGTAGGCAACCCATACTTTGTCAAGAATGGCGTTCAGGGAATCAAAAGCCGTGGCGTCGGAGATACTGACGGGTTCACCCAGTGGATTGCCGCTGCCGGTATAGTCATAATCGTAATACTGGCCGCCGAGTTTGACGAAAAAATTATCTTTATAAATGGGCTGAATATAGTAACCTTCAAAAACCTGTCCTCTGGCTGCCAGTTTGCTGCCGACCAGGGAATCTTCGGCGCCGGTAAAATTAAACCAGTATTTGGATCCCCAGTTATATTCCAGACCCAGTCTTGCTTCCAGCGGCATGGGAAATATCGCGCCGGCATAGATACTGTAACCGTCACGGGACTGAAGATCACCGTTTGAACTCAAAAGGCCCTGCCCCATCAACTGATAATAGGGATTTTTGGATATCTGGGAGGGGCTGGTATGGCTCCAGGATGGCGCAAGAAACAAATCGATATTGGCCAGTTTATCACGCAGATTGGTCTTTAGCAGCAGCGATAAGGCATCCCAGTCGCCGATGTTGGAGTACGGCTGCATACGGCTGATATAACCGCCGCTGTTGGGCGAAAAAGTATATTGATTATTGCCGTCCACGGAAACAGTAAACGGCATGACCGTAAGTCCCGTAAATCCGTCGGTAACATCCCAGGCATGCGCATAATTCAGAACAGCGCTGGTGGTTTCATTGTCGTAGAGATCGGCAATAAAGCCGAACATGTGAACATCATTCACGTCCGAACTGCTGGTCATGGAATAGCTGTTGCCCCAGTCGCCTTCAAAACCGACCCCGTAGCAGAGTTTCAAGGCCTGTCCCGGAATGCCGGTGACATCTTCCAGGCCGAAATTCAGGGAGGCGCCGTCAAACTGCCAGTTGATTATGGAACCAAGGGGAGAGCCGCCTTCCAAACTGTAGTTGCCGTATTCCAGCGGCGGGCCTTCGGTTGAAGGACGCCTGCCAAGGGAAAAGTTGATGGGAACATTGCCAACATCTTGTTTGTAATTGAAATAGGCCCGTTCCACATGGACCACATCCCCATGGGGAAGGCTTGATGTATTGCCGTCAAAAGTCACTTCTCCCAGGCTGCCGTGATTGAACTGAACACCTGTGCTGTCTCCCCATACCTTGTAGGCGGCCAGTCTGCCGGCAAAATCCAGATGGGGATTGATGGTGCCTTTCATGTTCATGCGAAACCGGGTTGTGTAGATGATGTCATTATCGGCGTTATAGCTGTTGGGCGCCGGAACCATGCCGGCGGCTTTCATCCCGGCCATGGCCTGCTGAATCTGCTGCTGGGTCGCACCATTGAATCCCTGGGGATAAGGTGCAAAAAAGGAATTGATAACCGATGGCGGGGCCATGCGAACATCTTCGTAATGAATGGACTGTGCCTCGGATCTCAAATCCACGCCAAGGGAAATTTTATCAGAGGCCGTATGAAGCTCGGCCTTGTTCAGGCGCTTGTCCATTTCCTTGATTTCGGCTTCCTTGCCGTCATTTTGTTTTTCCACCTTATTCAGTTTTTCCTGTAAGGATTTCATCATCTCGCTGAGTGTCTGGAGCTGTTTTTTCATTTCATCCACATCATCGGCCGCCGGACTTTCAGGCGGAAACCCCATCATCAGAAAAAATGAAATCAGGACAGCCGTAAAAATCTTTCTGATACCTGCTCCTGCCGGGTTTTTTTGCTTCATGTCTTCCTCCTGGTAATCTGTTTGAGTAGTTTTTTGGAGAAAGAGCAATTAATATGCCAGGGTAACCGGTTGAACGCTGGACGCCATAATGCACTGAAACAATATGGTTTTTATCTTCATCTGTTTGGATAACCACTGCTTGATCAAACGTGCATTAATTGTTATGTTAATACATGTTAAGTTAACAGGGTTACAATTGCGATACGCAACAATAACGGCTGCAAGCACGTTGTGTCAGCCTGTAAAACATTCTTTAAAGGGCTTTTGAGTTTATGGACATTGCCAGGTACTGGAAAACCATTGTGGATACCCTTCAGGACGGGCTGATGGTCGTCGATTCGGGTGGAAATATCGTGGCCGTGAACCCGGCAGCCGAAAACTTGACCGGGTATTCGGCAATAGAGTTGATCGGCAGCAATTGCAGGGCGTTGAACTGTACGGGTTGCGATGTATATAATCAGGGTGTTGGCGAAAAATGGTGCAAGCTTTTTCTAAAGGGCGAATCCCGGGCAAAAAAATGTGTTATTGTTCGAAAGGACGGACGGGCGGTTCAAGTCATCAAGAACGCCTCCGTGCTGAGAGATTCGGACGGACGTGCGATTGGGGCTGTGGAAACGTTTACGGATCTTTCCGAAATTATTCGTCAGCAGCAGGAAATCATGTTCCTTCGCAAAGCCTTTCACGTGGATGACGGGTATCAGGGGATTTTAGGGCAGTCTCCGGCAATGCAGCAACTGTTTGAACTCATTGAAAACGTCGCACTTTCGGATGCGCCCGTGATGATACAGGGTCAGAGCGGAACGGGAAAGGAATTGGTGGCAAGGGCCATCCATGATGTCAGTTTGCGATGCAGCAAGCCGTTTATCAAGGTAAACTGTGCGGCCCTGAATGAAAACCTGCTGGAAAGCGAGCTGTTTGGACACGTCAAAGGCGCCTATACCGGCGCGGACCGGGCGCGGGCCGGCCGGTTTGAAGCGGCACACGAGGGAACCATTTTTCTGGATGAAATCGGCGACATTCCCTTAAAGACTCAGGTCAAACTGCTGCGCGTTCTGGAGGAGAAAGAAATCGAGCGGGTGGGGGACCATAAGAGCATAGCGGTCGATGTTCGAATCATTTCCGCAACCAACAGGGACCTGGATGAATTGATCGCTCAGGGCGTTTTCCGCGAAGATCTCTTTTTCCGGATCAACGTGTTTCCGCTGCGTTGCCCCACGCTTTGCGAACGAAAAGAAGACATCCCCATGATCGTCCAGAATTTTATTGAACAGAATATAAAAAAAAGCGGAAAAAAAATACTGGGACTCACATCCGAAGCCATGGAAAAACTGATGAGCTATCCCTGGCCGGGAAATGTCCGGGAACTTCGAAATGCCATTGAATATGCCTTTGTACTGTGTTCCGGCGGATGGATCGAGGCAGGGCATCTGCCCGTGAAAATCGCCCATCCGGAAACCAGGGCATTTAAAAATCCCCCGGCGCATGCGGAAAACACGCAGGAGCGGGAACAGTTGATTCGAATCCTTCGCAAGGTCAGGGGAAATCAATCCGAAGCCGCGCGGATTCTGGAAGTCAGCCGGGTGACGATATGGAAACGCATCAGGAAATATGGGATCGATGTTCATTCGGAGATTTTCTCTCCGTGATGTCTTTATTCGTTCCGCGATATCCCCTGAGCCTGCCGTCCTTATCCAGAATGGGGATGCCCGTGGTCTGAATGCGGACCCGGCTTCCATTTTTGGTCAGGCCCCAGGATTTTTTGTCGAAAAAGGCTTCTTTCCGGGAAGCCTTGTCTTTAAAAAAAACAGCGATGGCTTCCGCGGTTTCTTCCGGCACCAGAGTACAGGGCATTTTTCCGATCATCTCTTCGGGCGTATACCCCAGTATGTCTTTTACGTTTCCGGCTGCATAGGTATATTTTCCGGTTTCATCCGTTTCCCATACCCAGTCGGCCATGCAGTAGACAATGTCGCTGAAGCGCTGCTCGCTTTCCCGGAGTTTTCGTTCGGCGTAAAGGCGGCTGAGTGCGCTATCCACAACGATCCGGGTTCCGATATTTTGAACGGGTTTGATGAGATACCCGTAGGGATCCGCCTGCCTGGATTTTTCGATGATCGGGATTTCGGAATGCGCCGTCATAAAGATCGATGGGATACCCAGTTCGGACTTGATGATCCCGGCCGCTTCAATGCCATCCAGTTCGCCGGGCATGGAGATATCCATGACGATGATATCCGGAGACAGGGTTCTGGCCAGGTCGATCGCTTCCTGCCCGGATGAAGCGGAACCCACGACATCATGATCCGCCATGCTCAGAATCTCTTCCAGATACATGGTCAAAATGGCTTCATCATCTGCAATCAGTATTCTTGCCATATAAAATTCCCTTGTTTAAACCGGGGCTGAATCCGATTCCATGGTTTGTCGGGATGGAAAAGCCTGGCTGCGTAAATGGCTGGCGATGATTTCCACGGGATGCCGGATCGGTTTGCCGCTGAACTGGGACATCTGCATGGCGCATGTCGGGCAGTCGGTTACGCCGATATCCGCGCCGGATGCGTTGAGCTGATCGAGCATGTTCGATCCGATGGCAAGACTCAGGTCGAAATGATCCTTTGAGAGGCCCCACGCGCCGGCCATGCCGCAGCAATGGGTGGCGGGATGCTCGATAACGGCGCCCTTGAGGCCGCTGAGAAGTTGAATCGAACTGCCTGGCTCCGGCTGAGCCTTTAAATGACAGGGGGCGTGATAAAAAAGGCGCATCCGGGACGGCTCTATCTGGAGCCGGTCTGAGTAGCGGTTGATCAGCCGGCTGATGTGAATCAGTTTTTCCCGGACCGTTCGCACAAAGACGGAATCTGCCAGATAGCTCCATTCCTGCATCAATGCCAGCCCGCAGGATGAGCAGGAGACCGCGATATAATCGGCGGATGCGATCAGCCGACCCCAGTTCATAAAATTCGCCTCGATGCTTTTCCGGGCCTCTTGGGCCATGCCTTTTGCCAGCATGGGAAGCCCGCAGCAATGCTGCTTCGGAGTCAGCACGGTCATCCCCATTGCGGCCATTACCGAAATAGCGGCGTTTCCGATCGACGGCCGCAGGTAGCCGGCGTAACATCCGGCAAAATAGAGAATCCTTGGCGCCCCGCCTCCGGAGATCAAGGGGATTTGCTCAAAAAGAGATCTATCGGCAAAAGGCGGCAGGCTGCGGCGCGAAGAAATGCCGGTGACTTTTTCTCCCAGCGCTTTAACCGTCGGCATATCCAGAAACGGCATCAGCAGGCGGGTGAATTTCCCCGCCGCCTTTGCAGTGCGCTCGGTGCCGACAACCAGTTTTTCATGAAAGGTGGGGCCAAAGCGTGAAATGGCTGCTGCGCGGGCTTCCATGGCCATTTTGGGAATATTGACGCCGGACGGGCATTCGTGAAAGCAGCTTCCGCAAAATATGCACCGGGAAATGACATCTTGAAAGGATTCATGATAAAGCTGGCTGTCTTCGATGGCGCCGCTGATCAGCATCCTCAGAACATTGGCTTTTGCCCTGGGCGTTGCGGATTCATCCCGGGTGACTTTATAAACCGGGCACATGCGCGTGGCAAAAGTAACGGTGGTACATTTGGAGCAGCCATGGCATTTTTCGATCTCGGTTACGAAACCTTCCGGCCACAGCAGGTGCTTTTCCGACTGGTCCGCGCCATGATAGCTCGGTCCATAGCGAAGGTCCCGCACCAGTTGCTCCGGATCATCGGATGTGATGATATCCGGATTAAAGCGGTTTTCGGGGTCCAACAGGTTCTTGATCTCCAGAAAGAGCGGGAAGATCTTCGGATACTGGCGCCGGATGTAAGCGCTCCGGAGCCTGCCATCTCCATGCTCTCCGGAAATGGCGCCGCCAAGAGAATGGACAAGATCAAACACCGCATCGCTGATGGGTTTTAACTTCCTGACATCATCCGGGTCTTTCAGGTTCAACAGGGGCCGGGTATGCAGCAGGCCCTTGGCAATGTGCCCGTAAACCACGAAAGAGACCTGGCTTTGGTTCAGAATCGCATAAATTCCCCTGAAATAGTCCACCAGCCTGCCGGTCGGGACCGCGCCATCTTCAATCAAGGCCAGGATTTTTTTCTGGCCTTTCAGTTTATAGAGAATCGGGACCGCGGCTTTTCGAACGGCCCAGAAATTTTCCTTTTCCCTGGCCGTGACGGCGATATGGGAATTGTCCGTGTATCCGCGGGACGTCAGGATTTGTTGTGCCTGACGACATAGGTCCATGCAGGGCTCAGGCGCCTGGGAATCGAATTCAATGAGAAGGACATTGTCGATGCCATCCGGAATATGGCTTTTAAGACTGGGATCGTGTTCCCTGGCCAGATTCAGCAGGGATTTGTCCATGATTTCGATACCGGACGGCTCCAGGGGCAGAATATCCTGAACCGCGCGGGCCGAGGAGAGAATGTCGGTGAAGAACGCCACCACCAGGGCATCGTGTCCGGGCCTGGGCAGAAGCCGGAATTTCAGCCGGGTGACAACCCCCAGCGTGCCTTCCGCGCCGGCAAACAGCCGGGTCAAGTCCAGGCGCCCGTCTCTGACCAGTCCCCTCAGATTATAGCCCGAGGTGTTACACCGGATGGCCGGATATGCGGACTCGATGTCCGCCTGATTTCGGGCATAGAGATCATAAATTTTCTGAAATGGCTCGGGAAGCTCCTGGGAAGGAGTGTCCAGGATATCGGAGAGAAGAACCACCCGGCCGGAGCTTAGCACCACCTGCGCATCCAGAATGTAATCAGCGACATTTCCATATTTTACCGAATGCGCGCCGCTGGCATTGGTGGCATACATGCCGCCGAACGAGGCGTATTCGCCGCTGGAAGGGTCGGGCGGAAAGAAAAGCCCTTTTCCCTTCAGGGCCGCTTCCAGCTCTCCCAGCCGGTATCCGGGCTCGCATTCCATCCAGTTGTTTTCGATATCCAGATGCAGGAGACGGTTCATGAATTTTGAAAAATCCAGAACAATGCCGCTTCCCAGGGCCGATCCGCAAAGACCGCTGCCGGCCCCGCGGGGGTGAACCGAAAGTCCGTTTTCGCCTGCAAAGCGAATTGTTTGAATCACGTCTTCAACCGATGCCGGATACACCACGGCCGTTGGTTTGATCCTGTAAATACTCCCGTCCGTGGACAGCAGCCCGGTTCGAATCGGGTCCGTGAAGACCTGGCCCGTTATCCTGTCCTGAAGGGATTCAAGCATGTGGACGATCCTTCCTTGTTGTGACATTGGTGACATGATAGTGAGTATAACATGGATGTTTCGGGTTATCAAAAATCTTCTCTTTCAGGATGTGTAAAAAAAACTTGTCACATCCTCCTGATCTGAATTACCATCAGACTATTCAATTCCCCCCATTTTTTCAGGAGAATGACAGATGTCTTCTTTTACACATATCGATTCACAAGGCCGGGTGCGGATGGTGGATGTATCGGATAAACCGCCGACCCTGAGAATTGCCGTGGCGCAGGGAATCATCTCCATGAAGCCCGAAACCTTTGCCATGATCCAGAACCAGACGGCGAAAAAAGGCAACGTCCTGGAGACCGCCCGCATTGCCGGGATCATGGGAGCCAAACGCACATCGGATTTGATTCCCATGTGTCATCCCCTGAACATCAAGCATGCCCAGATCGACTTTTTTCCGGATGCGGAAAAAAACGTCATCCGGATTGAAGCCTCCGTGCGCATCATCGATCAGACGGGGGTCGAAATGGAGGCTTTGACGGCCGTATCCGTTGCCGCCCTCACCATTTACGACATGTGCAAGGCAACCGACCGGGAAATGATGATTTCCGACATCTACCTTTTGGAAAAGTCCGGCGGAAAAAGCGGAACCTTCACCCGATCCCCATGAATACCCAGACGCTCATCATTTTTTCTGGCGGAGCCGCTGTCGGTATTTTCGCAGGTTTTCTGGCGGGCTGGTTCTTATCCAGGGCCAGACTGAATTTCCGCTACTATAAGTCTCTGGTCGAAGACCGCTCGGAAATCGCCTCCTTGATCGTTCAACCCCTGAAAGACACGCTGGATCGCTATGATCACAATATTCAGGAAATGGAAAGATCCAGGCAAAACGCTTACGGCGGGCTTTCCGAACAGATCCGGTCCCTGATCGATACCCAGGCCATTCTTCACCAGGAAACCGGCAATCTGGCCAAGGCGCTTCGAGTTCCCCATGTTCGCGGCAGGTGGGGGGAAATGACCCTGAAGCGGGTGGCGGAGATATCCGGCATGGCGGATCACTGTGATTTTGTCGAGCAGAATTCCGTGACCTCGGAGGATGGGCTCTTGCGGCCGGACATGATCGTAACCCTTTCAGGTCAGCGCCGGATCGTGATAGACGCCAAGGTGTCCCTATCCGCCTATCTGGAATCCCTGGAAGCGGAAACAGATGCGGATCAAAGGCGGCTGCTGGAAGCCCACGCCCGGCAGGTTCAGGCCCATATTCAGAAACTGGCGGCAAAATCCTATTGGGCGCAGTTTCAGCCGTCCCCGGAATTCGTGGTTCTCTTTATTCCCGGAGAAAATTTTTTCAGCGCAGCCCTTTCCCATGCTCCGGACCTCATTGAATACGGTGCGGCAAAAGGCGTGATTCTGGCAACACCCGCCACGTTGATTTCGCTCTTAAAGACCATCGCCTTCGGGTGGCGCCAGGAAGCCGGCGAGGCCAATGCCCGTGAAATTCATCGCATGGGATGCGAGCTCTACGATCGGCTTTGCATCATGGCCGGCCATTTTCATCATCTGGGAAAGGACATCGACCGCTGCGTGACCACCTATAATCAGTTGGTCGGCTCTTATGAAAAGCGCGTGCTGCCCGCGTGCCGAAGATTTACGGATCTTGGCGTTTCGGCCAAAGGCAGTGCAACTTTGGCAAATGGGGCTGCGGTTGAAAAAAGACCGGTTCAGATCATCCAGGGAGACGAGGAATGAAGACAAGGGGAACTGATAAAAAGAGTATCGCGCAAGGCTTGCGGATGAGCCTGTCACGGTTAGCCCTGGGCATGGTCCTCCTGCTCTCCGCCTGCGCGCCCGTCAAGACCCCGGCCGTTGTTGAAACCCCGCCTGCCCTTGTCAAACTGACCCCTTCGGCATATCCGGCGCTACCCGATGATTTGAATTATGAGGGGCTGAACCGCTGCATTCAAATGAGTCTGGCGTATTTAAGAAAACTTCCCCGGGACCGGGCCTTTTCTTTTGGCACGGATTCTTACACCGCGGCTCATCTGATCCGCTCTCTTGAAGTTTTTCAGGAATTCATTCAAACCGGACCCTCAGCGGATCAAATCACTGCCATGATTCGAAGCGATTTTGAAGTTTACCGGGCTGCCGGGGCTTCCGAAAAGGTGCTCTTCACCGGATATTACGAGCCGGTATTAAAGGGAAGCCTCAAGGAAACTCCCCATTACCGCTATCCCATCTACAGCCGGCCCGACGATCTCATTGCCGTTGATCTGTCTGCGTTTTCCGCCAAATATGCCGGAGAAACCATCACCGGCCGGTTTACGGGACAGACCCTCGTTCCCTATTACGATCGCAAAACCATCGAAAACCGGGAAATCTTCAAAGGCCAGGCCCTGGCCTGGGTCGGTGATCCCGTGGATCTGTTTTTCCTGCATATTCAGGGGTCCGGAAAAATCATGCTGGATCAGGGTAAAATTCTGAATGTGCATTACCACGCCACCAATGGACATCCTTACCGGAGCATCGGCAAGGTGCTGATCGATCAGGGAAAAATTCCCAAATCGGAAATCTCCATGCAGGCCATCCGCGCCTATTTGAAATCCCATCCCGAGGAGCAGGATACGGTGTTAAGCGCCAATCCAAGCTTTGTTTTTTTTAAAACCGAAACGGACGGTCCCCTGGGAAACCTGAATGTCCCGCTGACACCGGGCCGCTCGCTCGCCGTTGATAAAAAAATCTTCCCGCCTGCTGCCTTGATGTATATTCAGGCTCAAAAGCCCGTCATGACCGAACCGGGACAGCTCGGAGCCTGGGAAGACTTCGGAAGATTCGCGCTGAATCAGGACACCGGCGGCGCCATTACCGGCCCCGGCCGGGCGGATATTTTCTGGGGAAACGGCCCTTACGCGGAACTGGCAGCCGGTCACCTTCAGCACCGGGGGGATATGTATTTTCTTATTTTAAAGCCCACGGCGCTGCCATAAAAAAATCAATAACAACCGCGGTGTTGAATGAAGAAGATTTTAAATAATCATCAGAATCAAGCCGCATGGAGCATCTGTATTTTGTTGAGTTCCTTTTCAAAGCGCTTTTCGGATTCCCATAAATCGATTGCATGCTGAGCATTCAACCAGAATTCAGGAGAATTTCCAAAAAGGCGGGAAAGCCTTAATGCCATGACAGGGGTGATAGCACGCCTGCTTCTTAAAACCTCGTTGATTGTCTGACGCGTAACACCCAAAGCCTCCGCCAACGATGCGGTTGTCAAGCTATAGTCAGGCATAAAATCCTCCCTGAGCATTTCACCGGGAGATGTCGGGGAAATTTCTCGTTTTGTGGTGTTTGGTATTGACATGTTGTTGTTCCTCAGTGGTAATCTGTAATTTCGACATCGTATGCGTCACCCTCAATGAACCTGAAACATATTCGCCATTGATCATTGATTGAAATTGAATATTGCCCTTCTCTATCTTCTTTAAGTGCATGCAATCGATTGCTGGGAGGTACCTTGAGGTCATTCAACGATGTTGCAAAATGGATATATTCCAATCGCCTTATGGCCCTTCGTATCAAAACCGAAGGGAGGCTTTTTGTTTTACCC
>JACRBZ010000042.1 GCA_016219185.1 Deltaproteobacteria bacterium
AAAAAGCGTTCCTCGTTAAAGCTTCTCTTAAAACCCCTTTCAAAAAAAGATATTTCCTTATATAAAGTAGCCGGGCTTGTCCAACCAAACGGATAAGATTGTGGTTCGCTTCGCTCTCACAATCTATCCTTATTCGTTATGGTTCATGGAGCCTCTTGCATCGGTTTTTTATTTCGCAATATATTTCTGACCCTCGCCGCGGATATATTCGAGCATCTTCAGGACCGCACCGCCAGGTTCACCCTTGGTGATCAGCGTGATCGGCCGGCCGACCTCCGGGATATCAGGAGCGTTGGTGTCGCCGCCAACCGCGGACATCGGCCCCAGACACACCGCGCCCGGGGTTGCGGCCACCCTGGTTTTCAGATCATCGGCGTCGGTTCCTTCCCTGGCATTCTTGGTATAGGGCTCGCCGTCCAAAACCTGCTTTTGAAATACGGACTGGGTGCCCGGAATCTTGCTGCCCAGAATCACAACGATCGGCTTGTCAGCGCCGTTGACTTCCTTCCAATTGGCGATCTTGCCCGTAAAAATGCCCTTAAGCTGCTCCTTGGTCAGACTCTTCACGCCGGTATCCTTGTTGGTCAGAACCTTGACGATGTCCTTGCCGATAACCCGGCTTTTGTAAGCGCCCTTGTCCGGTATGGCATAGCCTTCCTTGTCCATCATGACCATCCAGTCCGGGAAAGTAAGTCCGCCAGCGGCGGCATCAACCGCGCCCTTATCCAGATCCTTCAATGCCTGGGAAGGACCATTCGCGATTACCGTTAATTTCAATCCGATCGCCTTTTCCATCGGGTCCTTGATTTTATCAAGGATGTTTTCCGTTGGCGCGGCTCCGGCGCCAACCTTTACCTCCTCGGCAAGTGCATTCGATGCAAGACAAACGAAAAGAAGCAACCCAATTACTGGACCAAACATGAGACCGATACGTTTTGTTGACATAATCATCTCCTTAATTGTTTAGTAATTGTTTTCAAAATCTCGAAAATACGCTTCCTCGGGATGACAATCCAAAGAACATAATCAAGTCATCGGTAACAGTTCCGCAACTGTCCTGATTCCTTTCATAATTCACCCCATTTTTTGATGTCTTGGTCAATTTCTTAAAAACATAAGGCAGCCAACCTGTCCTTGCAAGGTGGCCCAAGTTGGATGAATAAAATAAAAGATGTTCATCATGCAGCCAACCTGCTTATTGGTTTGAAATGAGAACATCTGAAGTAGCCGAAAGTGTGAACGCCGCGTAGAAGATCTTCAGGGGTGAAAAGCACGGATCAACGATAACGGCTGCTGGAACTTATCCTAATGATTGCTTTTCTTTCAATATAGTATGGATTTATTCTTGACAAGAATTTTCGGGATCAACCCAGTTCAAAAGTCGTCACGCCGAACAGTCGATTCACGGGCAAATCAGGGCTCTTGCCCGTGTACATGCGGGCTGTCTCAAACACTGAAATCATGTTGTAACGTTTGGTCAAATCGATGGCCGCCGGATTCACCTCCGGTATATCCAGGTAAACCGGGGCATCTTGCGGGGTATACGCCTTCAAGCCCAGGAAGAGTTGTTCCGCAAATTCCGGACTGTCCGCGAATAGCGGACCTATTTTAAAACCGGAGCGGCAAGGGCGAATGACCCCGTAGCCGGCCAGCTTCCCATTTTGCAGAATGCCCAAAGCCGTATTCTGGTGGCGATCCATCCAGCATTTCAGAAATGGCGTGCGATCATCCGGAAAAAACGGCTTATCGTAACCGCTGATCTCGGCAAAAGGAAGGGTGGTCAGCGGTGCGATCCCCGATCCGGCGGGAAAATGTCCGCCGCCGGTTCCCTGATACCGGATGTTCCGATAGGCCAGTATGAATCCGGATTTTTTATAATTGTCCTGCTGAGCGATGACACCATCCAGGCCGATCGTGCGGCCCTTCAGGTAGGCAAGGGCGGCATTCCAAATCTGAATGCCGTAGCCCTTGCCGCGATACCCGGGCTTGACGATGTAAAACCCGATAAATCCGAAGGTATCTCCGTATTTCACGGCTGAAATCGTTGCAACCGGTTCATCATCGAGAAGTCCGATAAAAAAACCGTTTGGATCGGCCGCATGGAAGCAATCCGCATCGTGGACCCCGGGGTTCCATCCTTCGGCCGCAGCCCAGTTAATGGCAATGTCAACCTCCAGGCGTGTCATTGTTCTGATCGTATAGCCGCTCTTTTGCATCGCTTTAATTCCCCATCCGTCTGTTTCATGTCGGTTACCGATGTGTTTCGGCAAGACCATATCATGGCTGATGGACAATTTACAACGCGGATTATTCCTTTAATCCTATTGGCCGCCAAAGGCTGCATCCGGGATATCCACGGCTGCGCCGTTAGTCCTGAAAATCGCATTCATTTTTCCAAGGGTGATCGGAAGTACCGAATTGATAAAAAACTCCGCGCTTTTCATCTGACCTTCATAGAATGCCGCATCCTTTTTCGATGCGCCTTTGTTAAGTGCGGATGCCGCCAGTTGTGCCCGCCACAAAAGCATCCAGGCCATGATGGTATCGCCCATGACTTCCAGAAACGGATGCGCATGGGCAAATGCCGCGGCAAACCGGGAAGATGCAGCCGTTTGACCGAGATGCCGGGCTATCTCGGCCAGGCGGTTGACCGCGGCCTCTGTTTCAGTGGCGAGTTCTTCAACCCCTTTTGTCTCTTTGGCGCTTGAAATGGTTTTCTGGATCTGCTGAATGAAAAACTTGAAAATCATTCCTTTTTGCAGGCCCAGCTTGCGGCCCAGAAGATCCATGGCCTGGATGCCGTTGGTTCCCTCATACAAAGAGGCGATCTTGCAGTCCCGGGCGAGCTGCTCCACCGGATACTCCCGGATATAACCGTATCCGCCGTAAACCTGAATGGCCTGGATGCAGGCTTCAAAGCCGCGCTCGCTGCAATAGGCTTTGATCACCGGTGTCAGCAGTTCGGCCATGTCATTGCATTGTTGCCGGAGCTGCGGATCACCGGTGCAGGCCATCTGGTCGAAAAGACCGCAGACATAATAAATCAGGCTGCGCATCCCTTCCACATGCGCTTTCATCCACAGCAGCATGCGCCGGACATCCGGATGACGGATGATCGGCACCTGGGGCGCATCGGGGTCTTTACCGGCGGCCAGATCCCGGCCCTGAAGGCGCTGCCTGGCATAATCCAGGGCATAGAGATAGGCGGACGAACCCGCGTTCAGTCCCTGGAATCCCACATCCAGCCGGGCTTCGTTCATCATGTGGAACATGATCTTCATGCCCTGGTTTTCCTCTCCCAGCAAAAACCCGCGGCATTTTCCACTGCCGCCCAGGGCCATGCTGCAGGTGGCGCTGCCGTGAATGCCCATTTTCTCTTCGATGCCGGTGCAGACCACGTCATTGGGTTCACCCAGGCTGCCATCCGCGCGGACCCGGATCTTGGGAACGATGAAAATGGAAATGCCCCGGGTTCCCTCGGGCGCGCCTTCCACCCGTGCCAGAACCGGGTGAATGATGTTTTCGGCCAGATCGTGCTCGCCGTTGGTGATAAAAATCTTGTTGCCGGTAAGGGTATAGGAGCCGTCCGGATTTTTAACGGCCGTTGTGGTCAGGGCACCCACATCCGATCCGGCGTTGGATTCGGTCAGGAGCATGGTGCCACCCCATTTGCCGGTGTAAAGTTTATTCAGGAAAAGATTTTTTTGATCCAGCGTGCCGTAGAGTTCGATCATTTTTCCGGTACCGTGCCCCATCATGGCATATCCCGTCAGGGTACCGTTGGCGCCGACCAGATACTCGGATGCTGCCCTTGCGATGATATGCGGCATGCCCTGACCGCCGAATTCCGGGGCCTCGGTCATGGATGTCCATTCCCCTTCCAGAAAAAGCTTGTGGGCACGGTGATAACTTTCCGGAACCCGGACCCGGCCGTTTTCCAGACGCACGCCGATGCGATCCCCGTCCACGCGAGTCGGCAGAATCTCTTTCAGGGCGAAATTACGGGCCTCGGAAAGGATGATATCAAAAGCCTTTTTGTTGAGGCCTGCAAATTTTTCTTCTTTGGCCAGATCCTGAGCATTCATCTGCTCGTAAAGAACAAAATCCATGTCCCTGCGATCGGCAATAACCTGAGCCATAATAAAAACCCTCCTTATTCCATTTTGCATTCAAAATGATATTCCAGTTCGCATTCAGGCTGTGAACTGGAATTAATTTGTCTTTTTAGCGTAATCGTACCAACCCTTGCCGGTCTTCTGGCCGTACTCGCCCCTTGCCACATGCTCAACAACACTCGGGGCCGGCAGATCCGCCGGATCTCCCGATTTTTTGAATGCTTCCATGCCCATGGTATAAGCCAGATCGATGCCTGTCAAGTCCATCAGGCTGAAAGGCCCCATGGGGTGTCCGGCGCCGTAGACGCAGGCCTTGTCAATGTCTTCGGCGGATGCAATACCCATCTCCAGCATCCAGAGCGCTTCCCTGGCGAGCACCTTGAAGATGCGGTTCAGCAGGAACCCGTCCACTTCCTTTTTGATGTGAACCGCGATTTTCTCGAGCCTGGCGCACAATGCCATGGAAACGGCGGTGGTTTCATCCGATACATGGGGACCCTGAACCACTTCCACCAGCTTCATGACCAGGGCCGGGTTAAAGAAATGCAGATTGATGACCTTGTCCGGCCGGGAAGTGACATCCGCGATCCGGGAGCTGACGATCGCAGAGCTGTTGGTAGCCAGAATGGCGTGGGCCGGGGCCATTTTGTCGATATCTGCAAAGAGTTTGCGCTTGACATCCAGCACTTCGACGGCTGCCTCGATGACGTAATCGGCGTCTTTTGCGGCATCTTTCAAGCTGTCGGTAAAGGAAAGATTCTCTCTGGCCTGTCCGGCCTTTTCAGCGCTCAGCTTGCCTTTTTCAACCCGTCCGGCCAGATATTTATTCACGAATGCATCGGCTTTTTTCAGCATGTCCGGGCTGATATCCGTGCACACGGTCCGGTAACCCTGGATGGCGCAGAGCGTCGATATCTGATGCCCCATGTTTCCCGCGCCGATCACGCAAATACGTTTCACATCCTCAATTTTCATTTTACTTCCTTTCGATTCCCCGGACCGTCCTTGGAGGCAGCCCGATGTCATTCACCTTATTTTCGAAGATTTTCTATAATGGTGGCCACTCCCAGCCCGCCGCCGCAGCAGGAGCTGAAGAAACCGTATCTTCCGCCCCGTCGGATCAGTTCGCGCATGGCGAACATGGCGATGCGGGCCCCGGATGCGCCATTGGGGTGCCCGAAAGCAATGGCCCCGCCCAGGGGGTTCCATTTTTCCATATCCACTTTTTGCCCGGTCCGGTTTTCAAGTTCCCGGATCACCGCCAGATTCTGAACGGCAAAAGCCTCGTTGCACTCCATGACATCCATGTCGGAGAGCTTCAAGCCGGCCCGTTTGAGCGCGACCGGCACGGCATAGGCCGGTCCGATTCCCATGATCTTCGGATCGCATCCATGGTCGGCCCCGCAAACCCATCTGGCCATGGGTTCGTACCCGAGATCCCTGGCTTTGGCTGCGCTCATCATTAAAACAAAGGCGGATCCGTCGTTTCGGCCCGAAGCATTACCTGCTGTCACGGTACCGTCCTGTTTAAAAACCGGGGGCAGTTTGGCCAGACTGTCCAGGGTGGTGTCGGAACGCGGGTGCTCGTCAACCATAAATGCCATTTCCGGTGTTTTGCGGGTTGCCGGGAAGATGACCGGAACGATTTCTTCGTCAAAACAGCCGGCCGCCATTGCCGCACTGGCCCGCATCTGGCTGTTCCAGGCGAATTCATCCGAGGCTTGACGGGAAATCTGGTACATCTGCTGCAGATTCTCGGCGGTAAGCCCCATCTCAAGCTGCTCATCCCGGACCGGTGACAACTGGAGGGTCAGCGGCATGGGGGGGATGAGGCGATATGGCTGCGTGGACATGGAAAATTTTGCCGGAATCTGGCTGTAGGCTTCGGCGCCGCCGGCAATGACAATATCTGCCTGGTTGGCCAGAATCTTCCATGCCGCGTGATTGATGGCATCGATGGCCGACCCGCACTGCATTTCCACATAGGAGGCAGACGTCTCGTATCCGAGTCCGGCATCCAGTGCAGCCCACCTGGCCGGGTTCAGGGCCTGGGAGCAGTGGGCCGCGCTGCCCATGAAAACACAATCCACCCTGGCCTTTTCTTGAATCCCGGTTTTATCCAGCAGTCCCCGGATGCCGATGCTGGCCAGCTTTGATGTTGAAAAATCCCGCAAAGCCCCTCCCATGCGGCCGAAAGCGGTACGCGCCCCATTTACAAATACGACTTCTCTGTCTGACATAATTCTCCCCTTTATTCAATAACTACGGTGTTCAGGCAAAAACCGATCAAACATCTTTCTTCAGTCTGGCTTCTTCCTCGGCACGCAACACTTTGCGAAGCACCTTTCCAACGGCTGATTTGGGAAGATTATCCTTGAATTCGATACTCCTGGGCCGCTTGTACGGCGCCAGCTTGTCCTTGCAGAATTCGATAATTTCCTCCGCGGTTGCGGTCTGGCCCGGTTTCAGGGCCACAAATGTCTTGATCGTTTCTCCCCGGTAAGCGTCTGGAACGCCAATGGTTACCGCTTCGGAAACTTTCGGATGCTGAAAAACCACCTCATCCACCTCGCGCGGATAGACGTTATATCCGCTGGCAATGATCATGTCCTTGGTGCGATCGACGATGAAAATATAGCCGTCTTCATCCTGGATGGCCACATCTCCGGTATGGAGCCACCCGTTTTTGATCTGCCCGTCCGTCTCATCCGGATTGTTCCAGTAGCCCTGCATGACCTGAGGCCCTTTCAAAATCAGTTCCCCCCGCTCGCCCCTGGGCATATCCGTCACACCATCCTCCGGGTTCACGACCCGAACGTCCGTATCCGGAACCGGAATGCCGACGCTGCCGGGTTTCATGAGGCCGAAATTGGGATTGGCAAGGCCCACGGATGTGGTCTCGCTCATTCCCCAGCCCTCACTGAAGGCAATCCCCATATCCCGGGCTTTTTCAATCAAGGCCAGGGGGCAGGGCGCTCCGCCGCTGTTCAGGAGTCCGAATTTTTTTCCCAATTCCATTTCATCGGCTTTGGGATGGTTCAAAATTGCATTCAGCATCGTGGGCACGGCCGGAAAGAAGGAAATCCGTTCAAATCGGGTCAGTATGCCCATCAATTCGTCAATATCAAATCGGGGAACCAGAATCTGGGTTGCGCAACTGAACACGGCCCAGTTCATCGCAACGATGTCGCCGTAAACATGAAAAAAGGGCAACATGGATAAAACGATGCGTTTTTCCGGCGGAGTCAACTGGTTGAGGTGAGCCCCCCATTGATTGGCCTGCATGGTGGCTGCGATGATGTTGGCATGGGTGAGAACCGCACCCTTGGGGATTCCGGTGGTACCCCCGGTGAACTGGATCAGTGCCGGATCATCGGGGAGGATCGCAACACGCAAAGAAGGGGTATGATTACCGCCTTCCAGAAGTAAGGAGAAGTGCATCCAGCCTTTTTCCAGCTCCAGCGAGGCCGGCGTGCTCACTTTCATCCCCTGGATATAGTCGGTTACTTTGGTGACAACGACCCTTGGAATTTCCGCATCGGCGCAGAGCAGCCGGATATTCGGCAAAACCAGGTCAAAAGTGAATAGGGTTGTCACCCCGGTATTTCGGATGATGGCTTTCAGCTCCTCCGCCGTGTACATGGGATTGAGGTTCACCACGATGGCGCCCAGCGTCATTGCGGCATAATAGGCGATCATATATTGGGGGCAGTTGGGAAGATGCACCGCCACACGGTCGCCTTTCTTCACGCCCATGGCACCCATGGCACTGGCCATTTTCAGGACCTGTCGGCGAAGTTCCCAGAAAGTCATCTCCGTTCCATACAGGTTTGACGCCGGTTTGTCCGGAAAAAGATTGGCGGCCCGTTGCAGCAAGTCCTGGACAGGGATCCGGGGGTATCGAATACTGGCGGGGACATTGTAGTCATAATGGCTGTGCCAGAACCTTGTTTCCATATTCATTGCCTCCTGTTTTACATAAATTTTTAAAAAGATTATCTGGTCCGATTTTTTTCATCCAGGACTGCAGGGAACGATGGAAAGCGCGTTCAACGTCTCGGCGCCGACACAGCGCCGAAAAGCAGCAGCCCGCTGGCGTCACCATCATGGATCGCCCCTTTGCTGTGTTATTGCACATGGATAAAGAGCCTGTTGCCAGACAACAGGCCACGGAATTATTGGCATATCAAAATCCATGCCATGTGGTTTATATTCATTGTATTAATAATAATTATATATGAATGTAATACGTTAAAGCAGTATGAGCCGTGATGCCGGAAGCGGATGTCAGTGGCTGGATATGTAACCGGTTACACAATTGGGTGCATCCAGAAGTGTAACCGGTTACATGTTTTTGGGAGTGGATGGAAAGATGTTGTGCTTTTGGATTTTTTGATAGAGGGTTTTTCTGCTGATGCCGAGCAAACGGGCTGCCTTTGACTTGTTCCAGTCCGTTTGATAAAGGATATTCAATATTTCCCGGGGTTCGTTTTCTTTGTGAATTCTTAATTGGGGTTCGTTTTTTTTGATTTGAGAAACAATCTCGGCGGGGATGTGGCTGTGGGTAATGGCTCCGCCCCGGCTTAAAATAACGGCTCTTTCGATGCAATGCTCCAGTTCGCGGACGTTTCCCGGCCAGTGATATTTCATAAAGGCATTGAATACTTCATCGGTAATGCTTTCAACCGTCAATTTAAATTTATTTTCGAATCTTGAAACAAAATGTGCAATCAGCAGCGGCAGGTCTTCCATGCGTTCCCGAAGCGGGGGGATCTTGATTTCAAGAACGTTCAGGCGATAATACAGATCCTCGCGAAAACCGCCACGTCTGACCTTTTCCTTGAGATCCTGATGGGTGCAGGCAATGACCCGGACATCGACCCGGATGGGATGCGAGTCTCCGACCCGCTCGAATTCCTTTTCCTGGAGCACCCGCAACAGTTTTAACTGTATTAATGGAGAGATGTCCCCGATTTCATCCAACAAAAGGGTGCCGCTGTCCGCTGCCTGGAACCGCCCGATATGATCCCGGATGGCTCCCGTGAAAGCGCCCTTGACATGACCGAAAAGCTCGCTTTCCAGAAGATTTTCCGCAAGTGCCGAACAATTGACCGTCACGAAAGGTTTAAAATGACGGCTTCCGCTGTAATGAACGGCCCGTGCGACCAGTTCCTTGCCGGTACCGCTTTCTCCGGTGATCAGCACCGTGGCTTCATAATCAGAGATATCCTCGATCAGCCTGTAAATATGCTGCATGCCTAGACTCTTACCGATGATATTGTGAAACTGATGCCGCTCTTTAAGCTCTCTTTCCAGATCCATCAACCGGGTGATGTCCCGGATTACCAGAACAGCTCCCAAAAAATTGCCGTTGTGGTCTGCCAGCGGCGCGCAGGACAAGCTCACTTTTTGCAGCGGGGAACCCTTGCGGCCGCACTTGACCGGATAATTCCTGATGGCTGTCTTTCTGTCGAGCGTTTCTTTCAGAATGTCCCGGCATGCCTGATTGCAGTTTTCATTGTGTATGCTGAAAAAGCCGCCCGTCAACTGCTCCGGCAAGAGGTCGCATATTTTTGATGCCGCTTCGTTGGCTTCCGTGACATTCAGATTTTGATCAACGGTAATGATGGCATCTTCAACGCTTCGAAAAATCGCTTCCAGACGGCCCCGCTGCTGGACAAGTTCTTTTTCCGCTTGTTTCCTGAGCGTCACATCCCGCATGATGCACTGAAACCCCATCATCTTCCCGGAATTATCCTTTCTGGGAGAAATGGAAATCTCAACGTTTCGCCGGGTGCCTTCCTTGCGGATGATCTCATAATCAAAGGCCTTGTTCGGAATTCCAGTTTTATAAACTTTGTTGAAGGTTCGAAATACGTTGGAAGCCGTCTCCTTATCCATGTAATCCCTGTAGGACAACCCAACGACTTCTTCGGGAGGGTACCCGCAGATATCGCAGGTGGCCTTGTTGAAACGGGTGGCTTTTCCTTTCAGGTCGGTTTCGATAAAACCGTCTTCAATCGTCTCGATAATGCTTTCAAGCGCTTCTTTTTCACGGGTTATTTCCTGAAAACGGGCTTCCAATTCCTTATACGCGTTGATTTCGGTCATCAATATTCCTGGGTTTTCAGGTAAAAATGAATGATTTCGATTCCGATAAAAACAAGATTCGCACAAAAACAAAGGGTGTTTTTGTTATACGATTTTTAAAGCGATTAAAATCAAAAATAAACTCATCATTTTCCCCCGGTGGAGTTGAACGGGATCGAACAATAACCGGTCAATTCAACATAGGCAGACCCCGACACTTTCTTTCCAGCTATGCAACCATCGAATGAACAAAGGCCTTCCCAGTAATCGGGAGTTGTGACGTCATATAGCGCTTGCGCATCAAAAAGAGGCTTCACTGCAAAAATGGCATCAAGATTTGAAACTGCTACTGTCCAGTCAACAGGATACTCGCAATTGCCATTCTCATCTGTGTAGGTTCGTTTTGCCTGCATCATAAAAGGTTCACCATAGTATACCTCTCCGGACGCTGACTGGTATGTCCAGTTTGATCTGACCGTATCTCCAAAAATATTCCTGAACCGGAAAAGCATTAAAGCGCCCCCATCATCAAACCGCAATGAAAACCAGTCCCAGAGATCTCCAAACACGGTGAAGTTGCCCCACTGGTGATCCATCCATGTATGACCGGAAGAAATAGCGTATTTAATCCCCTTTAGGGTGATATTTCCTGTAGTTGCAAGATTGGTGTACGAGTAATAATATGAATCTCTGCCATCACCCATGACAATAACGCCATCCTCTCCGTGCGGCAGAACTCCTGTTAAAGGGTATAAGTCGACATCAACGTTCAGATTCTCTCCTCTGCCCTGTACCTTAATAAAACCTTCTGTTTCTGAAAAAGAATAAGAAAAATCATTGATATTTATAACCGGTTTGCCTTCTTCGATATCGGGAACAGGGGGATAGGTAATGGTTTCACTGAAAATATGTTCAACATTCTCCGGATCGCTTACCGCGACATGGCCAATAAAGGCAAAGGCATTACGACGGTTAACCTGCTCTTTAAAAATGGTACATTCAAAGCCAAGTGTCTTCCCTTCAACCGTCAAAATCTCTCCGGAGAAATACCACCACTCACTTCTTGCATCAAAGTGAGGGCCGTGATCAAAGGGAAATTCAAGCGACCAGGCATCATCACCATAAGACGTGACGATGAAAATTACAAAGAGAGCAAAAAATATGCGATTAACTTTCATTATGGGAATCTCTTGCAAAAGTATCTACCCTTACATAATTACACCGGTCAACTGTTCAGCCCTTATTTCGATTTGTTTCGGTATCCTTAATAATATCAGATGGTAAATATTCAAGCATAGGATAACTAATCTGAAGTCGGGCCTTTTGACGCATCCTGCACTTTTCTAACCATTTCGGCAAGATCACCTGCTGCAACGGGCTTCTTTAGAAACCCTTTGATGTCCATGGCCTTGGTGTGCTGCTCGTCATTTTCGTCGCTGAAACCATTACAAAGAACGATCTGAATCCCCAGTCTGATTTATACCAGAATGGGTGGAAGATTTGGTCCGGAACCTGTATGCTTTCGCGCAATGCATCATTGTCTCTTCCATTTCATTCCTCAAGAGGGCCTGTCAGCTATATGCAGAGCCCCTCACAAGCAGGCAACCATTGCCAGGTTTCCGATTATTCTGTCCAATGTTTATACGAAAGGCTTTTTCGTTCAGAACCGGAGAAAAAACACCAGCCAATATGGAGTTAAACCTTAGAGGCTGGTGATGATTATCTGCTCTATGTGATATCTATCACGAATGACTTGGGCGTAATCAGTCGTAATCTTGAGCAGCCCAACCTGCGTAAGGACCGTAAAGCTTATAGCTGATCATATTGCCGCTGGTATCCATATCCCAAAGAGACGTATATCCGTCAGTCCTCACCCAGAGCATCCGCGCAGTTCCGTCGCTCTTACGGTAATAACTCTTGGCAGTCCAATCCGGATAAGGACCATAAAGCTTAGCGCTGGTCATATTGTTACTGGTATCCATAGTCCAGAGTGATGCGGTTCTGTCGGTCCGCACCCAGAGCATCTGCCCGGCTCCGTCGCTGTTCCGGTGGTAGCTCCTGGCAGTCCAATCCGGGTATGGTCCGTAAAGCATATAGGTGGTCATATTGCCACCAGCACCCATATCCCAGAGAGACGTATATCCGTCAGTTCGCACCCAGAGCATATTGCCGGTTCCGTCGCTGTTCCGGTGATAGCTCCTGGCAGTCCAATCCGGGTATGGTCCGTAAAGCATATAGGTGGTCATATTGCCACTGGTATCCATGGTCCAGATCGATGCGATTCCATCACTTCGCACCCAGAGCATCTGTGCGGTTCCGTCACTGTTCCGGTGATAGCTCCTGGCAGTCCAATCCGGGTAAGGACCGTAAAGCATATAGGTGGCCATATTGCCA
>JACRBZ010000043.1 GCA_016219185.1 Deltaproteobacteria bacterium
CAAACAACCTTGACGGATAGGTCAAGGCCATGGGATGACCGGCCATGACCACATGGCACACCAGCCGGTCCAGGGCGGACAACGGGGTTTCAGATTCTCCATGAGCGCTGTACCCACTTTGGCGAGACTCTGAAGTCCGCTTAAAAAAAAAGGGTTCTTTGTCTTCACCTCATCGATGAGCCGTTTGATCTCTGACGGCGGGATATCCCCGGCCAGTTCTTCAAGGGAAAGCCCTGTGCTCAGACTCACCGCCATAACTGGGATTTCGTTGGGGAAAAGGATTTCAACTGTATGGATGTCTGTCCGTTTTTCCATGCTTTCAAACACCTGCCGGATCTGGCTGATGGTCAGTTCTTTTGCTTCGATCTTTCTCTGCATTGCCAAACCTTTCAACTACGGGCGCCCGGATAAAGCGCCCTGGTCAGATTTTAATAAAACACCACATTCCAAGTGCCGGATGCCGTGGAAAGGATCTTGCCCTTGAACTCAAGGCTGGCGTAATCTTCCGTAAGCCAGTTGATATCACCGGACGGTTCAAGCTGGCATTTGTGGACGATCACTTCACAATCCCGTTGATTGGCCATGTCGCGGCCAATAAAACGGATATAGGCTTCAAGCTTGTTGATCTTCTGGCCTGCCACCTGATACCCGGTGAGTGCAAGCCAGTGACTTTCAATGGACATGGACGCTGCCGAAGCAATGCCGCCTGTTGAAAGAACCTTGATCCGGCCCACCTGATAATCGATTTCATAATCCTCGCCCTCTGTCTGGGCAACGGTGGCCACGGTCACCACGGGCGGTGTTGCGGGATCAAGTTTCCTGTGACCCAGCTTGATCCAACGGTCATGGATGGCCGTAAGGTTTTCCGTTCCGGTTCCTGCGGTCTGGGTAACGGACGATCCTTCCCCGAACATGGCCATGACCAGGTTTTCCCGGTTGATGTCCGTCAGGGTGAATTTCAATTCCTGATCCATTTTGGTGATCACGGACTTGGTGGTCTGTGCGTAGTTTTCACGCATCATGCCTTTCTGTTCTTTTCTTTCGATGGACGGAGCGTTGATGGCAAAGCTCGAAGCGTTGCCCACAAATAGTTCGCCCGTCTTAACGCCCAGGCTGTTAAAAATATCCAGGTTCAAATCACCGGACCCGATAAAACCTTCGTTTTTGTATGTCATTTCCTTTTCTCCTTATGGTCGTGTTTTGATGTTTGGTGTTTCCACCGTGATCACCGTCATGGCCGTAAACACAGGAAAATCCGTCAGAGGATCTTCCTCACCTTCCCAGGTGATCTTCCCGATCCGCGCCGAATATAAAGCCCGTTCGGCCAGGTCCCGGAAAGTCTGGACCCGTGACAGTCCCACGCTGTTTTCGATGTTCAGGGCGTCATCCCTTTCAATGGCGGCATCCAGAACGGCAAAGCCCACCAGAAACTCATGGCGGACCAGGTTTCCGCTCATCCCGCCGCCGGACTTGCTGCCGTAAAAGCTGATCAGGGGAAAGTCCTCATCAGGCACGGGCTTTTCCAGATCCGCAAAACCACGGATCAGGGGCCGCCCGCCGTAAGCGTTCTGACAGAATTCCTGAAGGCCCGGATCGGTTGCCCAGACGCTCATGATTTTTTTGATGATGTCCGCCGATGTCATCGTTTGTTTTCTGCTCCTTCCCTGTAACGGGTGACGGCCAGCCAGAACCGGTCCTCAAAATGTGGGGTGATCTGGTTTTGGATCCGCGCCATGACCGGGCCAAAGATGGGCCGCCTGGGTGTTTCAAGAACCTTTGTGCTTGCACGCAAGGGGAAGAATGTCCTTCCCGCCGCCAGGGATTTGCTATTGCTCTTCCGGGTGGCCCCGAAGAACCGCCGCATGGATTTAGTCACCAGGGTGTTTTCTCCCTGCTCTGCCCGTCGTAAGACCGACATGAGGAAAGGGCTTATCGTGGCCGGGGATTCCCGTTCGGCCTTGGAAGCCTTTGACCCGTGGGATTTGCCGAACCCGATCAGTGCCATGTCATCCGTGATCCGATACCTTGAAAACCTTCCCAGCCAGAACATGGGACCCATAGTTTTCTTGCTCCGACCCCACCGGGATGTTCCCATCTTGTATTTTTTAAAGAACGTTGCAGACAGGGGATGACGTCCTGGCCAGGCTCCGCCGCCTCCACTTTCAATAAAGTCCCGCATCTCGCCCCGGATCATCCATCCGGTGGACTTCAAAGCCGACTGTTTTGCCCGCCTGAACACTCCAGGAAGTGCGATCACCCTTCCGGCCGCCCTGGAAAGGCCGCTTTTGTCGATGATTAA